>JAAYML010000015.1 GCA_012521395.1 Candidatus Epulonipiscium sp. | reverse complement strand
TCCTGATCCGGAGTGTGATCTGGATTATGTGCCAAACATTGGAAGAAAACAGGAATTAAACTATGCACTGTCAAATTCCCTTGGTTTTGGTGGACATAATGCTTCCCTGTTATTTAAGAAGTATAAAAATTAGGAGGGTGAAGCATGGATTATAAAGAAATAGAGCATTTAATGAAAGTCATGAATGAAAGTCAGCTGACCGAGCTTGAAATAGAAAAAGAAGGATTTGTATTAAAAATAAAAAAAGAGAAAGAAATTGTTCCTATTGCCAGCAGAATTGAAACGCCAATTATCGAAAGACCTGTAGAAATTCAAAATCAAATCTCAACAGATATAAAGGTTGAAAAAGAAGTATCCGGGGAAAAAGAAGGTATTATTGTATATTCTCCAATTGTAGGAACCTTTTATAGCGCTCCGGCTCCGGGAGCAGAGCCTTTTGTCAAAGTAGGTGATAAAGTAAAAAAAGGAGATGTGCTTTGTATTATTGAAGCGATGAAAATAATGAATGAAATTGAAGCGGAAAGTGATGGAGAAATCGTTGAAATCTTTGTTAAAAATGAAGAAATGGTCGAGTACAATCAACCCCTGTTCAGAATAAAAGCCTAGGTGGTGATACACATGTTAAATATAGAACAAATAAAAGAGATTATTCCTCACAGATATCCTTTCTTATTAATTGATAAGATAGAAGAATTAGAACCAGGGATAAGGGCAGTAGGTTATAAGAATGTAACCATTAATGAATATTTTTTTCAAGGTCATTTCCCAAAAGAAGCCGTTATGCCAGGCGTATTAATTATAGAAGCTTTGGCCCAGGTGGGTGCTGTAGCTCTTCTTTCCCTGGATAGTTTAAAAGGGAAAACTGCCTATTTTGGAGGCATCAACAAAGCACGTTTCAGGGAAAAAGTTCTTCCTGGTGACTGCTTAAGATTGGAAGTAGAAATTATTAACCGCAAGGGACCTATAGGGATTGGAGCAGCAAAAGCGTTTGTAGGTGACAAAAAGGTCTGTGAAGCGGAACTTACCTTTGCTGTAGCTTAAACCCAAAGGGGGATAGTATGTTTAGTAAAATTTTAATTGCCAATAGAGGAGAAATTGCCGTTAGAATTATCAGGGCCTGCAGAGAGATGGGCATTGAGACCGTAGCCATTTATTCAACCATGGATAAAGATGCCCTGCATGTCCAACTGGCAGATGAAGCCGTGTGTGTAGGCCCGCCTAAAGGAAAAGACAGCTATCTTAATATGGAAAATATCATTAGTGCAACCATCTTAAAGGGAGCACAGGCCATTCATCCAGGTTTTGGCTTTCTTTCAGAAAATAGTCGTTTTGCTGAAATGTGCCAGGAGTGCAATATTGCCTTTATAGGACCGGATGCACAAATGATTGAATTAATGGGAAATAAATCGAGAGCAAGAGAAACGATGATAAAGGCAGGCGTTCCTGTCGTGCCTGGCTCTCAGGGGGCAGTAGAAGACTTGGAAGAAGCCCTGGGAATTGCAGAAAATATAGGTTATCCAGTGATGATAAAGGCTTCTGCCGGTGGCGGTGGTAAAGGAATGCGGTTAGCCTTCTCAAAAGATGAGTTTGTAAAAGCCTTTACAACTGCAAAACAAGAGGCCAAGGCAGCCTTTGGCAATGACAGCATGTATATTGAAAAGTATATTGAAAATCCCAGACATATAGAATTTCAAATTTTAGGAGATGCTTATGGCAATATTATTCATTTAGGGGAAAGAGATTGTTCCATACAAAGAAGACATCAAAAAGTTATTGAAGAAGCACCTTCACCCGTTATTCATCCAGAACTCAGGGAAAAGATGGGTAAAGCAGCTGTTAAGGCAGCAGCTACGATTAATTATAAAAATGCCGGGACTGTAGAATTTATTTTAGATAAGCAAGGAAATTTCTATTTCATCGAAATGAATACAAGAATTCAGGTGGAACACCCGGTAACAGAAATGATAACTGGCATAGATATTGTAAAAGAACAAATAAAAATTGCAGCCGGTCTTCCCTTAGAATATAAACAAGAAGATATTAAGATAAACGGTCATGCCATTGAGTGCAGGATTAATGCAGAAAATCCCCAAAAAGGCTTTATGCCTTCTCCAGGGACTGTAAAAGGTCTTTATCTTCCCGGAGGTTTTGGGGTTAGAATAGAAAATGCCCTTTATGAAGGATACAAAATTCCTCCTATTTATGATTCAATGATTGCAAAACTTATCACTCACGGCAGGGATAGAAAAGAAGCGATTGCTAAAATGAAATCTGCCTTAGGGGAATTTATTATAGAAGGAATTGAGACTAATATTGATTTCTTATTTGACATTCTTCATACAGAGGATTTTGAAAAGGGTAATGTGGATACTGGTTTTATAGAAAAAAAGTTTAGTTTTGATAAAGCCTAATCATTAGGAGGTGATATATCAAGTGATCAAGGGGCTGTTTAAAAAAACGAAATACGTTACAACTTCGGTTCCTTCTCAGGAAAAAGCTCCAACCCCTAACATCCCAGATGGAATGTGGGTAAAATGCAATTCTTGTGAACAAATTATTTATAAAAAAGATATAGAAGAAAATAACAGGCTTTGTCCAAATTGTGGTTTTCATTTTAGGATGAGTGCCAAAGAACGAATAAAATTAATTGTTGATGAAGGAACTTTTATAGAATTAGACAAGGACTTAACGACATTAAATCCTTTAGACTTTCCGCAATATGAAGAAAAAATAAGACAGCAGGAAGAAAAAAGCGGCATTAAGGAAGCGGTTATCACA
Organism: Candidatus Epulonipiscium sp.; assembly: GCA_012521395.1. Taxonomy (GTDB): domain Bacteria; phylum Bacillota; class Clostridia; order Lachnospirales; family Defluviitaleaceae; genus JAAYML01. The sequence continues at coordinate 8,171 of JAAYML010000015.1, read as the reverse complement.
GGAACTGGCAGAATCTACGGAGAAGAGGCCGTTATTGCTGTTATGGATAGTTTCTTTTTAATGGGAAGTATGGGCTCTGTGGTTGGAGAAAAAATTACAAGGGCGGTTGAAGAAGCAACCGAAAGAAGACTGCCACTTATTATTTTTTGCGCATCTGGAGGAGCCAGGATGCAAGAAGGGATTTTTTCTTTAATGCAGATGGCAAAGACGGCTGGAGCTATTGCAAGGCACGATGAAGCAGGATTATTATATATTTCTGTTTTAACAGATCCTACAACAGGAGGGGTTACAGCCAGTTTTGCCATGTTGGCAGATATTATCGTAGCAGAACCAGGGGCTCTTATCGGTTTTGCAGGTTCCAGAGTGATTGAACAAACCATAAAACAAAAACTCCCTGAAGGTTTTCAGAGAGCAGAATTTTTATTAGAACATGGATTTATAGATATGATTATAAGAAGACAAGATTTAAAAAAATCCCTTGGGAAGCTTTTATGCCTTCATAAGGAGGTCAAATAATGTCTGAAGTCAATCAAAATCTTGAACAATTAGAAAATAAATTGCAAGCGCTTAAAGAATTTTCAGCCAGTCATGGGGTTGATTTAAATAAGGAAATCAAAGCCATCGAAGAAAAAATCCATGAATTAAAAATTGAGGCATACAGAAATCTTTCCCCATGGGATAAAGTCAATCTGGCAAGACACAGTGAAAGACCCACAAGTCTTGATTATATCGATGAAATATTTGAGGATTTTATAGAATTTCACGGGGACAGGAATTTCAGGGATGATCCGGCTATAATAGGAGGTCTTGCCCGTATAGAAGGGAAAGTAGTAACCGTTATAGGTCATCAAAAAGGCAGAAACATAAAAGAAAATATTAAAAGAAACTTTGGCATGCCGCATCCGGAAGGCTACAGGAAGGCTTTAAGACTGATGAAACAAGCTGAAAAGTTTAAACGTCCTGTAATATGTTTCATCGATACTCCTGGGGCTTTTTGCGGTATTGGAGCAGAAGAAAGAGGACAGGGAGAAGCCATTGCGATTAATTTGATGGAAATGTCACGTTTAAAAACGCCCGTCATTTCTATAGTCATAGGAGAAGGAGGAAGTGGTGGTGCACTGGCTTTAGGCGTGGCAGATAAAATTTACATGCTTGAAAATTCTATTTACTCCATACTATCGCCAGAAGGTTTTGCCGCTATCTTATGGAAGGATGGAAGCCGGGCTAAAGAGGCAGCTCAGATTATGAAAATAACGTCAGAAGATCTAAAGAATTTTGAAATAATTGATGATATAATAAAAGAGCCTTTGGGAGGCGCTCACAAAGATATAAATGAAGTATCAAAAAGGATTAAAGAAATTATAATTAAGGATTTGAAAGAACTGGGAAATCTGGAATTAGATCAGCTATTAAATAGGCGTTATATGAAATTTAGAAAAATGGGAAAGTACCAAAATAACTAAAATAGCTAAAAGATGCTTTTAGCCATTATTGCTTTTTGAATATAAATTGCATTATTCCTATTCTAAAAGTTTATTAAATTAAATTTATACTCATGACTAAAAATTTTTTTAAATCTCTAAAAATCATATTGAAATATTCTAAAAAATGTATTAAAATATAATCAGGTATACGTATCTAATTGTTACAAAAAATGTTTAATTTGTAGGAGGGATAATGTGAGGGTATTTCGAAAGAAAACTAAATCGACATCCTTAGTTACTTTTTTATTGGCACTCGCATTAGTGTTGACTAGTTTTCCAGCAATACCAGTTCAGGCAGCAACGGAAGACTGGAGTAAACAAGAACAACAAGGAACTTATACCTCAACAGAATCAACAGGGTATGGCGATGCATATATTCGTATAGGGGACATTGACAACTTTGGTAATGGATGGTCTGGCGGTTTTGATCCATTTAGTGGTCAAGTAGGCACTTATACTAAGATTGACAATAGTCAAAGTTATAATGGAACTGACAAACTTGATTCCGTAAATACTGTTGACTTTAGATATTCTCTTCCTAATCCTTATGATGTTAACTACGTTATTTCTAACGCAAGAATTGAATTTTACGGTACAGGATTCAAGGCAGGCAATGATTACGAAGTAACAATGAAGTTTGGAGATGACGAAATAAGGCTTACAGAATTAGAAGAAATTTTAAAACTTTATGATCTTAAAGAAGGGCAAGCACAATTTATTCCTTACAGACTCCCACACAGAGTACTTTCATATTTAGAATCCGGTGCTTTTTCTTTAACCATCAAAGCATTCGATTCAGAAGGTAAACCGGCTAATTTTGCTTTAGACTTTGTAAAGCTTATTATTAACTTCCAGGATTTAAATAATTATGCATATATACAAGGTGAAACCTATTTGGCAGGCACATACAATCCTAATGCTCCAGATGGAGACCAGGGAACCTTTGTGCAATGGGTAACCATTAATGCTGTAGGAAGTAACCAGGTATGGTATTCAGAAGAAGACGGTCACTTTGACTTTAAAGTTACTCCTGGAAAAGTTGTTCTTATTGTTTCAAAATTAGGTTATAAAACTCAAGTGATTACATTAGATTTAGCACCAGGTCAAACAATTGAATACGATATTATAATGGAATATGGCGGAGGCCATGCTGATATTTCAATTGGTGCAGAGGATATTGATTCATTAAGAAATGTTCGTTCAATTCCTAAATATCTGGTAGGAGATAATTTAGGTCAAGCAAGAGTTGATAAAATATTTAGCAGTCCAATTAAATTAACAAAAGATCCTGACGGAAAAATTGATCCATATGTAGAATTTGATATTAAGGGAATGCAACTTACAGAAAAGAAATATCAATTTATTAAAGTAAGTAATCCTTCTAAAGTCCCACCAATGCCAGGACCAAAAGATCCTAACTGGAAAGACTTAGGAGAAGGAACAAAGACAATTATTGATCCTAATACTGCAGAAGCATATCCAGACTTTATGTGGGCAGAGAAAAACCACATTACCGTTAAACATTATGAATATAATCCAAAAGAAATTTTTGGCAAGGAAATAGACTATAAAGAAGATACAAATCCTAAAGTTTATGTAACTGGAAAGAAAAATGTTTTAGTTGCTAACACCAATGCAAGCGGATATCATGATGGTGATGATGACCAACCAGCTTTCTTCAGAAATGATGCAAATGCTGGCGGAAAAGCGATGAAAGCATGGGGTTACTTAGTACTTGGACCAGAAGTAAATAAAAAGCAAGCAATTGTATTAGGAATTGAAGCTAATACTGGTGCTTATGGATATATAGAAGTTGGTGGTAAAAAGATAGTATTTGCCGATGGTAAAAACAATGGCAAGAACGTTATATCTAAAGAAGTATCTGTAGAATTAGAAAGAGGAAAGATTTATCCAATTTATATGGAATGGTATGCAGAAAATGGAACAGCAGGCACCTTTGTACCTGTTTATAAGACCAATAATTCTGAATGGAGACAAATTCCTCAGGATTGGTTCTATGCAAGTTCCAACGAAGGACCTGGACAAAAGGGACAACAATTTGAAACATCTGCATTGTATAAAGAAGTAGCTTTCCCAAAAGAAAACGGATACTACTATGTTGCAGTTCGTGCTAATACAGCATTTGCTCCAGAAGCAACACATGGTTTATATGGACCATTCTTAATTGGAGATGCTGAAGTTGAAGAAGAATACACAATCGAATTAGTTCCAACACAATTGTTCTTAAATGTTGATCAAGTTGGTACAGTTACAGCAAAGATCACACCAGAAGGATATCAAGGAGAAATTAAATGGACGATTACTAACAATAAAGATGCGAAGAAAGATGTTATCGAATTTACTGGTAACAGCACAGATCTTGTTAAATATGTAAAAGGTCTTCAACCTGGAGAAGCAACCATTCGAGCTACATTAGATAATAATGCAACTGCATCTTGTCAAGTAATCGTACTGGAAAATGTAGGAAGTATTTCCTTACCAAATTATCTGTACATTAAAGAAGGTACAACAAAAGACTTAGCAGCTATAGTTAATCTTGGTGATAACGATAGTGTTAAATGGGAAATTAACGGAAAAGTTATCAACAATAATAAGTACAACGATGAATATATCAAAGTAGGAAGCAGTAAGAAGAATGTATTGACCATTAAGGGTGAAAAGGCAGCTGAAGACGTATATAACATAATTGCAAGATCTGCTGACGGAAAAATTGAAAGTAATGTATGTAAGGTATACGTATATAGTAATCTTAATCAACATAGCTATTTCGTTGGTGAATCTATAAGTCTTGAAGAATTGTTCCCAGGATTGCCAACAGATAGACCTGATGAAGTTGAATTTAAAGTAGCTCTTGGTAATGATAAAGTAAAAATTAATGGAGGCAATGTAGATGCAGTTAAAGAAGGTACTGCAAAAGTAACAGCAACGATTAAGCCAAGTGAAGACGCAGAAAATCAAGAACCAGAAGTAATAGAAACCAATTTAAGAGTATTTACAGTAGTATTCAAAAATGTTACTGGTCAAGTATTCCCCAACAGAGCTACAACTACACTTGTATTTGAAGTAACTGACGGAGAAGCAGGATATGTAAATGTAGGCAGAGATCTGAAGGTAAAAGTTAACCTGAACGATCTTAAAGATATTGCAACAGCTTATGCGATTAATAATATCCAAAACAATGGTCAAGCACAAGATATTGTAATCGACTATGATACTAAGACATTTACTATATCCGTCGCATCTGAAGGTAATAAAGAACTTGTTATATTCATGGATCTTACACCAAATGCTGATATGAAAGTAGCAGAATACAATCAATTGGTTAAAGATGACGAAAAAGTTCCAGCAACGATTTCTGTTACTCCGGTTGGCGGACCTACAGTAACAGAAGTAGATGAAGACTTAGATATTGCATACTCAACTATCATTAGATAATCCAAGTAACAAGGCCTGACCGGTTACTCCTTTACCGGTCAGGTCTTTTTTATCTTTAAGACTTCAAAAAATGTGCTATAATAGTAAAAAAAAAAGGAGATAGCTTATGAAAAAAATAGGAATTATTGGCGCAATGGAAGAGGAAGTCATAATAATCAGAGACAAAATGGATAATAAAGAAGCCTATAAAATTGCAGGAATGGATTTTTATAAAGGATTTTTGAATAATACAGAATTGGTTATTGTCCAATGTGGTATAGGAAAGGTCAATGCAGCTGTTTGTACCCAGGCACTAATCGATCACTTTAATGTGGATTATATAATTAACACAGGGGTAGCTGGAGGAATATACAGCCAACTTGAAATAGGAGATATCGTTATATCCGAAGACGCTGTACAGCATGATTTTGATACAAGAGCTTTTGGTTATCCTTTAGGAGTAATACCGAGAATGGAAGAAAGTTTTTTCAGGGCTGATGACCATCTGGTTCAGCTTGCCCACCAGAGCTCAAAAAATCTGAATTTAAAAGCTAATGTTTATATTGGTCGCATTGCCAGTGGGGATCAGTTTATTTCGGATGTAAATGAAAACCGAAGAATTTGGGAAAATTTTAATGCATACTGTACAGAAATGGAAGGTGCCGCAATTGCTCAAACCTGCTATCTGAATAAAATACCCTTTGTGATTATCAGGGCTATATCGGACAAGGCTGACCACAGTGCAGAGGTCAATTTTCAGGAATTTGTCAATGAAGCAGCTAAAAACTCCAGTGATCTAATTATAGAAATTCTCAATAACATTTAAAAACTCCAATATTTTGGAGTTTTTTTCATTTTGAAGCCAAAATAAGTTTTTTAAGTGCAAAATTTATGCGAAATTTTGCACTTTTTTCTTATATGGAATTATTTGACATTTTAGCCTCAGACCTTATAATAAAAAGTAGTTGTAAAATAATGGGAGGGGTTAAAATGAATTTTGCATTTTTAGTTGAATTAATTCCAATATTTATGTATTTAACAGCCATTTCCTTCGGGCTAGGAATGCTAAGTTTAATGTTTCTGGGCATTAGGATTAGATACTTAAAAAAAGCACTGAAAAAATGGACAAAAGAAAATAAGCGGATTTCAAATGATCCAACCCTGGATAAAATCGTAAAAATATACCGCATGTACAATGAACAAGGTTGTGAAAAAATAAATACATCAGCCATTATTCACGGGAATTACTATAAGCAGAAGATTTTATTTATACCGATTTACTATTGGGAACAGTTTATATCGAAGTCAGAGATATTATGCCTCTTTTTTGGGCTGATTACCACATTTATATTAGTATCATGTCAAAAGGACAACCCGTTTGACCCCCTGATTTTTGGGACAGGAACTTTTATTATTCTTGTAATCCTCGAAATGTTTTTATCTCTGGATGCCAAAAAAAAGTATCTCTTTGCACAGATAGAAGAATACCTGGACAATTCTTACAGATACAGCCTTCAAAGAACTATGGTAACAGCAGAATATTTTGATAAAGAAAAAATAGAACTGTTTGATATGAAAGAAGGCAAGGAAGAAGAAATTAAAGATGAAGAAATTGAATGGGTTATTAAACAATTTTATGATGTAGAAAATGAGGTATAAATATGCAATTTACTGATAATACTAGGGAGAGAATTAAAAAACATTCTTGGCTGTACCATGAAGGAGGAGACAAATGGAAGATCCTAAAGTCAAATTGCCCATTACCAATGAGTATGGTTTCTATGAAATCAGACTGGAGAGTATAGGGGGTTTAGGTGCCAACTTAAGCGGGAAGATTTTAGGGGAATTGGGAGCCATTTATCTTGGACTGAACAGTTCAAGTTTTTCAAGTTATGGCTCTGAAAAAAGAGGAACACCTGTGAAAGCGTATATTCGCTGGGCAGATCCCAGCAGAGAAATTAATATCAACAGTCCGGTGGAACGACCTCATCTTTTAGGACTTTTCCATGAAAGGCTGGCTGGTAAGATTCCTGTCATGGCAGGGGTTGGCCCGGAAACAATCGTAGTCGTAAATACCGATGCAAGTCCTGACCAGATGAGGGACAGGCTTAAAATGCATGCAGGAACACTTATCTGTGTGGATGCCTTAAAGATTGCTATGGAAGCCAAAACAAGAGTCAATATGGTGATGTTGGGAGCAATGGCGAAGGCATCCGGTTTTATTCCACTTGAGGCTTTAAAGCAGATAGTCGAAGATACTCTGGGTAAAAAATATCCGGCAGCTCTTAAAGGGAATTTGGAAGGTATTGAAAAAGGTTATGAAAATATTCAAATGAAAAAATTTGAGGATGACGGTAAATATCCTTATCAGGAATACAAGGAAGTAAAAAGAGAATGGGGATATGACAATGCGCCAATAGGCGGTATTAATCCTCATTTTGGAAGTACTATAAGCAATGATTTATCCGGAAGCAGGGAAGGATATATACCTGTTTTTAAAAAGGAAGCCTGCATTAATTGTGGAATGTGTGACAGCACTTGTCCTGATATGGTCTATCAATTTGTTTTAGGTGAGTATAAAGGCAAGACCTCTATGGTCAATTTAGGTCCTGATTATCACCACTGTAAAGGATGTCTGCGTTGCGTGGAAGTATGTCCGACAGATGCCCTGACAGCAGGTATAGAAAGGGAAGTAGATATATGGAAGATTCACGTAAGAAATCAGGAGCTTATCGTAGATAAATTAGAATTTGAGGATGTCGGGCCAAATTCATGGATGCGTTCAGAATCTATCGTAACAAATAAATTGCATTAAGGAGGCACACCAATGGTTGAACAGAAAGTTGTTTTTGAAAGCGGAAATGAGCTGGCGTCCTATGCAGCGAAACAAATAAACTACCATATAATGGGCTATTATCCCATCACACCTTCTACAGAAATTGCAGAATATTTAGATCTTATGAAATCAGAAGGAGAACATGATATTGTAATGATTCCTGCAGACGGAGAACACGGAGCAGCAGGAATTTGTTATGGCGCATCAACAGGGGGAGGTAGGGTTTTTAATGCTACATCTGCTAATGGCTTAATGTATGCCCTGGAACAATTACCAGTGCAATCAGGGACTAGGTTTCCTATGGTTTTAAATGTTGCCTGCCGGACAATATCAGGGCCCTTATCGATAAAAGGGGACCACAGCGATATTATGTATGCGCTTAATACCGGCTGGATTATACTATTTGCCAAGGATCC
>JAAYML010000128.1 GCA_012521395.1 Candidatus Epulonipiscium sp. | reverse complement strand
CAATGTCACTATATATGTCTTAGGCGTGTAAAAATAATTAAGGGGTTTCAGGAAACTCTAATCCTGAACCCCTACAACTTTCTACTTATAAGGCGTTACAATCCATTTTAGGCAATTATCTTTCTTATTTCCGAATACATCATAGCCTTCCACAATATCATTTAATGGTGCTTCATGTGTTGCTAAAAAATTCGTGTTTATTCTTCCTGATTCAATAAGTTTTAATAGTTCTTCCATATGAACTGAATCTACCCATCCAGTTCTTATTGTAAGATTCTTACCTGCCATCTCTTGTAATGGAAGTTCTTGAGTTTGCGAGTACAAAGCAACAATTGATACTGTTCCATTTGGTCTTGCAATCTTCCATGATAAATCGAATGTCGCTTTAACGCCTGCTGCTTCTATAACTACATCTGCTCCTCTACCCTCTGTTAATGACATTACTTTCTCTACTACATCTTCTTTCATTGAATTAATAGTTAAATCGGCTATTCCTTCTTTTTGTGCAACTTCTAATCTGCTATCTACAGTATCAACCGCAATAATCATAGCTGGACCAAATAATTTTGCGCAAACCATAGCACACATTCCAACTGGTCCGCTTCCTATCACGACTACTGTATCTCCTGGCTTAATATCTCCTCTTTCTGCTCCAAAATATCCTGTTGAGAGAATATCTCCAACAAATAAAGCATCTTTATAAGAAACAGTTTCTGGAATTTTATATAATCCCTTTTCTGCATAAGGTACTCTAATATATTCTGCCTGACAACCGTTAATTTTATAACCAAAAATCCATCCACCATTTTCGCAATGATTTATATATCCTTTTTTACAATAATAGCATTCTCCACAGCTAGTAACACAATTTGCAGCTACTTTATCACCAACTTTAAACTTTTTAACAGCTGCACCCACTTCAACTATTTCTCCAACAAATTCATGACCGAGAATTGTTCCTTCTTTAACGCCTGGAAGTGCTCCTGTTGCAATGTGAATATCAGAACCACATATAGTTGATAATCCAACCTTAACAATGACATCATGATCATCGATAATTTTAGGCGTTTCAACTTCTTCCAGTCTTATGTCATTTGGTCCATGAAAAACAAGTGCATGCATCGTTTTTTGCTCCATGAATATGACCCCCTTAATCAGAAAAATATAATATGAAAATTAAGAAAATAATAGTTCAAAACCTTTGATTATTAAGGATTTTGAACTATTATAATTATATTATAGTTATCCTTTTTGATTCAAGTCTAAAATAGTATACCTTAGGGGATCTACAGCGATAACTTCCGCTTTAATCGCATTTTTTTAAATCATACCTTATAGATTTTAATATAGATTTTGGACATTCCTGCTAGAGTCAGATATCTTATCAACATTATTCATATCATCAACGACTATAATTTTGCTCCTTATCATGCCCATCCAGCAGCTATATGTAAAACTACCACTTTCTGTCGGAATAAATTCTATAACATTGTCTCCTGGCTCAAGTTTTTTGCTCATATTAAATGCTGGTATGATTATTTCATTGTTACAGCCATTAATATCACTTTTTTGGGCCTTAATCGTCCATCTTACAGGGATGCCTTTTTGAACTTTAATTGGTTCATAGTAACCTGAAGACAGCTTTGTCATAACGACTTGAATATCATCCTGTATTATAGCTACACCATTTTTTTGAGTTTTGCTGTTTCCACCAACTACTGCAGGTGAAAATGAAAAGCCTGATAATACCAAACCTCTGTTTGTCATAACCAGTCCAAGTACAATGACCAGTACAGCACTTACTTTCATCATTTTAGTTGTGAATCTCTTATTTAAAATTGAACTTAATGCTCCAAATCCAAACATTAAGGGTACCGTTCCCATGCTAAAGATAAACATAGAAAATGCGCCTGCCGCAATACTTCCAGTACCCAAAGCATATATCTGCATTGACTGAAGTGGTCCGCAGGGCATTAAGCCATTAAGCAATCCTACATAAAAAGGTCCATAGCTGCTTTTGTTATTGCGAATTTTACCAGCAAATGTTTTAGGCATTCTAAGATTTAATTTTCTAAGCCATGGGAATATGTTAAGTATATTTAACCCCATAATTACCATAAATACACCTGATATAACAGCCACTATTCCTTTCGCAGCTCCTGGTAAGCCTATAGTAAAACCTAACGCACCTGCCAGACCTCCGATTATCGTATAGGATATCACCCTTCCGCCATTATAAAGCAAAGCGGATTTCAATACAAAAAACTTGCTGGAATAGTCATTATCTCCCATACATGAAATAGATTGAGATAAATTGATTCCTCCACACATTGAAATACAATGCAATGATGTCAGTAAACCGACAACGAACAGGATTCCATAGCCCATTGACTGGTTAATCTCTGGTATTAAGTCAAATCCCACTGTGTTTTTAATAATAAAATAAAAAACAAATGATATAATCCCTATCCCCAGCAAATGGTGGATTGGCATTTTATCTTCCATTGTTTTTTGAACAGAATCCACTATTTCTTTGACGTCATAATCCAAATCTTCTATTATATTAATTATTTTTTCCAACCCTATAATATCTGCATCATAAGTAATATGAACATTGTTGTTACTGAAAACTGCTTTTACCTCCACTATTCCATCAAGCTTTCTTAAAGTATTCCAATTTTTGCTTCACAACTTGAACAGGTCATACCATCTGTTTGAATCGTTCTTCGGATCAAGCGCTGTTCCATTCCATACCTCCTTTAAAAGCATAACATTAATCTTACCTTCTCCAGTTTTTGAAGAAATCTTTGTTTTCTTCCATGAAAGCTTGTGAAATTATAATGTATGAATCGTCCTCAATTTTATTCTCTTTCGTAATAGGAACCGGATTACAACCACCTTTTACTACTTCTATCTGATCAATCTGAAACCTATTTCCACAATTTTGGCAAATTAACACATCACCCTGCTGCATATAATAACCTCTTCCAGAGTCATAACATATCTGACAAGTATTAAAAGCTGTCTTTATCATTCCGTCGCTTGCTTTTACAGCCAAAACCTCCATATTTGTTTTACCTGCTTTATAAGGATAATATTTAACCGTATCAGAGACTTCACGCTTTAGTATTTTTAAATCAGCTGATGCGGTCCCCGTCGTTGCCCCTCCTGAACTTAATTTGATAAGAATAAAGCTTATGATGAAAACTGTAATTATGCTAAATATCGCAAATACCTTCCTTGGGAATTTTTGTGTCTGCATCTTTTCTTTTGCCAGGTTTGATTTTTTCATTCTTATCCCACCTTTATAATATTTATTCATGAATTTAACACATTTTTATGGAGATTTTGTGAAGAAAAAGTAAATTTTTTGTTACTGATTGGGAAGTCTCTACTGTCAGTTACCAGTTAAAAGTCTTTTATTGGTTATTAGAATCAGGCATAAATGTTTATAAAATTAAAGATGGTTATTTTATATAAAAATAACCATCTTATAGTTCTTAAAAAGTAGATCCATTTATCCTTCCTTAAATTGTACAACAAAATAGTTACACTCCAAACCATACCAATGTTTCAATTAAACCTTGTCTTTTTTCGCCGTGATTCTAAATGTCAATTCTGTCATGCTTATCATAATTATAATAAAAACAGAAAGATAAACAGGAAGTATTGCAAAGCTGGTTAAGCTACCGAGAAGTCCAAATAACGGCGGAATAAATGTCGAACCGACATAAGCACTCGCCATTTGAATTCCAATAATTGCTCCTGAATTCTCTTCGCCAAAATTATTCGGTATGGAATGAATAATACTGGGATATATGGGCGCACAGCCAAGTCCTATAACGACAAATCCGATAAGAGAGACGATTGGGTTCCCCGTAGGAATCAGTAAAGAAATAATTCCACTGGATAAAATGCAAGTACCCAGAATAATCATCTTTCTGTCACCAAGCTTATTTGTAATAAAGCCACTGAGAAATCTGCCAACAGTCATTCCTATAAAAAACAGTGAAGCAAATTGTGCCGCCCTCTCTGTTGTTATGCCTTTAACCTCAACCATATAGCTGCTCGCCCAATGCATCGAAGTTGCTTCCACAGCGCAGTATGCAAAAAAGCCAATTAAGAGGTAAGGAACACCCTTGATTTTTAGTGCACCGATTAATCCGATGCTTTTTGCATTATCTTCTATATTTTGGCGATTTACTTTCCAGACAGGAAGAGTGACAAGGAGAAGTAAACCAATACCAAGTTGAAGAAAAGCAACAATGCGGTATCCGTTGTTCCAAGACGAATTTTTTAAAGCATAACTCATAGCAAACGGACTGATAATTGTTCCTATGCCCCAAAAGCAATGTAACCAACTCATATGTTTTGAAGAATAATAGAGAGCAACATAGTTATTCAGTGCGGCATCAATTGCTCCGGCACCAAGACCATAAGGAATTGCGAATACAATGAGCATCCAGAATTGATTTGAAAAGGAAAAACCAAACAAAGCAATCATGGTAAGAAATACACTGACTACCGTTACAATACGGGTACCATACTTTCTTGTTAACTGATCTGACAAAAGACTTGATACAATCGTTCCTCCCGATATGACCATAGAAATGATTCCCATAAAAGAAATGGGCACATTTAAGTCATGATGCATAACCGGCCATCCCGAGCCAAGAAGTGAATCGGGAAGCCCCAGGCTGATAAAAGCTAAATAAATAAGTGCAAGTAAAAGTAAGTACAATTTATGTTCCTCCACATTCTAGTTATTTTATTTTTCCCTCGGACTATACCACCCAACTACTCCCTATGGATATCATGAAAAGTTGCCTGTCTTACAGATATTACAGTCTTGCTGCTTTTAATCCAAGCCTCAAGCTTTTCTGTTCCAGTCATCATATCATCTCTTATTGACAATTTTGCTTAAATTATAATGAATAAAAACATAATTATCAAGCCAATATTGAAATAACTTATAAAATGACACAAAACTACTGGGAATTTCAAGATAAGAATCAAGTTTATATGACTTCCACCCTATATCCTCAACCCTATAAAAAAAACCCGTTATCTCATCTGTCAACTAACTCTGTCACTTTCAGGGCAGTTAATCTGTTTCCTTAAACAATAAAAATAAAGGTTTCCTGACATTATCGTCCTCAGACAAAACAAACGTGAGAATATTTCAATGTCTGGAAATCCTTTATTTATAGCCTTTTTCAGTCCTTTTATTTCTCAATCCTAAACAACTGGGTTCCATGCTTCTATTCTACTTTCAACCTTTTCATCGGTTTTTTCACCATATCTGACAAAGTCAACTCTTACGTTCTCATTGAGTTGAGAATTTGACTTTGGAAACCACTCTTTGTAGATATAATCCATCACCAGTAATATAGAGTCTTTTACTTTTCCTTTATAGATAAATACAATATTTTTTCCTTTAGAAAATCATACAAACCGACCAAATTGCAAACTCTCATACCAAAAATATTAAAAACTATTAAATAAAGCTTCAAATTGCTTCTTTGACTTTTTATCTAATATCTCACCAGAAAGAGCATTTAAGATAAAGCTTTCTAAATCATCTGTTTTTCGTTCTTGGCGAATAATAAATAAAACGTTAAGGATATCGATTAGCATTGATTTTCTCATGCTTTCTTTAACAGCCATGACATCAAAGGAAATAAGTTTAGAAACTATTTTATCATTCAGTCCCGGTTTCACCAAAGCAATTTTCCCAAGCGATTGAATACACTGGCGTATTGTGATAGGTTCGGGTCGTTTAGAAAGGTCAGGTATTCATCAATTATATTTTCCAACCTCTTTTTTGTATCCCATTTGGTGTTCTCAGCAATCAGCATTAACCCAATGCTTCGCTGATAAGAATTTGTACTCTTCAGTTTGTCACGAAAAATATCTCAAAATGGATAAACATTATCAAAAAATTGCGATCTGTTCTGCAATATGAGGAATGCTTGATAGCGAATCTTATCATCTTCTAATGCAGCCACTCTACCAGTTTCACAATATCATCTTTCAAGTGTCTTTGATGCCTCCTGTAACTCACTTTTTGAAATGGACATAATGTCTTCTAAATCAATCACTTTTTATCCTCCAATCAAATACTTAAATCTAACACCAATCCATTGCCATATGGCTGTTTACTTCCAACTCCTGCAAATTATGATATTCATGCATTGCGTATGAAATTGATATTTGTCTCACTATTTTTCTTCATCGTTGCCGTCATCCTGAAAATCTTCCTCATGGTTATCATTCTTCCTATCTGTCTTCTTGTTAGAATAGCCTAAGGCTATTCCCAGACATATCCCTATCGAAAGACCTACTGGCATCCATAATCCGATATTATTTGTTGCGGCTCCAATAGCCGTTCCGATAGACAGCCCCAGACCCATTCCAATAGACAGCCCGCCTAATTGAGTATTATCTTTATTATCTTTCATGCCATTTCACCTCAAATAATATATTAGTTTATCTCTCTTCCGTTCTGGACATCAAGACAACTGTCTCGACATGGGACGAGTTGATGGAATTGATGTCTATGGGTGATTTTTTGTAGTATCTGTTCGAGGAAACATATCAATCGTTTTTTCGGTCATTTTTGAGAAAGCACCGTTCGCGGGAACATATCAATAAT
>JAAYML010000014.1 GCA_012521395.1 Candidatus Epulonipiscium sp. | reverse complement strand
TAATTAAATTTTAAATAATAGAATAAAGATAAAAATGTATACTTGTACGTACAAGTTTCTTAGTTTAATTGTATATTAGTTTTAATTTTAAATCAACATATTTTCTGTTTTTCTTAAAAAAGATTTAAATAAGACCCTCAACATTTTGTATTATGGTCTATAATCCGGGGAATGTTTTTTTATATTCCCAGAATCATTTAATCTATTCACAAAATAATCAAAATATGATATGATTAACTTGTGCGTACAAGAGTTAAGAGGTGAACAAAAAAATGTCTGATAAGCCTAAATATATAAAGGTGAAAGAATTTATTAAAGAATATATTTCCAGGGGCCAATTAAAAGCAGGCGATAAATTGTTTTCAGAAAATCAATTGGCAGAACAGTTTAATATCAGCCGTCATACCGTAAGAAAGGCGATAGGGGAACTTATTAATGAAGGCTGGCTTTATCAGCTTCAAGGGAAGGGGACTTTTGTTGCTTCCAGTCAGGGTGAAGACAAAAAGAAAAATAAACTCATTGGTGTTATAACCACGTATTTAAAAGATTATATTTTTCCCAGTATCGTATCTGGTATTTATGATACCCTGAGTAAAGAAGGTTATAATATTTTGCTGGGACAGACCAATAACGAATTTGAAAAAGAGAGAGCTTGCCTTTTGAGTATGCTTAACAACGATTTAGATGGTTTGATTATTGAGCCTACAAAAAGTATTTTTCCCAATCCAAACGCAGATATTTATCAATTGTGTCAAAACAAGAAAATTCCTATCGTATTTATCCATGCTTATTACAAAGATTTTAATGCATCTTATGTGATTGAAGATGATGTTTTGGGAGGCTATCTGGCGGCAAAGCATTTAATAGAAAAAGGCCATAGAAAAATCGGTGGCATTTTTAAACACGATGACATGCAAGGTCATGCCCGTTTTGAAGGCTTTGTTAAAGCTTTGAGGGAATTTGGCCTGAATATTAATGACGAGGCAGTTTTTTGGTATTCGTCTCAGGATTTTGACAAAATCTTTTCAAAGGATTCATATCTGGGAGACTATATCAAAAAAATAAAAAATTACACGGGATTTGTATGCTACAACGATTTAGTCAGTTCCGGATTTATAAATTTATTAAAGAGACAGGGCCTGCAAGTACCTGAAGATTATTCTGTCGTCTCCTTTGATAACTCGGATATTGCTTTTCAGAGGGAAATTAAACTGACAAGCATCGCTCATCCTAAAGAAAAATTAGGCATTAAAGCTGCCAAAAATCTCTTGTCGCTTATTCATGGGGAAAAGGAACTGATTCAAGAAAAAATGGAACCTGAGCTTATAATAAGAAATTCAGTTAAAACAATCGTCTCCGGGAATTTTTAGTTCATAATTCATCAATTTTTGATAATAATATTTTTGAAATTTATCTGACTAGAAAGGTGATAATATGTTGACGGAATTAAAGAAAATTGTTTTAGAGGCAAACTTAGCTCTGGTTAGACACAATCTTGTAATTTTTACCTGGGGAAATGTTAGCGGTATTGACAGGGAAAAAGGTTTGGTGGTGATAAAACCAAGCGGGGTAAAGTATGAAGAACTGACAGAAGATAAATTAGTTGTAGTTGATTTAGCTGGAAATATTGTAGAAGGCAGTTTAAGGCCTTCTTCTGATACGCCGACGCATCTGGTATTATATAAGCATTTCCCTGATATAGGTGGCGTGGTGCATACCCATTCCCCATGGGCTACTTCATGGGCACAGGCTGGCAAGAGTATAACAGCTGTGGGAACTACTCACGGGGATTATTTTTATGGAAATATTCCCTGTACAAGAGAAATGACAGCAGAAGAAATAGAAGGAAATTATGAAGAAGAGACAGGTAAAGTAGTGGTTGAAACCTTTAGAAATTTAAATCCTATGGAGATACCAGGGGTATTGGTTCATAGTCACGGACCTTTTTCATGGGGAAAAGATCCTTTAGAAGCTGTTCATAATTCCGTGGTTATGGAAGAAGTAGCAAAAATGACTTATCATACCATGATGCTTTCTCCTGGTAAAGAAGCAATGGATCAAAAACTGTTGGATAAGCATTTTTTAAGGAAACATGGCAAAAATGCATATTACGGACAGAATTAATGGTTGATAAATTCTAATAAATTTTAATAAATTCTTGCAATATTATCTTATTAATGACAAAATACTATATAAGGATATGCCTTAAAAATGGTTAATGAAGGATGTAAAATGTCGCAAAAGAGCAGAGATTGATGGTAAAAGCTACTTAGGGGGAGAATCATGAGAAAAAAATTTACACTGGGAATTCATTTTGATGTTTATTCGGGAAGAGCAGTTTTATTGGATATTTCAAATGGAGAGCTAGTGTCTTCAAAAGTATTTGAATATCCTAAAAAGGCTGGTATCAATCAACTTCCGGATGGAACAAGTTTAGGGGAAAACTGCTGCCTTGGTCATCCTTCTAATTACCTTTATGCCATAAAATCTTTAATACCTGAATTATTAAAAGATGCTAATGTATATCCTTCACAAGTGATTGCTTTAGGGATTAATTTTGATTCTTATACAATTATTTCTGCAGATAATGAGGAACCGGAGAATATAGGTGGGGACAGCTTTTTAGTTGAAGCGCCCGACTGGATAACGATGGAACTTACAGGAGAGTTGGTAAGTAGTTCCATTTATCCTTTAGGAGAAAAAATCGGCGAATTAAACCAAATGACATCGATGAATACAGGTCTTTTTGTCGGAACTTGTTTAGCTGTTCCAGCCAGTAATGCCCATGTGACTCTTCCTGCTCTTGGGGTAACAGAAGCCGGGGAAATGGTAATTCTTCTGGAAAGGTCTATCAGACAGTTCATTCTTTCAAAAGAAAAGAAAGAACTCCCTGGTTTGTGTAGTCTGATTGAGGACAGACTGATACCAGGTTATTTTACTTATGAAACAATGCAGCCAGAGGCAGGAGAGATTTTTGACAGCTTTCTTGAACAATTTGTAAATAAAGAATATCATGAAGCAGCAGAAAATGAAGGCATTGATCTTTTAACTTATTTAATAAAGAAAGCAGAACTATTAAGACCTGGTGAATCAGGGCTTCTTGTCCTTGATTGGTGGAGCGGAAATAAGAGTATTCTGGATAATAAGGATTTGAGTGGTTTAATCATTGGTTTAGGTTTAAAGACAAAACCTGAAGCAATCTTTAGGGCACTGATGGAGGCTGTGGCTTTTGGCACATTAAAGATTATAAAAAACTTTAGAGAATATGGAATTCCCGTTGAGAAATTATACCTTTGCGGGGAATTGGTCGAAAAAAATCCTTTGCTTATGCAAATTTTTAGTGATGTATGCAATATGGAAATATATACTTCCGCTTTTTCTCATCCTACTGCGGTTGGTTCTGCAATTATGGCTTCAGTAGCTGCAGGTAAAGCTTTGGGTGGATATGATAATGTTTTTGAGGCAGCAAAAAAGATATCAAAATTAAACGATACTGTTTACAGACCAATTGCTGAAAATGTTGAAATTTACAAAGAGCTTTTTATAGAATATGAAAAACTTTATAATTATTTTGGTCATAATGAAAATACGATTATGAAAAGGTTAAAAGAAATAAAAGAAAGATAAAACTTTTCCGTGGCAGACTATCCCAGTAAATTATTGACTGAAATCAGGCATACTATGATTGAAAGAAAAATTATATACTTGTTTGATTTTAGGAGGATAGGTCATGGAAAAAATTTATCCTGTTATTTCTCCAGATGCCAATATTCCTGGAGCCATTATTGCATCCGATGGAATGGATGATAACTATAATTTGAAAATTTCGAGTGAGAGTTATGAGGTCTTTGTTAATAATGATAAAGTTGGTAATAAAATCTTGCTTACTCAGACAGATAATCCCGAAGATCTAAATGATTTTTTAAAAAATAATGGTTTTAAAGATTATAAACTGAATATTTCAGGTAATCGTATTGTCATTGAAAGTAATGAAAGACCGCAACAAATGAAAGAAATCCTTTCCACTTATCTTAGTACAAGATAAAAGACGAGATTGAATCTCGTCTTTTTTAATGGCTTTTATTTTTTTATAAGTAGCGGCTTATTAATTGGAATTGTTTTGTGTTAAGTTGTTTATTTGTTCTACTTGTTGATTATTTTCTCTTAAGTCAATGACTTCTTTTATGGGCTCATTTGTTTTTTGTTGTTCAGGAGTTTTCTTTCTTATACTGAGAAGAATTAACAAGATACCTGCAAGAATAAGAATTATTGGCAAAAAGTCGCTGACAGGAAAGGCTTCTACAGAGGCCATAACTGCAGCAAAATACAGTCCTCCCATAGGATACAAAGGCCACTTTTTATTGTAATGGGAGGTATGGAGTAAATACATTAAGAAAAAGGCAGTGCCGATAGATAAAGGTATTAATACATCTTCAACATCATTAACTCTCCAGGCAAGAAAAGTTTCAATGATGCTTGTACCTAACATACCAAGGGCAACCATAAAACAAATGGATGCAGGTATAAGGAAACCAATGTTGCCAGATTTTTCTCTTCCGCCTCGTAAAAAATAAGCAGCAAAAAATACAGTGGAAATAATTAAGAAGTAGAAAACATCTTCAGGTATTTCTATAAAAAGATTGTAACTATAAATGAGGATTCCTATAGTAATTAGGATAGTTCCGGTAATAACTTTTCTGTTCATGACATACCCCCTGGGAAAGATTTTTTCATCACTATTATTTACGGTAATAAATGTTTCTAGTCTGAAAATGATGAAAATAAATTTATTTTTTTAGCAAATTATTTGAATTGAATGTTTTGATCCTTAAAAATGCTTTTTATTTTTTCCCAGAAAATTAAAACATAAACAATAGTCGTTGAAGAATAAAGAATTATAGATAATAACTTAGAATTAATCATTTCATCTCCTGCAAACTGATTGAATGAATTACAAAAATTAATAAGCATAGATGTAAATTTTAATAATACCAGATAAAAAATTGAAACAACAATAAGAATAAAGATTTTTTTACTAAGTGCATTTTTAATTCCCCCTTCTTATTAAATTATTTAAATTGAATCCTATCATCTGCAAAAGTACTTTTTATTGCTTTGACCAAAAGATTTTTTGATCTATAATCTTTTTTTGCATAATATATCGTTATCGCCACAAAAACTAATTGAACTATAAGAATACGGGCAACATCTGTTCTTTCGGATTATTAGCCAATATGATTATAACGTATTTCTACTCATCTATTTTTCTACTCATCTATGATTCTTTTTATAAATCTGAATATAAGATAATAAAACAAAAATAAAGAGGATTTTAGGGTTAAAAGCAAAGGCTTATTAACAAAGGTTTATTAACAAAGGCAGTAAAATAAATGAATACCACTTATTAAGATTAACTCCATTATAGATATAAAATTAAGAATAATCAATAAAATTTAACAAAATTCATATTGTAGTATAATATCAGTATGGAGGAAAATATT
>JAAYML010000127.1 GCA_012521395.1 Candidatus Epulonipiscium sp. | reverse complement strand
TTTAGCTAAATATATATTTTACAATATATATTTAAATTCACTTAAGGGGGTGAGGGACAAAAAAGTAAGGGGGTAAAATATAGAGATATATAAAACAATAATTTCTAGTCATCATCCAAAATTTATTTAAAATTTATGAAGGGGAGATGTGTAAATGTTTAAGAAAAGCTTAAAAAATGAAAAAGGTTTTACACTTATTGAATTAATTATCGTTATTGCAATCATTGCTATCATCAGTGCTATCCTTGCTCCAAGTTTTGCAAGAATGACTGCAAGAAGCAGACTTAAAGCTGATATTAGCTCTGCAAGAGAACTTACCAGAGAAGCAGCTTTATATAATGCTGACAAAGGAAGGTATCCAAGTTCTGTTAATGACTTGGTAAATGACAAATATATTGATTCAGCTCCTAATCCACAAACTAGTGGTGCACAATTTATTTGGGATGGTACAAACAACCGTTTCAAGGTTGACGTAAGTGGAAACTCAGATGTTCAAGCTCTTATTAGTACTTTATCCCCTGATGAACAAAACTTTGCTCAATAATAATAAATATAATTCTTTCTTATCAGGCACATTATGTGCCTGATAAGAATTTATACTAAATGGAGGAACAGAAGACCGTGCAGATGTATTTATTTTATATTTTAGTCTTTATCACAGGTTTAGTCATTGGCAGTTTTCTTAATGTTTGTATTTATAGAATCCCTTTAAAAGAATCCATTGTTTTTCCGGCTTCTCATTGTGTAAATTGTAAGCATCAATTAGCTGTCTTAGACTTAATCCCGGTATTTAGTTTTATTTTTTTAAAGGGCAAATGCAGATACTGTGGAACTAGAATTAGTATTCAATATCCTGTCATTGAATTAGTAAATGCTTTGCTTTTTTTATGTATCTTTATTCATTTTGGTTTTTCTTATCAGTCATTTTTTTTCGCATTATTTTCTTCATTACTCTTAGTGATATCTGTGATTGATTTTAATGAAGGAATTATACCCAATCCTCTTATTATTTTTGGACTTATTTTAGGTTTAATATATATTGTTTTTACAACAATAGGAACACAATCATGGGATATTATCAGAGACGGACTAACAGGTTCCTTGTTAGGAGCATTTATTATCATTTTGATTATTCTTATTTCCCGGGGCGGGATGGGGGCCGGTGATTATAAACTAATGGCAGTCATTGGCTTATTTTTAGGTTATAAAAAAATTATCCTTGTATTTTTCTTTGCCGTGATTATTGGAGGCATATTTGCAGCTTTTTTATTAATGTTTAAATCCAAAGAAAGAAAGTCAGCTATACCTTTTGGACCATTTATATCTACTGCAGCTCTTATTGCGTTGTTTTACGGAGATCTTATTATAGAATGGTATTTATCCAGTTTTGTATTTTTCTAATTATAAATATAGAGTCAAGTGAGGAATGGTGGTAATGAAAAAATTATTTAACCATTTTGGCTTTACGATTATAGAACTGATTATTATTATGGCCATAATGTCTATTTTGGCTGCTATTGTTGTTCCTTCTTTTGGTGTTGTTCAGAGGAACCGTATTAAAAGCGTTTCTTCTCAAATTGCCATGGATATTAACCGAGTTCATACTTATGCCCGAACACATTATAATCCAATAGTGGGTGGGGATTATGAATACAAAATTGTTTTTAGTGATCCTGTAACGGTTAATACAAAAGACTATTTCACGAAATATGAACTTTGTGGTCCGGAAGTATATGAAGGAACTCAGCCAGAAATTCCTGCTGGAGTCTTAATAAGACCTGTGATGGGGCATTCTACAGAAATACTGATTAAAGAAATTCAGTTTGACGAAAAGGGTAGAGTAAGAATAAAGGATGCAGCAGGTAGTTGTTACGATTGGAATGCGATTAATTCACTAATCAGGATTAGTGTTGAAATAGAAGATTTTGATGTCAAAAAGGAAGTTCTAGTTAATCAATTAACTGCTAAAACAACTATTACAGAGTAGTTGGTAGGTGATATGATGAGAAATATTATCCAAAGAATTAATGATGAAAAAGCTTTTACTTTAATAGAGGTTATCATTGCTCTGACGATTTTTGCTATTCTTAGTGTGAGTATAATGGGAATTATGATTAACTTTAGTTCTACGACAGGAAGGACGCAACGGCAAATTGAAACCCTGGAAAATGCCAGAATAGTGCTTGATTTTATGATTGAAGAGATAAGAAGGGCGAAAGGAATACAAATCGATAATTTGACTGGTAATCAAATTCTGGCACTTGAAATGAATGATACACCGGGGATTGACACATCTGCCAGTGTTCCTGATGTTGTTTTTGAATTTGACTCTTTAGCCAAACAAGTTTATTATAATGGAGTTATTTTATCAGATAATATAGAATTGATTGAGTTTGAACCTGCTAATCTGGTAGACGCAGATGGTAATCTTGACCCTGACTTAGATAAAAATAAGGATGGCTTAATCGATGACAACTTTAAAATTAGAATAAGGGCACTGATTCCCCAGGATAATCACGTTAAAAAAGATGTTGATTATGACATTACGGGGGAAGTTTCTATTAAATATAAAAAAATTTTGGCTAATTAAATTAATCAAATGAGGGGTGTGAATATGGGACAATTGCTTGGCATTGAAATTGGGAACAGTAATATTAAGTTTGTACTGGGCACAAAAAAAGGGAGGATTATTCATGTCCAAAACTATGGAATAGATCCAACACCTAATAATGCTGTCCGTGACGGCTTCATAGTAGATATGGAAGCTGTTTATAATGCTGCTTTTCATTTGTTAAAAAAGAAACATATTACGGAGCAGAATGCTGCTATTACCATACAGAGTACATCCATTATTACCAGGGATGTTGTTGTACCATATATGGAAGAAAAAGAACTAAGAAATGTCCTTGAATACCAAAAAGAGGAGTATTTTCCTATAGATGTGTCAGACTATCAGACGGATTTTAAGATTTTGGAGGTCTTGAATACAGACGAAGGCAAAAAGTTAAACGTTTTATTAGTTGCTGCTCCCAATAATATGATTAATGGAGCTATGGATTTACTAAGGCGGTTAAATTTAAAGGTTAAGTTTATCGACATAGCCGCTAATTCAGTTGCTAACCTTTATGCCCATAAATCGATGTCCTTCCAGGGAGAAGAACCTTATTCCATTATGCTTTTAGATATTGGTGGACAAACCACAACAGCCACTATTGTGTCTGATGGAAAAATATTATTTACACGTACCATCTTATATGGTTTTGATGAGTTAAACAATATTATTGCTAAAGAATTTAGCGAAGAAAGTTATGAACAAGTAGAAATTTTTAAAAGGAGATATGGGGCTATTTATGATGATGATAAAGCGCCTGATGATGATCTATATGGAAGCCATATCAGTCATATCATAAAGCCAATAATTGATACAAATTTAGTGCAGGAAATTAGCCGGGTATTAGACTTCTACTATACTAGAAATAATGCAAGAAAAGTAAAAACTATTTATTTAATTGGTGGAGGCGCTTTTCTTAAAAATTTTGACAGATATATTGGCAAGGCTTTTGGTATAAATACTGTCAGAGGAGACATATTAGACAACATTAAAGCAAGAGATGCGGTTAATTTCAAAAATGATTTTCTTTATTTGTCAAATGTTCTTGGTTTAATTACGAGAGTACAATAGGGGGGAATCAACTTGAAAGATATTAATCTAATACCTCAGGAGTATATACTTATAGAAAAACGAAAGAAATTTGGTTTTTTTATGATTATAGTTGGCATTTTTGCAATCGCAGTTTTAGCTGTTTTAATTACAACGCCTATGCGAATTATCAATGAAAAAAAGCAGACCTTAGCGCAACTCAATGCTGAACTGAAAGATCCTAAATATAATACTATTGATGAATTAAAGAAAGAACTCAGTCAAAAACAAGATGAAAAAGTCTTATTAAATAATCTTTTAGAACAGGTAGACTATAATACTATTGCAAGTCGGACTACTTTAGATATTTTGACAGGCCATTTGCCTCCAGGAATGCATATTTCAGAAATACAGGTTAGTAATGAAAAAATTCAGGGGGACTATCCTTATATACGTATCTTTGGAGCAGCAAATGACTTCAGGACTGTATCTGACTATGCGGGACAGTTAATGAATTTGCCATTTATCAGGGATACTGTAATCAATACGCAAACAGAAACGATTGCTGATAAAGGTTATTATGTCAAGCAGATAGAATATGATATCACACTCTATGTTGACAAAACGAAGGGATCGGTGAGTCAAGATGAAGAGTAAAACTAATTGGGGGCTTGTGATACTGATTGGACTTTTTATTATCGGATCAATAGTCCTTTACTGGACGTATATTTTACATCCTCAACTTCAGCAAATCAAACAATTAAATAATGATATAGAAGATGTAAAGCGGCAAATTCAACAAAAAGAAACAGAATTACTGCAATTAGATTCGGTCAGAGCTGAAATTGCTGAATGTGAAAATGAAATTGCAACTGCCAATAGAAAAATACTTCCCTATAAAGAATTTGCTCATAAGATGTATTTTTTTGAGAGCTCTGCTCAATTAAACGATTTGATAATTAAGAGATATACAGTTAGAAATGGGAAAAGAAAATCGGTTTCACTTTCAGGTGAATACATTGAAGATATTGATAAGCTTCCAAATGGGGAATTCCAGGGTGATTTAGAATACCGTGAATTGCTTGTAGAGATGGAAGTAGGCGGTTATTATGAATCTGTTAATACTTATTTAGAACAATTAAAGGCTAATATTAAACCTTTTACTATTTATTATGTAAAACTCACTACGGATATTGATGAGACTTTCAAAGAGTATATGCGTGGTTACTATAATATTGATCTTAATAGCAATATGGAAGGTTATGTTCTGGCTACTATTTATTTGCGAACCTTTTCCTTATATAATGGGCAACAGGCAGATGATGAAATCATTAACCGCAATTATATGGAATATGATTTTGAATATAATAATCCAATTAGAGAAATTGAAAAGCTCCAGGAAAAGATATATAAAGAAATTGGTGGTAATACAGCGGGTTCTAGAACAGATGAATTAAGGGATTTTATCAAAGAAGTCAGCAATTTAGTAAAGCCACCCATTACACCAGTGAATCCCGGGACTGAGGAGCCTGGTGTTAAAACCTTTAAAATTGCCATCAAGGATGCTTATGAATCAGGAGATAATTATTATATTGTAGGTCCTGGTGATTCTGGAGAATATACAACTGTGCAAGCAACAACGATTCAGCCAGCTACTTTTGATCTTGTTCTTAATCCTAATGGTTATCAATATAGTTTAACGACCGTTGATGAAGGAACAAAATCTTTCAGCAAGCAAATGGAACTGGGAGAATGTAGGTTAGTCATTAATTCCACAGTGTTAGAACTAAGGGAAAGTCAGTTATTACACACTACAATTAACATAACCAATAATACAGGTAAAGTTTTGCGTGTTGAAGTGAATGGTAGTTATAAAGACAGAATAAGTATTTTCTCAACTAAGAGTTCAACTCAGATAAATCCAGGTGAAGTTGTGGATAATATAATGGTTGTTTATAAATAATGAGGTTAAGGAGAATCGCTATGGTTAGGGTAAAGGATTGGTTAAAAAATTATATAATCAAAAATGAATCTGGTGTTACTCTGATTGAAATTATTGTGGCAATTGCTATATTTTCTATTTTTATCATTCCGATTTTCTCAATGGTTCTGACCTCAGGAAATAATACGGCTAACAGCAAAAGATACTATGACGCAACCGTAATGTCTGAAAATCTTTCAGAAGAAATCAAAAAGAAAATTACTGAAAAATTAGCCAAGTATGACCCACTTCATGACACTACCATAAATGATCCGATTGGTCAAAAGGGCGTTCCAGTTGAAATTGACAGTTTTTTAGAGATGACAGAATCAGCTTTTAATAATATTTTTAAAGCAAACGATTATTATTACGAAGTTTATATTAAAGAAATAGACGCGACTACTGACAGTTATTCTATGGGGGATCCCACAGATTTATATATTTTGAAAAAAGGTCCCATGACCGTTCCTGTAGTTGAAGGAGATTCTTTTCCTGCTACTCCTTTAAATACAGTAGATTTCACCTTGTTATCTGAAAATTATGTGACTTATTTTAAGTCAGAATATACTTATGATTCAACTTATAATTATAATCCTACTGGTGATCCCAGTAAAATTGTTGAAGACTTAACTTTTGGCTATATAAACGGTACGTGGAACACTGCTATTCCCAAAAATGGAACGGATATAACAATCAAGTATGATGGTACAAAAAGGAAGTATGATATTAAAGTAGGTAAAAATCCTACTTTAAACACTACGGATGTTATTAGACTTAATATTGATATGACAAGAGCCAACGATGATTTAAAAAATGAAGAGGAAATGCTGATAAGAGTTGAAAATGAGTCTAAAGCTAAAGTAATTATATCCACTTTCCGTTCAACGGATCAATATGATGATAAAATAACAATTTTACCCATTCAAAAAGTTGTAAACGATGGTGATCAAAGCTTCGAAGAAATTATGAGTAACAGCGGAAATATTTATGTAGAAATGAATACTAAATTTATTCCAAGGAAGAATTATTTAATCAAAATTATTGTAAGAGATGCCCGTCAAAGTCAAAATGGAAAAATACTAAAGGAAATGATCGATATATATGCGCACGATTATCGTATTTTAACATATTAACGATAAAGGAGGGATATAGGGAATGATTAGTTATTTAAAAGCACTCCTTAAATCTGAAAAAGGTAGTGCCCTGGTTATGGTTGTATTCTTGACCCTCGTGATGCTCCTTATTGGTGGGGCCATTATGGCAATATCTTTTTCAAATGTTGAAGTAAGTAATGCTTATAAAAAGACTTCTAATTTGTATCATGTCGCAGAAGCAGCTAGCGAAAAGTTACTGGATAATGTCAATAAGGTTATTATCGCTGAAATGCCCAGAATTATGAAGGAGGCTTCAGATGAAGCCAAATCAACTGTTTTAAAAAAAGTAGAAGCATCTGATTTTGGTGGATTAAAATACGATGATTCACCTGATGGAAGCGAAACAAATGCTTATAAATATAATTATTATTTATATAATTCAGTTACTGACAAGATGAATTTATATGAAGAGGCATTAACCAAAAAAACTTTTGCACTCATAAATGATAAATTTATAAATGAACCGGAATTATTAAAAATCGAATATGAAGTTAAAGATGGAAGAAATAAAATTGTTGTTACAGGTGAGTTGGAAAGGGTGCCAGACCCTGATGCGGCAGCAGCAGGTGTAGGTGTCGATGATCCTGAATATTATAAAAAGGATAAATTATTATTAAAAGTTCATGCGAGCTTACAAAACGGAACGGATATTTTATCAGAACTTGATCTAGAAGGAGATGTAATTTTAGCTGGTCTTAACGAACATGAAGAAATTTTGTTAGAACAGTACGAATGGAAAAAGAAAACAGATCCTTCAGGTAGCAGGGAAAGTATTATTCCCAATGCTTTTAGAAGTCCGGTATTAACTTTTGGAGATTTTGTAGTAGCTAATGGTGCAGAAGTTGTGGTTAAAGGTGATTTAAGGGCAAGAGGCTATATTCCATCTTCTACCATTGACCATCCCTATCCTGAATTAGAAGAATATGGAGGTGTTTATGTTTCTAATGGTTCGAGACTAAAAGTAGAAGGTGATGTGGTAACTTTAGCCAATCTTCATACGATAGCACCTACCAATAGTACAGCTACAACAGTCATTGACGTAACTGGAAATGTCATTGCCCATTCAGTAGCTGTTGAAGATGACTATCCAGGATATTGTGACCCGACAAGTCGTACATGGTCAGATTTTATTAAAGATCATCATATTCTGATTCGCGGAGATGTTTATGTTGACAATGATGTTGCGATTGATCGTTATGCAGAGGAATCTACAATAACTATAATCGGTAATTTATTTGGTATTAATAACAGGCCAGGTGTCAATAATGATCCTAATCAGGCGAGCGGTGTTTACTGTATAGGAAATAATTCTTTAATTACCATTGGAAAGAATGCCTTTGTACACGGCCAGGCATGGATTAGTTTTGATAATGGTGCAAGATTTAGCCGTTTGTATGAGAGCATTGGAGAACCATATGAAGAAGTTGACTATCTTCCAGAATATCTTAATGGAAATCCAATAGGAAATTCAATTTATCTGGCTCAAAGAAAAGATTATATCAGAAAGGATAAAATTGCGTTAAATACTAGTGCATATTTTTATGCACCAGCAAGAATAAGTGCCAATGGTTATTTTTACGTTACTAAAAGTAATCCTGCTGATGTTGACACAAGTATAGGCGAGACCCAAATTAATACACATGGTGCTTTTGATGAGCAAGAAGAAGTTTTACGTTTATTTAATGCCGGTGGTATCAGTGAAAGTAATTTAATGCAAATTAATCCTAATTGGTCAGCAGGTATTCAGGGGGCAGAAGATTTAACCGCTGTTGATATTATTAGCAGTGGCGGAAAAGCATTCGCTTACTTATCTGGAGATGAAAGCATGAACTTGCTCAAAAGAAAATATTTTTCAGATGGCGGATCTGGATTTTATAGCATGGGTGCTTTCAGAGGCATCGAAGGTTATATGCTTGTAAGAAGGGACATTTTCATAAAAAATATTAATACATCGGCTGTTAGCGTAAATCTGATGGATTTTGATAAAGATATTGTATATGCGGAAACTCCATCTGGTGCCACAACAGAAGTTTATAATGCGTTTAATGACTTTACTACTGAAGAAGTTACATGGTCTACAGATAATCCTGTATTCTTTGTGAGAACCGCAGAAAATGAAGAAAAAATAATTAATATTAGTGATTTTCATGTAGAAGATAAAGAGGATGAGCCCTTAGAAACCATTATTGTAGACCGGGGCAATGGAACGATTGTTTTAAGAGCAGACGGTAGTTTACAGAAGTTAAAAGCTTTAATTGTTTCTAACGGACGGGTTGTTTTTGATGGAGTGTCAGAATTCGAAGGCATTATTATTACTAAAGGTAAACATGAAGGTTATTCACTTACAACAAGACAATTAGTGAGTGGCAGTCATGCAGGAATTCTTGTTAGAAACAATTTAGAAATAACATATGATCCTGATATTCTCTTTAAGGTAAAATGTAAAAATTTTGGAGCAAAGAGAGTGGTGATGGATTATCTGGGATTAACTAATTATAATGCGAAACCAGATGATTCAGAAAAAATCTTTATGAATGCAACTATTAAGACTGAAGAAAGTCAAAAAATTCAACTTAGTCCTGAATCAGTATTTTACACAAGTGATATAGAAGCTTTCAAAGGGGTTCGCTATGAATTAGAAACCTTGAGAATGAAATAACGAATGGAGTGGTGACTTTGAAGTATATACATTGGAAATCCTGGCTTGCGTTTGTTTTGATGTCTCTATTATTAGTTGGGTGCAGTTTCCTTAATTCTACTTCCAGGGATGTTACAGACTTAATTTCTGAAGAGGTGGAGAATATTGAGGAGAAAGAAGAAGTAGACGTAAAGCCAGACCAGGACAAAATCAAAAATGAACTTGTAAAGTTTTTTAATCAGTATTACAATGCTCCAACGAATGTTTTAATAGACTTAAACCGTTATCCTATAATTCCTAATGACAATTACAGGGAAGTATATGAAAGCTTTAAGCAGGCTAGTCTTGAACGTTTAGAAAATTATATGACTGCAGAACTGGAAAAAAATTTAAAAAAGAATTATTTCACCACGGATATCCATTTCCCACGATTTTTATTAATCAACGGTAATGTAGTTGTTAATTACAACAAGGTAGAAGACCTGGAATATAATTTAATAAGTCAGGAAGATATTAATGATGGTAAAGATAAAGCGTATACTTATTTAATTCATGTAAAAGTAAAGGCCAATACAATACCACAGGAAAGATTTTATGAATTATTCAGCTTTAATCCTGAGACAAATTATTATGATTTAATTAATCCCAATATCATTATTGAAGACAGTGAAAAAGATGAAATCTTGCTTGAATGTACTTATGTTGCCAAAATACAGGATAAAAATAATAAAATTAAATTTTACTATTTAAAGGAAGAAGGAGAAAAAGCTGTTTCAGAAGAAGACAGAAGAACTATTGTAAACAACAGCTTTGCAAAACCTATAAATTATATTGATAAGCCACTTAGTGCAGATTCCCTTTTAATCAGAGAGTTTGTTAATAAATTTTTCAACATGAATAAAGATGACCATTTATATTATGAATATGCTTTTGATGCAAATTTTGATATTTTTGCTCAGGCTCTGACTGATTTAGCAATTGCAGAATACCTTGTTCCGGATGAAAACAATTATAGAAATCAATATCCGAAGATGATTATTCCTACAAAAGATGATATCATTAATTTAAATGTAAACATACAGGATATTAAAGTGGATGTTCATTCAAGAACTTCCAGAGGTGGAAGAGTCTATATTGTTAACATTCCAGCTGTAGCAGAGTTGTCAGATTACTCAAAAGAAAAGGTAGAATACAGATATTATTTCCAGGTAGAAGAGGTGGAAATTGACGAAGAAACGGTTACCAGAATTACAAGAATTCAGTATGAGTATATCAAGAGACCTTTCCCTGCATTTGACCTTGAAATAAGTGGATCCGATATTTCGGCGGATAATACACAAACAGATCAAAATGCAAATGAAAATGAGGGAGCAACAACTAATAATTCTGAGGGAACTAAAGGTTCAGAAAATGTACCATCAAATTTTTAAAATGACTGCTTTCTAATCTATGATTTACAGCGAGGTGTGGCATGCTAAGACAATTATTTCCTTTTGATTATATTGATTCGGTTTTTGAGCTGAATATAGAAGAATTAATGAGACTTAAGATTAAAGGATTAATTTTTGATATTGATAATACGCTCGTTCCTTATGACGTAGCGTATCCAAATCAAAAATTAATCTCTTTTTTTGAGAAATTAAAGGAAAAAGGGTTTAAAATTTGTTTAGTTTCCAATAATACTGAGGAAAGGGTTATAAAGTTTAACGAAGACTTAAAACTCTATGCCATTCATAAGGCTTCAAAACCCAGAAGAAAGAGTTTTCTTAAGGCAATGAATCTTATGGGGACACATAAAGACAACACGGTGGTTATAGGAGATCAGGTATTTACGGATGTATGGGGAGGTAATCGTTTAGGTCTTAAAACCATTTTAGTTGTTCCTGTCAGTGCCCGTGATGAGTGGATTACCAAAATAAAAAGAGGCCTGGAAAGAATTATTATCCGTCTATATCAGCGTCAAAGGAGTAAGAAATAATGACAGTAGTAAATTTCGTTCAGGGAGATACAAGAGTATATGGTTTAATTGGGAATCCAATTGCCCATACTTTATCCCCCTTAATTCATAACAGTCTAAATAAAATTTTAGGAAATAATGCTGTTTATGTACCTTTTGAAGTTTTTTCCCAGGGATTAAAAGCTGCTTTAGAAGGAGCCTATGAACTAAATATTCAGGGCTTAAATGTTACTTATCCCTATAAAGAAGCTGTCATACCCCATCTGATTGAAATGGATGCATATGGAAAACAAATTGGGGCAGTGAATACCCTGAAAAAATCTGAGGGAGGCTATGTAGGTTATAATACGGATGCCTGTGGGCTGTTAATGTCCCTTAAAGAAGAACAAATCCAGATAGAAAATCATAACATTCTTATTATTGGTGCAGGTGGGGCAGCAAAAGCTGCGGCCATGGCTTTGAGTTCACAAAAGGCAAAAAAAATTTATATTGCGAACCGTACAGAAAAAAGAGCAGAAGATTTGGCTAAGGCTGTTCAGCAATATTATTCTCTGCCAATTGAAGTTTTGCCCCTGTCCGATATCCATTTACTCAATGACGTGGATATATGCCTGCAGACGACTTCTTTAGGTATGCATCCCCAGGAAGGACAATCCCCTGTAAATGACGATAGCTTTTTTAATAAAATTACAGTTGCCGTAGACATTATTTATAACCCTTGGGAAAGCTTATTTTTAAAACAGGCTAAAAAAGCTGGCTGTAAAACAGTCAATGGATTTGGTATGCTTTTTTATCAGGCTGTAAAAGCTTATGAAATTTGGATTGGACAAGAGATCTCAAAAGATAAAATAGCGAGTTTGTACCAAAGCCTTAAGAAAAAACTGAAGGAAAATAAGGACTGGAAAGAAGGATTTTCTTGAAAAGAAAAGACGGCTTTACTTTAATTGAGCTTATTATTGTCCTTAGTATTATTTTAATTATTGCTGCAATTGTAGTACCTTCTTTGCATATTACAGAGCGGTACGCATTAAAAGCAGCAGCCATGGAATTAAAATCTGATATTCTCTACACAAAGACAAAAGCTGTAAAAGACAGTAAACGCTATTGGATGAAAATATATAAAGATAGTAATTTATATTTTATTACTTCTGATGCTTTTGGTCCTCATCATAAAGTTGTATACTTAAATGAAGGCATCGAAATAGAAGAAGCTGTTTTTTCAACGGATAATACCATAAAATTTACGATTAAAGGTACGACTGGTTCAGGGGGAAGAATATGTTTGCGTTCAAAGCATTTTAGAGTTAAAATTACAGTAGTACCGGCAACAGGCAGGGTTAAAATTTACTCTATAGAAAAAATAAAAACTAATCATTGATAGAGGCAAGAAGTCAAATTTTGAGGAGGGGATTTAATGTTAGAAATTAAAAACTATATGGAAGATTTAGTTTTCGAAGAAATGGATGCTGTTATTAAAGATATCCAGTGCTGTAATTGTGAAAAATGCAGAATGGATATTGCTGCCATTGCACTAAATTCTTTGCAGCCCCATTATGTTGTTACAGAAAAAGGAAGATTGTATACAAAGATTAATACGCTTCAGCAGCAATTTGGTATTGATGTATTAACGGCATTGATTAAGGCAGCAATTATCGTAAAAAGGAATCCCCAACATAGCGATGAATAATCATTTAAACATTGTATTAATTGGATTTATGGGCTGCGGGAAGACAACGGTAGGAAAGAATCTTTCAAAAAAGCTGTCATATCCTTTTGTAGATTCTGACTTGGAAATTGAAAAAGAAATTGGTATGACGATATCGGATTATTTTAAGAAATATGGAGAAAATAATTTTAGGCTTATAGAAGAAAAAATAATCCAAAAGCTGGCTTCTGGCACAAGAAAGATTATTGCCACAGGAGGCGGTATAGTTAAAAATCCCGGAAATATTTATCATTTAAAACAAAATGGTCTGATTATTTACTTAAAGGCTTCGGCTGAACATATCTATAATAATCTGAAGAATGATTTTTCAAGGCCTTTATTAAATGTAGAAGATAAATATACCAGGATTCAATCCTTATTAGAAGAAAGAAAAAGTCTTTATGAAAAATACTCTGATTATATCGTCGAGGTTGACGGCAAAGCTGTTGATGAAATTACAAAATCGATTATTGATTATTTAGAGGAAGGTTATCGTTTATGAAAAAAATATTAGTTATTCATGGACCTAATTTAAATTTTTTAGGTATCAGAGAAAAAACAATTTATGGAGAAACTTCTTTTGAGGCTTTAAACAATTTACTTTTAAAAAAGGGTATGAGTATGGGTTTTAAAGTGGAAGTGTTCCAGTCCAACTCAGAAGGTGCTATTATTGATTGCCTGCAAAAAGCTTATTATGATAAAGTGGATGGAATAATTATTAATCCAGGCGCCTTGACCCATTATAGTTATGCGCTTAGGGATGCTATAGCCTCGATAGATATTCCAACGGTTGAAGTACATATTTCTAATATTTATAAAAGAGAAACATTCCGGCATCAGTCTGTAACTGCCCCTTCCTGCATTGGTCAAATTTCAGGATTTGGGATTAACAGTTATATATTAGGACTTCATGCCTTATATGAAATATTAAATTATCACGAGACATCAAAGGAGAATTCTGATGAAGGAAAGACTGACAAAGATTAGAAAACTATTAATAGATAATCAGCTTGATGGGATAATGATTCACAGTCCGGTTAACCGGAAATACCTTAGTGGTTTTACGGGCTCTGCAGGAATATTGTTAATTTCTCAGAGTTTGGCGGTTTTGCTGACAGATTTCCGTTACATAGAACAGGCCAAAAAGCAGGCAACTGATTTTATCATAATAGATTACATGGCGGAAGGTTTATATAATGAAATAAATAAATTTATCAAAAAGGAAAATATAAACCGTCTAGCTATTGAAGCAGAAAAGCTTTCTTATAAAGAATACAGAGAATATAATGAAAAGCTGGATGCCCAGCTTGTTCCGACAGAAAAGCTTGTAGAAAATATCAGAAAAATAAAAGATAAAGATGAAATAAAGAGAATAAAGCAGGCAGCAGCAATTGGAGACGAGGCTTTCAGGCATATTTTATCTTTCCTGAAAGCAGGTATATCTGAAAGAGATATTGCTTTAGAATTAGAATATTATATGAAAAAACATGGAGCTTCGGATTTGTCTTTTAGTACTATAGTTGCTTCCGGGGCTTTTTCTGCTTTACCTCATTGGGAACCTGGAGAAAGAAAGCTTGAGGTGGGGGATTTTGTTGTCATGGATTTTGGCTGTATTTATAAGGGATATTGTTCAGATATGACCAGAACGGTTGTGATTGGCAAGGCAAGCAGCCGTCAAAAAGAAATCTATGATATTGTATTTCAGGCACAAATGGCTGCTCTTGAAGGTCTTGGTCCTTTTAAAAGAGGAAAAGAAATTGATAAGATAGCCAGAGATTATATTGAAATGAAAGGCTATGGGTCTTGTTTTGGTCATGGTTTAGGTCATTGTGTGGGTATGGAAATCCACGAAAATCCAAGATTATCTAAGAATGAGGAAGAAGAATTTTTGCCTGGTATGGTGGTTACAGTAGAGCCAGGTATCTATATTCCTGATTTTGGTGGCGTTCGGATTGAAGACCTGGTTCTTATTACGGATGATGGTATTGAAATTTTAACGAAATCCCCTAAAGAACTTATAGAAATTTAAAATTAATAATTGAAAAAGTTTTCATTTTGTTTTAAACTAAACAAGGTGTAATATATCGAATTTATGATTGAGGAGGAAATATATGGTTTCTGCAGGAGATTTTAGAAATGGATTAACTATTGAATTAGAAGGAGAAATATATACAGTTGTTGAATTTCAACATGTTAAACCTGGAAAAGGAGCTGCATTTGTACGAACAAAATTGAAAAATTTAAAAACAGGTGGAATTATTGAAAAAACTTTCAGACCAACTGAAAAGTTACCTAAAGCCCATATAGAAAGAAAAGATATGCAGTATTTATATAATGACGGTGATTTGTATTATTTTATGGATTCTGAAACCTATGATCAAATTGCCTTAAACAAAGACCAACTGGGTGATTCCTTAAAGTTTGTAAAGGAAAATGATATGGTAAAAATCTTATCTCACAACGGTCTGGTATTTGGTGTAGAGCCTCCATTATTTGTGGAATTAGAAATCACTCATACCGAACCTGGTTTTAAAGGAGATACAGCGACTGGGGCAACGAAACCTGCGGTAGTAGAAACTGGTGCTACAATACAGGTTCCTTTATTTGTTGAAATTGGGGATAAGGTTAAAATTGATACCCGAACTGGAGAATATTTAAGCAGGGTTTAATTGCTTTACAAATCTCTTAAAAAGCTGTGCACTTATTTATTAGTGCACAGCTTTTTTTGTTCTAAACAGGGACATCCCCTCATAGAAATATATATAGACAGGTTAAAGGAGGGGAAAGTTTGAAAACAAAAGAAGTTATTCTAAGCTTTCTTAGTTCCAGGATAAAAAGTTTGTTCTATCATATACCAGAAGAAGAATTTGAAAAGATATACGAAATAAGACTGAGAGTAAATAAGCCCCTGATTCTTTTAAAAGAAGGTCAATATTATTTTGTAAGGAGCGACGGCTATTTAACAAAAAAGCTTGAACAAGCTTTTATTGTCATTCAAAAGGATATTATTGATACCGCACAACTTATGAGTGATTATTCGATGTATGCTTTAGAGCAGGAATTAAAAAATGGTTATATTACGCTTCAGGGAGGACACCGCGTAGGAATCACAGGTAAAGTTGTTATCGAAAAAGGGGTAATAAAAACCATTAAATATTTCGGGGCTATGAATATCAGGATATCTCATCAAATCATAGATTGTGCCAGAGAACTTTTTCCCCATATCATTAATGGTGAAAATATTAATCATACTTTGATTATTTCTCCGCCTGGCTGCGGTAAAACCACGATGCTTAGGGATCTAATCCGCTTAGTCAGTGATGGGGTTGAAAATCTTTTTTCGGGTATAACGGTAGGCGTTGTCGACGAGCGGTCGGAGATTGGGGGGTGTTATCAAGGTATTCCTCAAAATAATGTTGGGATTAAGACCGATGTGTTAGACGGATGTCCCAAAGCAGAAGGAATGAGGATGCTGTTGCGCTCCATGTCTCCACGGGTTATTGCTGTCGATGAAATAGGGAAAATGGAAGATATTTTTGCTATTGAAGATGTAATGAATGCAGGGGTTAAATTAATTTGCACTGTTCACGGCAGTTCACTTGCAGACATACAAAGAAAACCAGTGCTGAGCGAATTAATTAACAAAAAAATCTTTGAAAGATTTGTTGTTTTAAGTAACCGAAAAGGACCAGGAACGGTAGAAGATATTATAGACGGTATTAATCTGAATTCACTGATGAAAGGAAGAGAACTTTGATTAAAATGACAGGGGCCTTGATGATTATAACGGGAACGGCTTTTATTGGTTACCTTTTTGACCGTTTTGAATTATATAGAATGAAAGATTTAGAAAACATAAAGAGAGCCCTGTTATTTTTAAAAGGAGAAATAGATTATATGATTGCTTCTTTGCCAGTTGCCATGGAGGAAGTTGGTTCACGGGTGGGAACGAATATAGGTAAAATTTTCAGCCATGTCGGAGAAAGTATGAAAAATAAAAGGGGTTATAGTGCAGAGAAGTTATGGAAGGAGTCGGTAGAACTTTATAAAGACAGTACTTATTTATCCAAAGAGGATATTAATAATTTATTGGCCCTGGGTACTGCCCTTGGCTATCTGGATAAAGAAATGCAAAAAAACAATATCGACTTACTACTGGTTTATTTAGAAGATGAAATCAACAGACTAAAACTTCACCGTCATAAAAATGGCAGATTATATAAGACTTTAGGTTTTTTAGGAGGAATTTTGATTGTGATACTACTTTATTAAATTGTTTACAAAAGGGGAGGGCTTTTATGGACATTACGATTGTATTTAAAATTGCTGCGGTGGGTATTCTGGTCTCTGTTTTAAATCAGGTTTTGGTCCGCTCAGGAAGAGAAGAACAAGCCATGCTGACTACTTTAGCTGGTCTTATTGTTGTGCTTTTTTGGATTATTCAATATATAAGCGATTTATTTAAAACTGTTCAAACCTTGTTTCAATTATAGGGGTAATTGCTATGGAAATAGGCCAAATTGTTATTATTGGACTGATTTCAGTTGCTTTAGCTTTGATGCTGGAAAAACACAATCCGGAGTGGAGTATGTATATAAGAATTGTCGCAGGAATATTGATATTTTTTATTATCATTCAAAAGCTGGGAATTCTTTTGGAAATTGCAAAAAAAATGAGTGAAAAAATAGATATGGATTTTGTTTATATAGGAATAGTCTTTAAAGTATTAGGTATTTCATACATATCAGAATTTGGAGCCCAACTTTGTAAAGATGCCGGGGAATCTTCCATTGCTTCCAAGATTGAATTTGCAGGAAAAGTATTGATTATTACCGTTTCATCACCAGTGATGCTGGCGTTAATTGATATTATATCTGACATTATACCATAATAGGAGTTGTGAAATGAAAAAAGTAAAGATATTGTTAATTGGTTTATTATGGCTGTTTATGCCTGTAAAAGCTTATTCTCAGTCTGTGGATGAAATTTGGACAAGACAAATTGAAAGTTTAGACTTTTCCAGAATCGATCAAATGGTAACAAACATTAAAAGCCAAAAAGAAAATCCTTTCTTGCAGGGATTTGATTTCAAGGATATTGTCATTAAAAGCATTAAAGGTGAACTGGATTTTTCTTTAGGCAATATTATAAAAAGTATAATATTTTTATTCTTTAAAGAAATGCCGGCATATTTTAGTCTTATAGGGAAATTAATGGTTATTTCGATGCTCAGTGCTTTTTTAAATAGCTTGGCAGAATCTTTTCAAAGCAAATCTACTTCAAATGTCGCTTTTTATGTTTGTTACATGGTATTAATTATACTGCTACTGCAATCGTTTCAGATTGCTATACAGCTTTCACAGTCGACTCTTGAAAACATGGTCCTGATCATTCAGGCTTCTTTGCCTGCCCTTTTGACTTTAATGATGGCATCTGGGGAACTGACAAGTGGGGCAGTATATGAGCCGGTTTTACTATTTGCTATTCAAATCATGGGTGTTCTTATTAAAAAAATTTTACTTCCCTTCATTTTTTTTACAGCAATTTTGTCAGTAATTAATTCGCTTTCAGATAAGAATTTATTAAAAAAAATGCTGGAATTATTTAATCAAGCTATCGATTGGTTGATTAAAGGAATTGCCATCTTATTTATTGCTCTAATGAGCTTAAGCAGTTTTACAGCACCGGTATTAGACGGGATTATTAACAGGGCTGCCAAAACAGCAGTAGGAGTGGTTCCAGTTGTAGGGGAAACTTTAACAGGGGCGATTGATATTGTAATGAATTGTTCTTTGTTAATAAAAAATGCAGTGGGTGTGGGCGTTATTATACTTCTGGCCGTTTATTGTATATTGCCCTTAATTAAAATTTTGCTTTTTTTCATGGTGTATAAATTGACTGCAGCGCTTATAGAACCCATATCGGATAAAAGAATTGTTAATTGTATTTCCGATACTGGTGAGGCATGTATTAAGTTATTTAGCCTTGTCTTTACAAGTTCTTTGATTTTTATTGTGGCAATAACGATTTTAATAGGCATAGGCAGTATGACTTTAAACTAAATTTTTGACTGGGGGGGTAAAATGATTGATTATTTAGGAAATTGGCTTAGAAATATCGCCTTTTTTATAATTTTTACTGTTTTTTTAGAGATGCTCATGCCTGATGGCAGCTTTCGAAAATATATCCGAATGCTTTTATCGCTTATTTTAATTTTAATCCTTACCAGGCCTGTGGGCTCTTTTTTATTAGAAGCTTCTTCTGTCGCCGACCGGACCATCATTAATGAACTGGAATTTGAAAGACAGTCCATCCTGAAAGAAACAATCGTTTTCCAGGAAAAACAAGATGACTTAATTATTGAAACTTATAAAGAAAAGCTTGAAATGCAAATCATAAAATTGATTGAGAGTAATAGTCACTATAGTCCCCAGGTTATAGAAATCCAAATAAACGAAGACAGAAGTTCTCAAAATTTCGGGGCGATTGAAGCAATAAAAATATTGCTTACAGAAAAAGAAGATCATAATGCCCGGGACAATACTATTGGTGTTGTAAAACCGATTCATATCAATACAAGTATAAAAAACGAAAACAAGACAGAAAATTCTAATATTAATCCGGAAATAGAAAAAAATATAAAAAATTTATTAATTAACTTCTATAATTTGTCCAGTGATAATATACATATTACTGTACAAAAGAAATATTAGGGGTGGGAACATGGGAAAAATCATGGAATGGTTAAAATTACAGGATAAAAAAAATAAAAATCTCTTATACAATATTACCTTTTTTATTGGGATTGGTGTCTTATTAATCATTCTTGGCGATACGGCGTTTAATAATCTTCCTCGAAAATTAGAAGAAAAGAGGGATAATTTAGTAAGCAATGAGGGAAACTTAAAAGAAATGAATAAGACATACGAAGATGTCATAGAAGAAAGATTGAAAGAGATATTTTCTAAGATGGAAGGTGTAGGAAAAGTTGAAGTAATGGTTACAATATCTTATGGTAAAGAAATATTTCTTGCAGAAGATGTCAATTCAAATTATTCAAGAACCATTGAAGAGGATAGCCAGGGAGGAAAAAGAGAAATAACGAGTGAAGATATACAAAGTAAAACTGTTATGCAAAATACGGGCTCGGGTAGTACACAGCCAGTCATCTTGAAAGAAAAGTATCCGGAGATAAAGGGGGTATTAATTTTAGCAGAGGGGGGAGAAGATCCTAGAGTTAAACAACAGCTGACAGCAGCTGCTGAAACTTTATTAGGAGTTCCTGCACATAAGGTTCAGGTATTTAAAATGAATAAAGAATAGGGGGAATTCTGTATGTTCGTTTTAAAAAGAAATCAAATCATTGTTACGGCTTTAGTTGCTATGATTGCTATTGCCGGCTATTTAAATTATACAGACAGTCAGCAGGTTAAAGATGCAGACATTGTGTATAATGAAAACCTGGATATAACGGATACCATTCCCGATGATGCAATGATTATGGGAGAAATGGATCTGACGGACGAAATGGAAGAAGGAATTATTGGAGAAGCTATATCAACGGATCCAGAAATCTTAGCTCAAATTAATTCTGCTGATTTAGGAGAAGATTTCGATAGCATTGTTGAGACAGCTGCGGGAGAAGAGTCAGCCGTCGCAGATGAAGGTGAAGATGATGGGGCTGCTGTTTTTGTCAACAGTAGTACGGATACACCTTATTTTGCCCAGGCAAAGCTCAGCAGGGAGCAAGCAAGGGCGAAAGAAAGAGAAATTTTATCTGAAATCTTAAATAATAAATCCCTGGACAAAGAAAAGAAATCCCAGGCAGCAGATGAAATGTTAAAGCTGCAAAGGCGGATTGAAAAAGAATCAGCCATGGAAGCTATGATTGAAGCCAAAGGCTTTAAAGAAGTTTATGTAAGAATTAGCGATGACAGGGTTGATGTAGTTGTTAATAAAGAAAAGTTAACTGAACAAGAACTGGCACAAATTGAAAGTATCGTCCGCTCAACAACGGGATACGATGTTGACAAAATTCAAATAATTCCCCTCAAATCTCACTAAAAGCAATTTGCAAATAGAAATAAATCTGTTATAATAGTGTAAAAGTATATACTTTATCGTGTGAAAGTTTAAGTTATGCTTAGGTAGGAGGAATTTAAATGGACGAAAGAAACGTTTCTTCAATGGCAGAAAGCAACCAAATAGGTCAAATTCAGATTGCCGATGAAGTGATTGCAATTATTGCCGGTTTAGCAGCAACAGAGGTAGAAGGTATTGCCGGAATGGCAGGTTCTTTTACTGGAGGTATTGCAGAAATTTTAGGCAAGAAGAATTTATCCAAAGGGGTAAAAGTAGAAGTAGGAGAGAGTGAAGTTTCTATTGATTTATTCCTTGTTGTAAAATTTGGCGTAAAGATACCAGAGGTTGCCCTGGCTGTTCAGAAAAAAGTTAAAAATGCAGTTGAAACCATGACAGGTCTTTCAGTAATAGAAATTAATCTTCATATAACGGGTGTTCATTTTGATAAAAATAAAGCAGATAATACAAATCAGGAAGCGGAATTTTTTGAATAAGAAAATAAGAAAAGGAGAAATTAACCCTTAAATATGTTATATATTTAAGGGTTAATTTAAGCAAATTTACAAATGCATTTACTAGGAGGAAAAAAATGAGCCGCCGTAGAGCCAGAGAACATGTTTTCATCCTCTTATTTCAAATGACTTTTATTAATCAAGAGGAAACAGATGAAAGAATAGAATTATATTTTGAACAACACAGTCATATTAAAGAAGAAGATAAAAAATATATTACAGAAGAGCTTAAAGCAGTTCTTTCTAAATTAGAAACTATTGATGAATTGATTTCACAGCATTCAAAGAAATGGAAAATAGAAAGAATGTCCCGTGTTGACTTGTCTATTCTCAGACTTGCTGTATTTGAAATGCAATACAGAGAAGACATCCCCAACAGCGTTGCCATTAATGAAGCTGTCGAATTAGCTAAAAAGTACAGTGGAGATCAGTCTCCGTCTTTTGTAAACGGAGTATTAGGAAGTATTGCTTCATCTTTAGGTGAGCCTTATGATGAATAAAAAAGTTTTAACGGTATCTGATGTAAACCATTATATTAAAGCCTTAATTGATAGTGATTATGTTTTGAGCAATATCTGGGTTGAAGGAGAAATTTCAAATTTTAAAAGACATAGTTCTGGTCATATCTATTTTACTTTGAAAGATAAAGATGGAGCCATTTCATGCATTATGTTCAGAAGTAGTGCAGCATTCCTTCGTTTTGATCCCCAAAATGGTATGAATGTTATTGTAAAAGGTTCTGTCTCTGTGTATGAAAAAACAGGGCAGTATCAAATTTATGTCAGTCAGATGGAGCAAAAAGGTATTGGAGCTTTATATGAGGCTTATGAAAGGCTGAAAGAAAAACTGGAAAAGGAAGGCCTTTTTTTGCAGGCGCATAAAAAAGCTATACCCGCTTTTCCAGAGGTTGTAGGGATTATTACTTCTCCTACGGGGGCAGCGATCAGAGATATTATCCAAATATCCAAAAGAAGAAACCCTAATATCAAATTGGTGGTCTATCCGGTTTTGGTGCAGGGCGAGCAGGCTCCGGGGGAAATTGCCCATGCCATTTATGAGATGAATCAGTGGGGACAAGCCGATGTTCTTATTGTAGGAAGAGGCGGAGGCTCTCTGGAAGATTTATGGGCATTCAATGAGGAAATTGTCGCAAGAGCTATCTTTGAATCAAAGATACCTGTTATTTCTGCAGTAGGCCATGAAACTGACTATACGATAGCAGATTTTGTTGCAGATTTGAGAGCTCCAACCCCTTCAGCAGCTGCAGAATTGGCTGTACCTTTATTAAAGGACTTAAGATTAAGGGTGCACATTGCTTATAAAACGCTTAATCATTTAATGGAAGACAAAATCTATTCAGAATTAGAAAAATTAAAGAAGATTAATCAATCGGTTCCTTTTAGAAAGCCTTTAGACAGGATTTATAAAAAGCAGCAGGACTTAGATAGCCTGGAAAAAATCCTGAATAACAGTATGAAGCACATTTTAGAAAAAAAAAGGAGCCAGTTTGGTAAAGAAATAAAAGCTTTAGAAGCTTTATCCCCTTTGAACACTTTATTAAGGGGTTATTCCATTACTTTAAGCAAAGAAGGCCGGAATATTTCTTCAATAGGGGATGTCAAAGTGGAAGATGCTATTTATATAAAGTTAAAAGATGGTATCATTGATGCAGTTGTTAAAGGAATTCAGGAAGATGAGGAGGGGTTTGATGGCTAAGAAAAAGCCCTTATCTTTTGAGGAAGGAATTAAGCGTTTGGAAGAATTGGTTGAATTATTGCAGGAAGGGGATATTCGTTTAGAAGACGCTTTAAAATATTATAAAGAAGGAATGGAATTAAGTCTGCTTTGCTCTAAACAGTTAGAGGAAGCAGAGAAGCAGGTGGTTGAGTTGCAAAAAGATTTTGAAGGTAAATTTGTTGAAAAAGTATTTGATGCATGGGAGAAAGACAATGAACTATAAAGAAGCATTAGAGCAAAAAATAAAATTAATCAATCATTATTTGGACAAACTATTTAATAGTATTCCAGATTCACAGGCTAAAATCATTTATGATGCCATGGCATATAGTATTTTTGCAGGTGGTAAAAGACTTAGACCAGTTTTAATGCTATCAGCTTTTGAAGCGGTTGGTGGAGAAGGTGAAATCATTTATCCTTTTGCCTGTGCCATTGAAATGATACATACCTATTCTTTAATCCATGATGATTTACCTGCCATGGACAATGATGATTTACGAAGAGGCAAACCAACCAACCATAAAGTTTATGGAGAAGGAATGGCTATTCTAGCTGGTGATGCGCTTTTAAATAAAGCATATGAACTGATGATTAAGGCTTCCTTGACTTGTTCAGGAAGAGAAGCGCTTGAAGCAATGGATATTATTGCAACTTGTGCAGGAACAGAGGGCATGATTGGCGGACAAGTTATTGATTTGCTTTCAGAAGGCCGTCAGGTGGATATGGAAACCCTGCTTTTTATTCATAAAAATAAAACTGCAGCCATGATAGAAGCTTCATTAAAAGCTGGTGGAATCTTAGGCAAAGGAACTAAGGAGGAGATAGAGGCTCTGGGACAGCTGGGTTATTGTATTGGAATGGCTTTTCAAATTCAGGACGATATTTTAGACATTACAGGTTCACAAGAAAAATTAGG
This sequence comes from Candidatus Epulonipiscium sp., assembly GCA_012521395.1. GTDB lineage: Bacteria > Bacillota > Clostridia > Lachnospirales > Defluviitaleaceae > JAAYML01. Next base: position 78,626 of record JAAYML010000127.1, on the reverse strand, counting down.
TAAAGCTATAAACAGCGATATAAAAAATGAAAAAGCAACTCTTGTTTCCATCGTAGGTCTTGAAGCGTCAAGGAAATATGTAGAAAAGCTTACCAAACAGGGAATCAGTGCTTTGGAAGTTTTCGGAGAAAAAGCTGCTTTTTTAGCCTGGCTGTCGTATTATTTGATGACACGTACGTATTAAGGAGGATTTATTTTGCAACTTATTCAAGCTATATGGAATAATAATGTTTTAAAAGCTGCCGTAGTCGCTTGGTTTATAGCACAGTTATTGAAAGTAATTGTTGTATTAATACAGAGCCGTAAGCTTGATTTTTCCAGATTGGTTGGTTCTGGAGGTATGCCCAGTTCCCATTCGGCTTTTGTAATGGCTATGTGTGTAAAAGTAGGGGAAACTGTCGGTTATGATTCGCCTTTGTTTGGTGTTGCAGTTGTCATAGGATTTATTGTGATGTATGATGCAGCAGGTGTAAGAAGGGCTGCTGGAAAACAGGCCGCTGTTTTAAATAAAATTATTGAAGAAATAGAAAATATGGATTTTCATTTTGAAGAAAGGTTAAAAGAGCTTCTTGGTCATACACCTGTTGAAGTGATTGCGGGGGCCCTTTTAGGGATTGTAATCGGGTTAATATTTTTCTGACAGGAAAGAAGGGATTAATCTGCAATGATTATGGATGGCATTCATTCACCTAAAGATTTAAAAAAGTTAAATGCAGATAAATTAAACATCCTTGCCAAAGAAATAAGAGCCTTTTTAATTGAGAAAATTAGTCATTCCGGAGGTCATTTAGCTTCCAACCTGGGTGTTGTGGAGTTAACTTTGGCATTGCATTATTGTTTTGATTCCCCCAAGGATAAAATTATTTGGGATGTTGGTCATCAAAGTTATGTCCATAAAATTCTTACAGGCAGAAAAGATCAATTTGACCGTTTAAGAAAATATAAAGGGATAAGTGGTTTTCCAAAACATAAAGAAAGCATCCACGATATTTTTGATACTGGTCATAGTTCTACATCAATTTCTGTAGCCCTGGGGCTTGCTGCTGCCCGGGATTTAAATAATGAAAAATTTTCTGTGATTGCAGTCATTGGAGATGGTTCTTTAACGGGAGGAATGGCTTTTGAGGCTTTAAATAATGCAGGCAGATCCAATAGTGATTTAATTGTTATTTTAAACGACAACCAAATGTCGATTGCGCCAAATGTGGGAGGACTTTCAAAATACTTAAATAAGTTACGTACAGAACCAGTTTATCTTGAAGTGAAAGAAGATATATCCCAGGCTCTTAAGAAAATCCCCGGGATAGGGGAAAGCCTTGAAAAAACTGTGAAAAAGACGAAAGAAGGTATTCGCTATTTACTGGTTCCAGGAAGCCTGTTTGAAGAACTGGGCTTTACTTATGTTGGTCCTGTTGATGGTCACAATATTAAAGAATTGGTTACGGTAATTCAACGGGTTAAAAAGATGAAAGGACCTATTTTACTTCATGTCAATACGGTAAAAGGAAAAGGCTATAGTTTTGCCGAAAAGTATCCCAGCCGTTATCACGGTGTAGATACCTTTGATATAGAAACAGGAGAATCTTTAAGAAAAGACAATAAAGAAAGTTATTCAGATGTTTTTGGAAAAACCTTAGTTGAACTGGCTAAAGAAAATAAGAAGCTGGTTGCCATTACAGCAGCAATGCCTGATGGGACCGGTCTAAAGGAGTTTAGTAAAAAATTTCCCCAAAGATTTTTTGATGTAGGTATTGCAGAGCAGCACGCCGTGACTTTTGCAGCAGGTCTGGCAAAAGGGGGCTTTCATCCTGTATTTGCGGTATATTCGTCTTTTTTACAAAGAGCTTATGACCAAATTATCCATGATGTCTGCATTCAAAATTTACCCGTTGTTTTTGCTATTGACAGGGCAGGTATTGTAGGACCTGACGGAGAAACCCATCAGGGGATATTTGATTTGTCTTTTTTATCCCATATGCCTAATATGACCATTATGGCACCAAAAGATAAAAGTGAATTTGTTGAAATGCTGAAGTATTCTTTTAGTATAAATGGACCAGTGGCCATCCGTTACCCTAAAGGGGAAGCGCCAGATTTGTTCCCTTCAGTGCATCAACCTATTGAATATCAAAGAGCAGAGATTTTGTATGAAGGAAAAGATGCTGCAATTATTGCGGTTGGTAAAATGATGGAAAAGGCTAAAATAATTGTTGAAAATTTAAAAGAAAAAGGCTATCATTTAACTTTGATCAATCCAAGATTTATTAAACCAGTGGATGAAGAAAGTATTGTCGAGCTTGCGAAGCAGCATAATAAAATTTTTACTATGGAAGATAATGTTTTATCCGGTGGTTTTGGCAGTAAAGTGCTGGAATTGCTTGCAAAACACCATATAAAAGATGTTGAGGTCAGGATTTTTGCTTTTCCCGATGAATTTATTGCCCAGGGAAGCGTTGAAGAATTATACAGGGAATATGGACTGGATGCTGAAACAATGGAAGAAGAAATTATTCGTCAATTAACGGCTAAAGGATGATTATGTAATGAGCAGCAAAGAAAGATTAGATTTACTTCTTGTTAAAAAAGGTTTTTTTGATTCAAGGGAAAAAGCCAAAAGAAGCATTATGGCAGGTTTAGTATTTGTAGATGGTATCAGAGAAGATAAGGCTGGGGCAAAAGTGAGTACAGAGGCCCGGTTAGAAGTCAAAGGGACAATGAAATATGTCAGTCGTGGAGGTTATAAATTAGAAAAAGCCCTGGATTGTTTTGCAATTCATTTAGAAGATAAAATTGCTTTGGATATAGGGGCGTCTACTGGAGGTTTTACAGACTGTATGCTTCAAAAGGGAGCAAAAAAAGTCTATGCCATTGATGTTGGCTATGGACAATTTGCCTGGGAGCTTAGAAACGATGAACGGGTTGTTTGCATGGAAAAGACTAATATCCGTTATGTCAGGGAAGAAGATTTAGATGATAAGGGAGATTTTGCTTCTATTGATGTGTCTTTTATTTCTCTTTGCAAAGTATTAAGACCTGTTATGAATTTATTGAAAGAAGAAGGGGAAATTGTAGCCTTAATAAAACCACAGTTTGAAGCTGGACGGGAAAAGGTGGGGAAAAAAGGTGTTGTCAGGGATCCTAAGGTCCATGAAGAAGTGATTATGAATGTTATTGAATATGGCTTAAGTGAAAATTTATATTTGAAAGGTTTAACCCATTCCCCTATCAAGGGACCAGAAGGAAATATTGAATATTTAGTTTATTTTGTTAAAAATAGCAATAATCATATATATCATGCGGATCATCAACTTATTAGAGAAGTTGTAAGAAAAGCTCATGAAACGTTAAATGGATAAGGATGGGCTTTTCTTATAAAGGGAGGGATTTTTCTTGAAAAAAGCAGGCCTTATCGTTAATATAAAAAAGGATATTAATCTGGATAGTAGTATAAAAATTATGGATTGGCTGATGCAAAGAAATTGCTTGGTTTATATCCCTGAAAATCTGGCAAAAATTTTAGAAAAGCCTCATCTGTCAAAAAAAGAAGAAGAAATTTATCAGGATTCAGATTTTATTGTGGTTTTAGGAGGCGATGGTACTTTTTTAAGTGCTGCCAGAAAAGCGGCAATTTATGATACACCTATTTTAGGGATTAATTTAGGTACTTTAGGTTTTTTGGCCGAAGTAGAAAAAGCATCCTCCCTTCAGGCTTTAGAAAAAGTCCTGGCCGGGAATTATTCTATTGAGAAGAGAATGATGCTGGAAGTAAAGGTAAAGGATTGTAAAAAAAATAACCAGCAGAAACTAATTTGTTTAAACGATATTGGGGTGACCCGGAGTTCCTTATCCAGAATTATTAATTTAAAAGTATACATTAACAATCAGTTTGTGGATTATTATTCAGCTGATGGTATCATTGTATCAACTCCTACTGGTTCTACGGCTTATAATTTATCAGCGGGAGGTCCCATTCTTGATCCTAATTCTAAGATGATGGTAATAACGCCTATTTGTCCCCATAGTTTAAGTGCAAGGTCTATTGTCGTTTCAGATGAAGATTATATAGAAATTGAGATTTGCGAAAACCACAACTGTGATATTATCCTTACGATAGACGGACAATTAGGCTATCAATTAGATAATCATGATATCATACAGGTAACGAAATCAACTTATATGACAAAAATCATTAAGACTTCGGACTATAATTTTTATGATATATTAAGGAAGAAAATCGTTGGGATAAGGAAGTGAGTAGATGAAGCTTAAACGTCAAGCCAAAATTCTTGAACTCATTAACAATTATGATATAGAAACCCAGGAGGAATTGGCGGACAGATTAAGGGAAGCAGGATTTGAAGTCACTCAGGCTACAGTTTCACGAGATATCAGAGAATTAAAACTTACGAAAGTTGCTAACGAGAAAGGCATTCAAAAGTATTCTGTAATTGGCCAAAGTGAAAAGAATATTTCCTCTAAATATATCCGGGTATTTAAAGAAGGCTTTGTCAGTATGGACATTGCGCAAAGCATTTTGGTGGTGAAGACAATAACGGGAATGGCTATGGCAGTCGCAGCAGCGATGGATGCATTTAATTATCCTGAAATTGTTGGGACCATTGCAGGAGATGATACGATTTTTTGTGCTGTAAGATCCGACCAGGAAGCTTTGAAGTTAATGGAAAAACTAAACCGCATCCTGAATTCCTGATAGGAGTTGATTTTCATGCTTGTACATATCTATATAAAAAACATAGCCTTAATTAATGAAATAACCATTGATTTTAAAGAATTTTTAAACATTTTAACAGGGGAAACGGGCGCTGGAAAGTCTATTTTAATTGGTTCTATTAATTTTGCTTTAGGAGAGCGTGGTTCAAGAGATATTATCCGTACCGGTGAAGAAAATGCCCTTGTGGAACTTCTTTTTTTTGTTGAAAATGATGAAATCCTGGAGCTTATAAAAAATCAGGGAATAGAAGTAGAAGAAGACCGTTATGTCCTTATTACAAGGGCGATTAATCAATCGGGCAGAACTGTATGTCGGATTAATGGTCAAACGGTAACAACCGGCATGTTAAGACAAGTATCTTCTAAATTGATAGATGTCCATGGTCAGCATGAGCATCAGTCCTTATTGGATGTGGGAAAACATATAGAACTATTGGATTCTTTTTGTAAAGATGAGTTAGCGGCTTTAAAAAAAGAACTGGAAAGCAAATATAAAGAATATAAAAATATTGAAAAACAAATAAGTTCCCTGATAGGTGATGAAAAAGAGATTGAACGGAAAATTGATCTTCTGCAGTATCAGTTAGATGAAATTACAAATGCAAAATTTGAAATTGGTGAAGAAGAACAACTCCAAAATCAATTAAAAAAGCTGTCTAATTCCGAAAAATTAGTAAGAGGCATGGAAGAACTTTATGGCTTATTATATGGGAATGATTATGAAAATCATTCTACCTCCTTATTCTTATCTGAAGCGCTGAGGCTTTTAAGGGATTTAGCAGATGTCGATGATGAACTGATGCCTTTATATGAAAATCTTGAGAATATACAGCTTTTACTGGATGACATGGTTAGAGATATCAGACAGTACAAAGATCAGATCCACCATGATCCATATGAATTAAAAGCTGTAGAAGAACGTCTGGATTTATTGTTTGATTTAAAAAGAAAATATGGAAATTCTATAGAGGAAATTCTTCTTTATAAAGATAAAATTGAAGAAGAATTAGAACGGATTGTTAATAGTGAAGAAACCTTAAAAAATTTAAAAAATCAATATGCCCTTTTAGAGGATGAAATTAAAAGACTTTCAGGAAAAATTTCTGACATCCGTAAAGAAAAAGCCAAAATTATTGAAGAAAGAATTGAAAGTATCCTGGCTGAATTAGCAATGAAAGAAGCTAAGTTTTCTGTCATGTTTAGCCAAAAAGACAGCTTTAATGAAAATGGTTGGGATAATGTTGAATTTTTGATTTCTACAAACCCTGGTGAAGAATTAAAGCCTCTGGCTAAAATTGCATCTGGTGGAGAAATGTCAAGAATTATGCTGGCATTAAAATGTGTACTTGCTGATATTGATGAAATAGGAACATTGATTTTTGATGAAATTGATACAGGAATTAGTGGGGCAACGGCACAAAAAGTTGCTGAGAAATTAGGTTACATATCCAGAAAAAGACAGGTCATCTGTATTACCCATTTGCCACAAATTGCTGCCATGGGCGATTGTAATTACAAAATTGAAAAAAGAATTGACGAAAACAAGGCAATTTCTTCCATTAAAGCGTTAAAAGAAGATGAAGTAATTTATGAATTGGCACGACTAATCAGTGGTGCACAGATAACGGACATTAGTTTAAAAAATGCAGAAGAAATGAGATTGCTGGCAAAGCATTTTAAGGCAAAGCTGAATTAATTTTCTTGTAAGCTTTTGACTAGTATAAGAACAATTTAAAAAGGTTAATTTATGTTTATAAGCTACATGCTCCAGAAACATAAATTAACCTTTTTTAATTTGTATTGAGGGTGAAAATGATGAATAATAAAAAGTTTTTAAGATTTGCTGTTTTATTTGTTATTTTTGTACTTTTGATCAGTCCTTATGCAGCTTCTTATTATTATATACCAAAAGAAATAGAAATGATGGCAGGGAGAAATCATGATTTTGAATTTAATCTCCCGCTTCAGGCGAAAATTTCATCAGAAAAAATAGGTGTTTTAAAATTTAATAATAAACCAATAGAAAGCAATAATTTTCAAATTGATTTACGTTCTCCTTTTTCTGTTCAGCCAACAGAACAAGCAACGCTTGATGTAAAATTAAAATTTTTAGGAATAGTTCCACTAAAAACCGTAAAAGTCGATATCATATCTCAAAAAGAATTGGTTCCTTGCGGAATGACCGTAGGCGTAAACGTATCTACTGATGGCATAATGGTCTTAGGGACAGGAACAGTCATTTCAGAAGATGGTAAAGAGTATACGCCCTCCAGGGGCATACTTAAAACGGGAGATTTAATTTTAAAAGTCAATGAAAAAAGTATAGAAAATAAAGAAGAACTGATTTCTGCTATTGAGAATTCCAATGGAAAAGTCTTAAAAATGACCATAAAAAGAGATAATGAGCTGCTTGAAATTTATGTTACCCCGATAAAAAGTGAAATCGATAAAAGCTATAAAATAGGAGCCTGGGTACGGGATGAAACCCAGGGCATTGGAACGATTACTTATTATAATCCTAAAAGCTATACCTTTGGTGCTTTAGGTCATGGTATAACGGATATAGATACCAGGAAGATTATTCCTATAAAGAACGGAAAAATCATGAAAGCAGAAATTACTTCCATAAAAAAAGGTCGAAGAGGAATACCTGGAGAACTGACCGGAGCTATCTATGACACAGAAGAAGCTCAGTTAGGGACCATTGAATTAAATACCAGTCAAGGTATTTTTGGAAAATTAGACCCTAAAAAAATGAAAGCTTTTCCTAAAAAAAGTTTTCCTATTGCTTTTCAAAATGAAATACATGAGGGAAAGGCAATCATTCTATCGAATATTTCGGGTGACAAAATAGAAGAATTTGAAATTGTAATACAAAAAGTATCCAGATTTCAACAGGATATTTCGAAAGGAATGATTATTAAAATCACTGATCCAAGACTATTGGATAAGACGAATGGTATTATCCAGGGAATGAGTGGCAGTCCTATCATACAAGATGAAAAACTGGTAGGTGCAGTAACCCATGTTTTTGTTCATGATCCAACGAAAGGTTACGGAATATTTATAGAAAATATGCTAAAAAATGAAAGTGATTTGGAATAAAATTGAAATATATACTCTATTTTATTAAGAAGTTCTTTTTTGTGAATAATCAATCTTGATTTTATTTTATGCATTCATTATAATAGGAATAGATTGGATATTTCTATGGAAAGTGAGTTTTTCAAGGCTTACGCTAAGATAAGCCGTTATCAAATTACAAGGGGGTCATTTTTTTGAATACGGATAAAATTAAAATCGTTTTAGCAGATGATAACAAAGATTTTTGCGAAATTTTAGCTGAATACCTCAATAGACAAAGTGATATGGAAGTTATTGGTACAGCTAATAATGGGACAGAAGCATATGAGATGATTTTAGAAAAGACTCCGGATGTTGTAATATTGGATGTCATTATGCCCCATTTAGACGGAATAGGTGTAATTGAAAAGCTTAAAAAAGTTCAAATGGAAAAAAGACCAGTATTTGTGATGCTTTCTGCTGTAGGACAAGATAAAATTACTGAAAAAGCATTAAATTTAGGGGCGGAATATTATATTATAAAACCTTTTGATATGGAAACCCTTATTAATCGTATTCGTCAGTTAAAAGGACATCATGAAATTATAAAAAGCAGAGGTTCAACGATGTCCCTTAGCAAAGGTTCTTATGTACCCACTGCTCATAATTTAGAAACGGAAGTGACCAATATTATTCATGAAATAGGTATACCTGCTCATATTAAAGGATATCAGTATCTCAGGGATGCAATTATCATGTCTATTAATGATATGGAGATATTAAATTCTATTACAAAACAATTGTATCCATCCATTGCTAAACAATATAATACGACGCCCAGCAGGGTAGAAAGAGCCATTCGCCATGCCATTGAAGTAGCCTGGAGCAGAGGAAAAATGGATACCATTAATAAGCTTTTTGGTTATACAATTAATAATGGCAAAGGGAAGCCTACGAACAGTGAATTTATAGCTCTTATTGCAGACCGTTTAAGATTAGAGTTACAAGTGGGCTAATATTTTATAAAAAGCTTTCTTACTTATTCGAAGTAAGGAAGCTTTTTTATTTGTTATATTTATTGAAAAATCATCCATACTAATTATAGATAAGGTAGTTTGAGATGTTCAGTGTAGGGAGATAATGAGCAGGATTGATCATAAAAGGAAAAGGCTTGTTTGTGCTGAAAGGAGTGAAAAATTGAGTATAGTAGGCGTTGCCAAAATTGACAGCAGTACTAAAAAACTCATCCACCGGCTGACTCCTAAAGATATTGCGATTATCGATCATGAAGATTTAGATTATGTATGTGCCTATGCATTAGCTTCTAAAAAAGTTAAAGCAGTCATCAATAAATCCTCTTTTAGTTCAGGAAAATATCCTAATCGGGGGCCTTATATCCTTTTAGAGCATCAAATTCCCTTATATGAAAATATAGACCATTCGATTTTTAAGTATATTAAAGAAAATGACAAAATTGAAATAAAAGATAATTTATTATATAAAAATGAAATTGCCGTTCCTTTAAAATCTATTAGTAAACGGGATTGTGACCAATTTCAAAAAAAATCCTTGAACAATCTTAAAAATGAAATGTTTGCTTTTATTGATAACACCTTATATTATATGAAAAAAGAAAAAGGTAAATTATTCCATCCTCCCAGACTCCCTGCTATCAATATTCCTGTTGCCCACCGGCCAGTATTGCTTGTAACCAGGGGAGAATATTATATTGAAGACTTAATGAGACTAGAAAATTTTATTAAAAAACAGCAGCCAGTTTTGCTGGGTGTTGATGGTGGAGCAGACGGACTGGCATTTCTAAATTATATTCCTGATATTATTTTTGGTGATATGGACAGTGTATCGGATGAAAGTTTAAAAAAAGCCAAAAATATTGTATTACATAGTTACGACAATGGTATCTGTCCTGGAGAGGCGCGTATAAAAAAACTTGGTCTGCCTTATTCTAAATACTCTTGCTTTGGTACCAGTGAAGATGGGGCAATTTTAATGTGTTATTATATGAACGCTTCTTATATTGTCATTGTAGGAAGTCATAATAACTTAATCGACTTTTTGGAAAAAAACCGAAAAGGTATGGCGAGTACTGTTTTAACCAGAATCTTAGTAGGTTCGAAACTCATTGATGCAAAAGGATTTTTTAAGCTTTTTTAAAGATGGTGATTATTTTTGAATGAAAAGATATCCATAATTATTCCGGTTTACAATGAAGAAGACTTTATAAAGGATACATTAAAAGGACTTTTAGAAGCGGATATAAAAAACTTAGGGGAAATTATTGTTGTGGACGATGGTTCCGTAGACGAAACGAAAAAGAAAGTCTGTGAAATCAAAAGCGCTTTTATTTATTATTATTCTTTAGCCCGTAACAGGGGGAAAGGGGCTGCCTTAAGAAAAGGTCTGGAACTTTCCAGATACCCGGTGATTGTTTTTTTAGATGGGGATTTAGGCTATTCATCTAAGGAAATTAAAAAACTTTTAAAAGCGATTGATGATAAGAGTGTAGATTTCGTGATTGCTGATTTTCCTCCCCCTTTGCATAAGGGAGGTTTTGGTTTTGTAAAGAAACTTTCGCAAAAAGGCGTTTATTTTTTGACAGGTCAAAAGATAAAAAATCCTATATGCGGACAACGGATTTTTAGAAAAGAGATTCTTGCAGATATTGCAATTCCTGATGGTTTTGCAGTGGAAGTGGGCATGCTTATTGATCTTTTAAATCATGGTTTCCGAGTGCGGGAAATTCCTGTTTTTATGAGGCACAGAGAAAGTAAGAGAGATTTAAAAGGTTTTATTCATAGAGGGAAAGAATTTATTCAAATTTTGCAGATATTAATAAAAAAATATTTTCAGTATAAGAATCCCTGGAATCGATGGTGAAGCTATGATTTTTTATTTGATTGGAGGACTTATAGGTTTTTTGAGCTCTTTTTTTTGGAGAGATATTATATTAGATTTTTTAATAAAATATAATTTTAAAAAAGTTAATTACAGAAATAAAAAAGTTCCTGTAGGAATGGGTATCTTATTATTTTTTTCAACCCTGATTGCTGCTTATTTTATTATTTTTTTTACTGAGCAGGCTTTTATCTATTATCTTTTTTTATTTGGTCTTTCGCTCATTGCATTTGCTGGTATTCTGGATGACAGTATTGATGAAAAAGAGGTAAAAGGATTAAAAGGACACTTAAGGAAATTATTTAAAGGAGAGTTATCAGCTGGTGCAATAAAGGCATTAGCGGGAATTTTTGCAGCTTTTTATATAGCCTTTTTATTATCAGGGACTTTAAGCGATTTAATTCTTAACTTATTGTTGATTCTTTTTTCTATAAATATCATCAATTTATTTGATTTAAGACCAGGAAGGGCTTTAAAGGTATTTTTCTTAATGAGTGCTATAATTTGGCTGATTGGGGATTTTTCTGACAAGTATTTGACTTTTTTACTGATAGGCAGTAGTTTTCCTATATGGAAGGGGGATTTGAAAGAACAGTACATGTTGGGGGATATAGGCGCTAATATATTGGGCTATAGTCTGGGTTTTACTGCCGTGATTTCCTTAACGCCTTATTATAAAATGCTTAGTATTGGATTATTTCTTTTTCTTCATTTAATTGCAGAAAAAAAATCCCTTTCTGAAATCATTCTTAAAGTTCCTTTTCTACACTATTTAGATAATCTTGGAAGGGATAAAATACAATAAGGCTGGTTTTTACCAGCCTTTATTGTATTGACTTTGAAATCAATTGTTTAATTTTTATTTCATCGGGGGTGATATAAAGGGTTTTTTGATTTTCATAGATGACCATTCCAGGCTTAGCACCTCTGGGTTTTTTAACGTTTTTTCTTAAGGTATAGTCTACAGGAACATTACTGGAGTTTCTTGCTTTACTATAATATGCGGCAAGATGGGCAGCCAGAAGGAGGGTTTCCTCTGGTACTTCTTTATTTTCTGTTTTTATAATCACGTGGGAACCAGGAATGTCTTTTGTGTGGAGCCATAAATCCGTAGGAGCAGAATGCAGAGTTAATTCATCATTTTGACGGTTGTTTTTTCCAACGTAAATATCAAAGCCTTTGGCAGATTTAAAATGCAGGGGTTTTGATTTTACTTTTTCATTAGAACTTTTTCCTTTTTTATTTTTAATATAGCCTTCTTCTTGTAATTCTTTTTTGATATCCTCAATATCTTCAATATCTGTAGAAGCTTCTAAGGAAGAAAGCAAGGATTCCAGATAGCTGATTTCTTCATTTACCCGTTTAAGCTGCTCTTGGACGGCATTTTTCGTCCTTTTTGCCTTATTGTATTTATTAAAATAATACTGGGCATTTTGAGCTGGTGTTAAAACAGGGTCTAAGGGAATGGTTAGTTCTGTCATATTTTCATCATAAAAATTTACGGTAGTGAATGAGGTCATTCCTTTTGAAATAGAGTATATATTAGAAGTAATCAGTTCTCCAAAAACCCTTAAATAATCACAGTCTGATACTTCCTGTAACTGGCGGATCTGAATCTCTTTTTTCTTATAGCATCTTTCCAGGTTGTTTTGAATGATTTTATGAATGTTCCTTGACTTTTCTTTGATTCTGGAAAGCCTGTCTTTTACCTTATAATAATCTTCAATGGCTTCTGAAACAGAGTCATAATATTTTTTTGCATAGCCTGTAAATTGGCTTAAATCAATAGAAGAAAACTCAACAGGCTCACCAGTATGGGGATCATAAATAATTTGAGGCTGAAAAAGATTAGCTTTTACTTGTTTAAAAATCCCATTCATGACTTTAGATAGCCGTTTTAAATCTTCGTCTCTTAATTCTTCTAAGTAAGCAGAAGCATCGATATTAGCCCTGTGACATATTTCTGAAGCAACAAGAGGACTGATGCCAGTAAAAGTTTTGTAAATGGTTTGTTGCAGTTTTGTACCTTTATTGCCTTTAAGCTGTGTTACAAAGTCAGCTTCTTCAAGGCTTAAAGGATTTATTTTATCCTGAGATGGTGGCCTTTGATAGATTTTTCCTGGTAATACTTCTCTGACAGAACTTTTATCCTTTGAAACCCGGATCACACTGTCTAAGATACAGTTTTTTTCGTCCGTTAAGATAATATTGCTATGGCGTCCCATGATTTCTATAATGAGCTTTTTAACCGTTAAGTCACCTAATTCATTAATGTTTTCAATATGAAATTCTATGATTCTTTCAAAATCTGGCTGAACAACATCGATTAATTTGCCTCCGCTTAAATGCTTTCGAAGAAGCATACAAAACATCGGAGGACTTAAGGGATTTTTTCTTTGAATATTTGTAATGTGGCTTCTGGGGTAATTGCTGTTAGAATTCAGCAATAAGCGGTAATTGGCCCCGTTTCCTCTTATTTGAAGAATAATTTCATCCGATTCCGGTTGATAAATTTTATCGATTTTGCCAGCCAGCATAAGTTTTTTGATTTCGTAAACAATATTAGAAATTACAAGGCCGTCTAATGCCATAAAAATTCCTCCTTTTAGTCTTAGATTAGTATACCATTAAGTCTTTTGCTTTAAAAGTATTTATCTTTACGATTTAAAAGGAAGTATACTGTCCCTGTCTCTTTTATTGACTTAGCCAAAAAGCTGCGATATAATACAAAAATAAGAGAAATTCAAAGGAAAAAAAGGAAAGAGTGAATAAAATGATTCGTAGCATGACTGGATACGGTCAGGGGAAGCTTATTTCGGATGACAGAAAGTTTACGGTTGAAATTCGTTCTGTTAATCATAGATATAATGATATTAATGTACGGCTTCCAAGGACTTTAAATTATCTTGAAGACAAAATAAGAACCTTTATAAAAGAAAGGGTTTCAAGGGGTAAAATAGATGTCTTTGTTTCTTTTGAAACGACTTCAAAAGATGATTTTGAGGTTTACTTAAATGAAAACTTATTGGATGCCTATTTAGAACAACTTAATATAATTAAAAATAAAAGCACTGTGATTGATGATATATCGGTATCTTTATTAGCAAGATTTCCTGAGGTCATTATCGTTAATAAAAAAGAAGACGATAAAGATATTTTATGGCAGTTGTTAGAGGAAGCTTTAAAAGAAGCTTTTAATGATTTTCTTGCCATGAGAGAAAAAGAAGGAGAAAATTTAAAAGAGGATTTATTGGCTAAATTAAAAGTTTGTGAAAATTATTTGGCTAAAATTAAGGAAAGAAGCCCAAATCTGGCAGAGGAATATAAAAATAAATTAGAAAAAAGATTGCAGGAGCTTTTACCGGATCATTCCATCGATGAGAACCGGCTTGCTATGGAGATAGCAATTTTTGCTGACCACTGTAGTATCGACGAAGAAATTGTCCGTCTAGAAAGTCATATTAATCAATTTAGAAATATCTTAAATCATGAAGAAATCGTTGGACGCAAATTAGATTTTTTAGTACAGGAAATGAACCGGGAAGTCAATACCATAGGCTCTAAAGCCAATGACCTTCAAATTAGTCAGAGTGTGATAGAATTAAAAAGTGAAATAGAAAAAATTAGGGAACAAATTCAAAATCTCGAGTAAAGATTGTTTAGGAGGTTAATATGGGTATAAAATTAATTAACATCGGATTTGGGAACATTGTTTCTGCTAATCGAATCATCTCCATAGTAAGCCCGGAATCTGCCCCCATTAAGAGAATCATTCAGGAAGCAAGAGACCGTGGAATGTTAATCGATGCGACTTACGGCAGAAGAACAAGGGCCGTGATTATTATGGATAGTGATCATGTGATTTTATCTGCCGTACAGCCAGAGACTGTTGCCAACCGGCTGACTTCTAAAAATCAGGATAGTCTTAATACTGAAATAGATGAATAATATAGGTGATAAATCATGAATAATACTAAAGGAATCATCGTAGTTGTCTCGGGCCCTTCTGGTTCAGGGAAAGGCACCATCGTCAGTGAATTAATAAAAAATGAGCAGTATGCCCTTTCTATTTCAGCCACGACACGAAAACCCAGATTAGGAGAAGAAGAAGGGATTCACTATTTCTTTAAAAGCAAAGAAGAATTTATGGATATGATTGAAAAGAGAGAATTAGTTGAATGGGCTGAGTTTTGTGATAATTATTATGGTACACCCAAATTTTATGTAGAAAGTAAGATGAACGAAGGTAAAGATGTTATATTAGAAATAGAAGTCCAGGGGGCATTGCAGGTTAAAAAACTTTATCCCGAAGCTGTTTTGATTTTTATTGTTCCTCCGAGTTTAAAAGAACTAAAGAACAGACTGATTAATCGGGGAACGGAAAGCAGTGAAATCATTGAAAAAAGGCTTAGACGTGCCCTGGAAGAATTAGAATTTATAAATGACTACGATTATCTGGTCATCAATGACTGCATTGAACAGGCTGTCATGGATATCAATACGATTATTAAGGCTGAACATTTAAAGGTGAATAAAAGGATGTCTTTAATTGAAAAATTTAAAGAGGAGTGATGATTGTGCTTAAACCTTCATATTCAGATTTAATAGAAAAATTAAATGAGAAAAGTTCTGATGAGGAAAAACCGATTATTACGAGCCGCTATTCCATTGTTATAGCGACTGCCAAAAGAGCCCGCGAAATTGTAGATAAAGGGGATCCAAGGGTAGAATCTAAATCTAATAAACCCGTATCGGTTGCTGTAGAAGAGCTTTACCAGGGAAAGACCATTATTAAATATAATGAAAGTAAAACAGGCCATAATGTTGAAGAAATAGAAGAAGTATTTGAGGAAGATGTGAAGGCTAGTGACAATGAAGATAATTAATCAGAGATAATTTTTTGCAATCGCCCTTTGGGCGATTTTATTATACTAGAGCAAAGAACCATATATAAATACTATTTGCTAAAGAAGGGAAGAAATTAAATGATGAATAAAACCGTTGTTCTGGGAGTAACAGGAGGTATAGCTGCTTATAAAGCCTGTGAAATTGCCAGCCGCCTGGTTAAGTCAGGAATAGAAGTGAATGTGATTATGACCAGGTCTGCACAAGAATTTGTAAGACCTTTAGTTTTTCAGTCCCTTACGAACAGGCCTGTAGCAACAGATATGTTTAAGGAACCTGTTACCTGGGATATTGAGCATATTTCTCTTGCTAAAAAAGCTGACTTGTTTTTAATTGCACCTGCAACGGCAAATATTATCGGAAAAATTGCGGCAGGGATTGCGGATGATATGCTTTCAACAACGGTAATGGCAACAAAAGCTCCGGTAGTCATTGCTCCAGCAATGAATACTGCCATGTATAATAATGTTATTGTACAAAGAAATATACAAACTCTATCGGATTTAGGATATCATTTTATAAGCCCGGCAGAAGGCCGTTTGGCTTGCGGGGATACAGGTATAGGAAAACTGGCTGATGTAGATATTATTGTTGAAAAAGTCCTGGAGCTTTTAGACCAGCAACCCCAAGATTATAAAGGTAAAAAAGTCGTTGTTACGGCAGGACCTACCAGAGAAGCTTTGGATCCTGTCCGATACATTAGTAATCATAGTTCTGGGAAAATGGGCTATAGTCTTGCAGAAGCTGCTGTAAAAAGAGGGGCGGAAGTTATTTTGATTTCAGGTCCTACTCATATTAAGCCTCCTTGTGGTTGTCAAACCATTTTTGTAACAACGACAGAAGAAATGTATCAGGAAGTCATAAAGCATTATGAGAATGCCGATGTTCTGATTAAGGCTGCGGCGCCCAGTGATTACACTCCTGAATTTGTATCAGACCATAAAATAAAAAAGAACAAAGAAGGACTCACCATAAAGTTAAAATTAAATAAAGATATACTAAAAGAATTAGGCAGATTAAAAAAGAAGCAAATTCTTGTTGGTTTTGCAGCTGAAACTGATAATGAACTGGAATATGGAAAAAAGAAATTAGAAGAAAAAAATTTAGACATGATTTGTATTAATAATGTTGCACAGGAAAATGTCGGCTTTGGCTATGATACCAATAAAATAACTCTTGTTAAGAAAACAGGAGAAGAAAAAAGTCTGCCTTTAATGAGCAAAAAAGAGTTAGCCAATATGATTTTAGATGAAATAAAAGACTTGTTGATGGAGCAGGACCATATTTAAAGGGTGGAAAAAATGATTGCAGAAGTAATTGTAGGCATATCTCATGAAAAACTGGATAAGATTTTTCATTATATTGTACCGAAAGAATTAGAATCAAAAGCTCAAATAGGGGTGAGGGTTCTTGTACCTTTTGGAAAGAGCAACAAAAAAATAGAAGGCTACATTATTGGTTTTTGTGAAAACAGTTCTATAGAAACAGATAAATTAAAAGAACTTTATTCCATTGTAGATAAGAGTCCTTTGTTTAATGATCATATGCTTGCTTTGGCCAAATGGATGCGGGAATATTATGGTGCTAATATGGTAGATTGCCTGCGCTGTATTCTCCCTTCTGGGCTAAAAATAAAGGCACAGACTTTTGTCAGACTTAATCCGGATTTTAAGAACCCGGAAGTTTTAGAGTTGGAAAAACGAACAGAAAAAGAAAAAGAAATCCTTTTATATTTATTGAATAAAGACAGCTATGTTCTTATGGAAGATTTATTGGATTTATTTGGAGGACAAATTAAAAAAGAACTAAAAAAGTTAAGAGATGAAAAACTGCTTGAAGTTCGAGAGAAAGAACTTATAAAAGATTATAAGTGTGTTATAAAATACGTATCTCTTCATAAAGAAATGACCATGGAGCAATTGGAAAATATCCTGATGGAATATCAGTCCAAAAAAAATTACAGGGCGCAATGTAGAATAATCGAATTTTTAATGATGAATGAGACCATCCCTCTTAATGAAATGAAAAAAATATTAGAAGTATCCAGTCCTTCAATTAATGCCCTGTTAAAAAAAGATATCATTGAAATTGAAGAAATAGAGGTCAGCAGGGATTCATACAGACACTTATATAATGAGAAAACAGAAGCTTTTACACCTACTTTTGAGCAGGCAAATGTGATAAGATATGTATTAAATAAAATAGACAGCCTAAAAGGAGGAAAAATTCTTCTCCATGGTATTACAGGAAGTGGAAAGACAGAAGTCTATCTCCAACTGATTGAAGAAGTCATAAAAAGAGAGGGTCAGGCGATTGTCCTGATTCCTGAAATATCTTTAACCCCACAAACAGTTCAGAGATTTAAAAGCCGCTTTGGTGAAAAAGTGGCTGTGACCCACAGTAAACTTTCTCTGGCAGAAAGATATGATCAGTGGAAAAGGGCAAGAGATGGGGAAGTTTCTGTTATGATTGGTCCCAGATCGGCAGTTTTTACGCCTTTTTCTTCTTTAAAATTAATTATTATTGATGAAGAGCATGAAAACACCTATAAATCAGAATTTGCTCCCAAATATCATGCCAGAGAAGTAGCAGAAAAAAGATGTGAATTGACTGGAGCGGTATGCTTAATTGCTTCAGCAACGCCTTCCCTGGAAGCTTATTATGGAGCAAAAACAGGGATAAGAGACTTATTGGAATTGACTTATAGAGCGAATAATAGTAGCCTTCCTCAAGTAGAAATTGTCGACATGAGAAATGAGTTAGAAGAAGGCAACCGCTCAATTTTTAGCAATTATCTTAAAGAAGAGATGGGAAAAAAACTTAAGAATAAAGAACAAATTATTTTATTTTTAAACAGGAGAGGCTTTTCTAATTTTGTTTCTTGCAGAAAATGTGGATATGTATTAAAATGCAAAAGTTGCAGTATTTCTTATACCTATCATGCCTATAACCATTCTTTGGTTTGTCATTATTGCGGTGACAGGATATTAAGCCCTTCTGTTTGTCCCCAATGTGGCTCAAAGCACATTAGGTATTTTGGAGTGGGAACAGAAAGGGTAGAAAATGAAGTCAAAAAATTATTTCCTGAAGCTTCAGTTTTGAGAATGGATTTGGATACAACTAAAGGAAAATATGGATATGAAAAAATCATTGAGCAATTTAGAACTCAAAAGGCAGATATTTTAATTGGTACTCAAATGGTAGCGAAAGGTCATGATTTTCCCAATGTGACTTTGGTAGGTATTTTAGCAGCTGATTTAACACTTCATATTCAGGATTTTCGTTCGTCTGAAAGGACTTTTCAGCTTCTGACTCAGGTAAGTGGAAGAGCAGGCAGAGGTGATTTACCAGGAAAAGTCATTGTCCAGACCTATGATCCGGAGCATTATAGTATCGTAGCGGCTAAAAATCACGACTTTCTGACTTTTTATAATCAGGAAATCAGCATTAGAAAAGAACTGGATTATCCACCTTTTACTCATATCTTTACGGTTTTATTGGTTGCTTCCAATGAAAAAGAGGTCATCCAATCTGCTTACAAACTGATGGAGATAATGAAATATTATAACAGGAAAGGGAATTTTAAATTATATGGACCTGTACCTGCCATGATTTCTAAAATAAAAAATAAATACAGGTGGCGGATCATTATTAAATGTAATGACAGGAATCTATTAATGCAATATGCTTTTTATTGCATTGACCAGTATAAGAAAAAGTTTGATAATAACCAGCTATTAATTCAAACGGATATTGACCCGCTGATGATTTATTAAGCTAAAGGAGGAAAAAATATGGCTTTAAGACAAATCAGAACCGACGGAGATGAAATATTGAGAAAAAAGGCAAAAAAAGTTGAACAAATTACGCCTTCTATTATTACGTTACTGGAAGATATGGTAGAAACGATGTATAATGCTGACGGGGTGGGTCTGGCAGCACCTCAGGTAGGCGTTTTAAGAAGAGTTGTTGTGATTGATATAGGCGAGGGGGTTATTGAACTCATTAACCCTGAACTCATTGAAACAGAAGGAGAGCAAATCGGACCAGAAGGTTGCTTAAGTGTGCCAGGTGTTACAGGAGAAGTGGAAAGACCTTTGAAAGTTAAAGTAAAAGCCTTAAACAGAAAAGGTGAAGAATTTATTATAGAAGGAGAAGGCCTTCTTGCCAGGGCCTTGTGTCATGAAATCGATCACTTGGATGGCATCATTTTTACCGATAAGGTAATCCGCTATTTAGATGAGGAAGAAGAATAAGAAAAGGGGTATGAGAATGAAAGTCGTTTTTATGGGGACACCAGATTTTGCTGTTCCGACTTTACAAAAATTAATTGATGAAAAGTATGAAATTGCTGCTGTGGTTACTCAGCCAGACCGTCCCAGGGGCAGGGGGAAAAAAACCCTGGCTCCTCCTGTAAAAGAATTGGCTCTTCAATATCATATTCCTGTTTATCAGCCAGAGAAAGTTAAAACACCTGAATTTATAGACAGCCTTCAGAAAATTCATCCGGATTTGATTGTGGTGGTGGCCTTTGGTCAGATACTTCCTAAGGCTATATTGGAGATGCCCCAATATGGCTGTATTAATGTTCATGCTTCTCTTTTACCTAAATACCGGGGAGCTGCTCCTATCCAATGGTCCATCATTAATGGAGAAGAAATCACAGGTGTAACCACCATGTTTATGGATGAAGGAATGGATACAGGAGATATTTTATTAAAGAAAGAAGTTAAAATATATCCTGAAGATACGGCCCAGGAACTTCACGACAGACTCTCTGTTGAGGGGGCCAGCCTTTTAATAGAAACATTAAAACAACTGCAAACAGGGCAATTAATTAGGCAAAAACAAAATGACCAGGAGGCAACTTATGCACCGATGTTGCAAAAAGAAATGGGCTGCATCGATTGGTCAAAATCCTCAAAAGAAATTATTAATTTAATTAGGGGTTTATCTCCCTGGCCAAGTGCCTATACTTACTATAAAGATCAAATGATAAAAGTTTGGAAAGCTGAAGAATATCATGAGAAATATGATGCTCATGTCATGGGAGAAATAACTGAAATCATAAAAGATAAAGGTATTGTTGTAAAAACAGGAGATGGAAGCCTTATGATAACAGAAATTCAGGCTGAAAATAAGAAAAGAATGTCTGTTGTTGATTATTTAAGAGGACATAAGATAGAAAAAAATATTGTTTTAGGCAATAATAGAAATGAAATAAAATAAGCAGGGGTGATAGAATGTATATTGATACCTATTATATCATTTTTGTATTACCAGCAATTCTTTTAACCATTTATGCTCAGGTAAGAGTACATTCAACTTTTAACAAGTATTTAAAGGTTAGAAATTTAAGAGGTATGACTGGGGCAGAGGCGGCAAGAATCATACTGCAAAACCAGGGGATATACGATGTAACCATCGAAAGAATTCCTGGAAATTTAACTGATCATTATGATCCCCGAACGAAAACCCTTCGACTGTCTGGTCCGGTATATGATGGTACAAGTATCGCATCGGTAGGGGTTGCTGCCCATGAAGCGGGTCATGCCATACAGCATAATGAAAGCTATAGTTTCTTAAAAGTAAGACATTCTATTTTTCCAGTTGTCAGTATTAGTTCAAGAATGGCCATTCCTTTGATTATGCTTGGATTTGTTTTGTCGTTTTCTTTCCTTGTTGAATTAGGGATAATCTTATTTTGTGCGGTGGTATTTTTTCAAATCATTACTTTGCCAGTAGAATTTAATGCGTCCAAAAGAGCTTTAGTTGCTTTAGAAGGACAGGGGATATTGTCGGACAATGAAATAAGACCTGCAAGGAAAGTTTTGAGCGCTGCTGCCCTGACTTATGTCGCAGCGGCTGCAGTTGCAGTAGCAAATTTGCTCCGCTTAATATTACTTGCTAATGGTGGTCGCAGAAGAAGGTAGCAGAAAAGTCATCTATAAAAAGCGTTACTATGTAACGCTTTTTATCATGAATGATATATAAAAATTAAGGAGAATATTAGATTCTATTGAAATGTAATTTATTGATTAAGGAGTACGCATATGGAAAAATTAAAGCCAAGGGAAATAGCAGTCAATATTATTTCTGAAATCAATGAAGAAGGTGCATATAGCAATATATCTCTTAAGGATAATTTAAGTTATTACGGTTACTTAACGGATTTAGACAAAGCCTTTATTACAAATATTGTTAATGGAACAGTCCGCTATCTTTTAACCATTGACTATGTCATTAATTCTTTTTCCAAAATAAAAACAAAAAAGATGAAAGCAATTATTAGAAGTATTTTAAGAGCTTCGGTATACCAGATATTGTTTATGGATAAAGTACCTCCTTCAGCAGCTTGTAATGAAGCCGTTGAAATAACAAAGAAGAAAGGTTTATCCGGCTTATCGGCTTTTGTAAATGGAGTATTAAGAAATATCGTACGGCATAAGGATATGATTTCTTATCCGGATCCAAAGAAGGATTTTCTGAATTATTTGTCAGTTAGATACTCTTTTCCTCAATGGATTTTAGACTACTGGCTGCAATATTACGAAGCAGATTTCGTAGAAGAATTATGTCAGGCATCGAATATCAATCCCCCGATCAGTATTCGTTGTAATTTATTAAAAAATGATATTTCCTCTTTAGCAAAATCTTTATTAAAAGAAGGAGTTCAAGTTTCCCAAGGTTTGTATTTAAAAGAAGCTCTTTATATTTCTAAGACTTCATCACTTGGAGACTTAGAATCCTTTAATAAGGGTTTATTTCAAGTTCAAGATGAAAGTTCCATGCTGGTAGGACATATTTTGGCTCCAGAGAAAGGGGAAAGAATTCTTGACGTTTGCAGTGCTCCAGGAGGGAAAGCAACCCATTTAGGAGAATTGATGCATAACGAAGGTTATATATTGGCTAGGGATATTCATGAAAAAAAATTAAATTTAGTGGCAGACACTGCTAAAAGATTAGGGATTTGTATCATTGAAACCGAAGAAAAAGATGCAACTGAACTGGATGAAAAGCTGGTAAATACAATGGATAAGGTTTTAGTCGATGCCCCTTGTTCTGGTCTTGGAATCATCCGTAAAAAGCCAGATATCAAATGGAAAAAAGAAAACAGGGATTTAGAGAGCCTGATAAATATTCAAAGAAAGATATTAGAAATTTCTTCGCAATATCTGAAGAGGAATGGGGTTCTGGTATACAGCACTTGCACTATCTCTGAAAAAGAAAATCTTGAAAATATAAAATGGTTTATTAAAAATTTTGATTTTGAGCTCGAAGACCTTAATCCTTATATTCCTGAAAGTATTCAAAATCATGATACAAAAAAAGGATATATACAATTATACCCTCATATTCATAATACCGATGGTTTCTTTATTGCAAGACTGAGAAAAAAATAGGAGGATAAAATGCAAGATAGAGAAATTGCTTCATTAACCGTAGAAGAATTGAAGAAGCTTATGCTGGAAATGGGAGAAAAAGAATTCCGTGGAGAGCAAATATTTCATTGGATTCATGGGAAAAGGACAGTAGCTTTTGATGAAATGACAAATCTTCCAGGAGAATTAAGGGAAAAGCTTAAAGCAAGTTTTGATTGCAATCTTGTTAGCCTGGAACAAAAATATATCTCTAAAATTGACAAAACAATAAAATACTTGTTTCGTCTAAAGGATAATAATATAATAGAAAGTGTTTTGATGAGTTATAATTATGGAAATAGTGCTTGTATTTCATCTCAAGTGGGTTGCAGAATGGGATGTGCTTTTTGCGCATCAACTTTAGAAGGGTTGATACGTAATTTGTCTGCTGGTGAAATGGCAGGACAAATTTATCAAATTGAAAAAGATAGCAATAGAAAAATATCAAATATTGTTATTATGGGTGCTGGAGAACCCTTAGATAATTATGATAATATTCTTAAGTTTATCTCGATCATCAATCATCCAAAAGGTGCAAATATTGGTCAAAGACATATTACCTTATCAACCTGTGGTTTAGTGGATAAAATATATGATTTGGCAGATAAAAATTTACAAATTACTTTAGCGATTTCTTTGCATGCGCCTAACGATAGGATAAGACAGGAAATTATGCCTATAGCTAAAAGATATTATATGGATGAATTATTAAAAGCTTGTTCTTATTATATTGAAAAGACCCATCGAAGAATTACTTTTGAATATGCTTTAATTAATCAGGTAAATGACAGGGAAGAACATGCTTACGAGCTGGCAGATAAATTAAAAGCGTTATTGTGTCATGTCAATTTAATTCCGATGAATCCTGTTAAGGAAAGTCATTATCGTGAAAGTCACCAGGAAAGGATTAACTATTTCAAAAAGATTTTAGAGTCAAAAGGTATTCAAACGACCATAAGAAGAAGATTGGGCAGTGATATTGATGCAGCCTGCGGACAATTGAGGCGAAGGTACTTAGAAGGAAATGGGGTGGGAAAATGATTTCAGCAGGGCAATGCCATATTGGAAGACACAGAAACAAAAATGAAGATGCCATTTTTTTACACGATCAGCCATATGGTTGTCTTCCAAATCTTTATATTGTTGCTGATGGCATGGGTGGTCATCAGGCAGGAGAATATGCCAGTTCTTTAGCCATACAGTGCTTTTGCGAATTTGTTAGAGAGCATAGAGATCATGAAATTACGCGGGATAATTTAAATGCTTTTTTACATGATGCAATTCTTTATACGAATAATCATGTTTATTCTAAAGCTCAAAATGATCCCAATTATAATGGAATGGGGACAACTTTTTTAGTAGCTGTTTTTCTGGAAGATAAAATCTATGTAGCACATGTAGGTGACAGCCGAGTATATCTTATTCAAGGTGACCGTATCCGTCAGTTGACCCTGGACCATTCTTTTGTGGAAGAAATGGTTAGAAAAGGAGAAATTACTGAAAAAGAAGCCCTGCATCATCCTAATCGTAATATCATTACAAGGGCAGTAGGAACAAATTCTACTGTCGATGTTGATTTTTATACAGAAGATATTACGGATGAAACCCTGACCTTAATGTGTTCAGATGGTTTATCCAATATGTTAGATGAAGAGGAAATTTTACATATAGTAAAGGGAAACGCGGATTTAGAAGACTTATCTCAAGCTTTAGTTGACAGAGCCAATGAAAAGGGAGGATTTGATAATATTTCCGTCATCATTATAAGGGGAAGGGAAGGAAGGTGAGAAAATGCTGCAAAAAGGATATATACTAAGCAATCGCTATGAAATAATTGAAAAAATTGGTGCTGGCGGCATGTCTATTGTATATAAAGCGAAATGTAATAAATTACAACGTTATGTAGCAATAAAAGTATTAAGAGAAGAATTTGTCAGTGATGAGGAGTTTGTGACAAGATTTAGGGTTGAAGCGCAGTCTGCAGCAAGCTTGTCTCATCCTAATATTGTAAACATTTATGATGTCGGCAATGAAGATAACCTATATTACATTGTCATGGAATATATTCAGGGAAAAACCCTTAAACAAATGATTGACGAAGAAGCACCCTTTTCTTCTACCAAAACCCTGAAGTTTGGGTTGGATATTGCATCGGCATTACAGCATGCCCATAAGAATAATATTATCCATAGGGATATAAAACCTCAAAATATATTGGTAACCGATGAAGGCGTTTTGAAAGTTGCAGATTTTGGAATTGCAAGAGCAGTTGATTCTTCAACAGTCGTTACAACGGGCAATGCGATTGGCTCTGTACATTATTTTTCTCCTGAACAGGCCAGGGGCGGCTTTGTTGACAAAACAAGTGATATATATTCTTTAGGAATTGTTATGTATGAGATGATTACAAAAACTTTGCCTTTTGAAGGAGATAGTCCGGTTACAGTAGCGCTTAAACATATTAATGAAGAGCTTCCTGCTCCGTCAACGGTTAATCCTGATATTTTTCCAAGTCTCGAAGATATTATTTTAAAAGCCACTCAAAAGAAAACTGAAAACAGATATAAAAGTATTGATGAAATGATAAGGGACATGGAAAGAGCTATAGATGAGCCAACAGGAAAATTTGTTTATATGAATCAAAGAGATTTAATAGATTCCCCTACGATTGAAATGACTCAGGATGAGATGAAAATTTTAAGAGGAGAATATCAAAACAATTATTCAAAAGAACTTAACGGGCTAAAAGATGATATGGATGCAGAATTTGAGGATTTTGATAATGAGGATTCCGAGGACGAGGCATTTGAAGAGAAAAATCCTAAAGAAAAGTGGGTGGTTGCAGGAGCAGTATTCACTTCATTGATTATTATTGTTATTTTAAGCGCTGTAGGAATTAAAATGATTCGCAGTTATTTAACACCTAAGGTTGTGGAAGTTCCGTCATTATTAAATATGACTGTTGAAGAAGCAAAAGCTTTATTAGATGAAAGGAAACTTATTCTTATTGAAGAGGAAGAAATATTTGATGATGAAATTGAAGAAGGGAAAATAGCTTTTCAGGATCCACAAGAAGGAACGGTCATTAACATTAATTCTGAAGTTGTAGTAAAGGTAAGCAAGGGTTACCAGAGTTTTGAGGTACCAGATGTGGTTGATTTAGATTATGATACGGCTATTCGTATGTTAGAAGAATACTTTGATGTATCCGTTGATTCCCAATATAGCGATGAAGTAGAAGAAAATCATATAATTTCTCAGGAACCTGAAGCGGGAACTTTATTAAAAGAAGGCGATACAGTAAAAATTACCATAAGTTTAGGAAAAGAAATACAAACGATTCCTGTGCCCAAGGTAGTCAATTTAAGTGAAGAAGCTGCTGTTAACCAATTGCGTAATTCAGGTTTGAATGTAGGCAGCAGGACTTATGTGCCTAGTGATGAAGTAGAAAAAGGTTATGTCATTAGTCAGAGTGTTGCTCCAGGTGAGTTGGTAAGAGAAGGTTATGCAGTAGATTTGGTAATTAGTGAAGGTTCCAATAAAACTGAAGAACCAGATAAACCTACTGACAACAATAATACGGGAGGACCGGTTGAAAAAGTTATAGAGATTATGGCACCAACCGATATTGATTTGCCAATAGTCAATGTAAAAATCAGACTCAACCGGGAAAACAGATTTGTTTATGATAAAAATCATGATATTTCTGAGTTTCCTATAAAAGTTCCAATTGTTGGAGAAGGCGAAGGATTTATCGAAGTCTATATTAATGATGTTATAAAATATAGAGAAAATATATCTTTTACTAATCCTGTAAATACTGTGGAGGAGACAGAATGATTGTAGGAACGATTGTAAAAGGTATTGCTGGCTTTTATTATGTCAGAGTTGATGACAAGGTATATGAATGTAAAGCTAAGGGGAAATTTAGAAACATCAATTTAATTCCTTATGTAGGTGATAAAGCAGAAATAACACTTTTAAATGAAGAAAACCGTGGCAGTATTGTGAATATATTGCCACGGAAGAATTACTTAATTCGTCCACCGGTGGCCAATGTTGATCAGGCAGTGATTGTATTTGCTGTAAAAAATCCTAATGTCAATCTGCAGCTTCTGGACAGATTTTTAATTTTAGCTGAAGAACAAGGTCTGGAGATTGTTATTTGCTTTAATAAAATTGATTTAGAAGAAGAAAAGGTTTGTAAAGAGCTGGCAGCCATTTATAAGAAGGCTGGTTATAAAACCATATTAAGCAGTACAGTATCCAATGAAGGTATTTTAGAACTAAAAGAAGCTTTAGCGGATAAAACAACAGTTTTTGCTGGCCCCTCAGGTGTTGGTAAATCTTCTTTGCTGAATGCCATTGATACTTCTTTAAAATTAGCAACAGGAATGATTAGTGAAAAAATAAAAAGAGGAAAACATACGACAAGACATGTAGAACTGTTACCCCTGGATAATGGTGGTTTTGTTCTTGATACGCCAGGCTTCAGTTCCCTTTCCCTTTCTCATTTGGATTCAATGAAACTGCAAGATTATTACAGGGAGTTTGTTCCTTATAATAATGCTTGCAAATTTATACCTTGTAGTCATATACATGAACCTCAATGTAAAATTAAGGAAATGGTAGAGGAAGGTCTCATTGATTTTGAACGGTATCAGCGTTACAAGAGTCTCTATAATGAACTCGAATCCAATGAGCAAAGGAGATGGAAAAAGTGAAAATATTAATTATTGCCGGCGGAGATATTGAGGATTATTCTTTTGCCAGAAGTTATGCGGATGATTCAGATTATATTATCTGTGCAGACAGGGGTATAAGCCATGCAAGGGCAATGTCCTTAGTTCCGGATTTAATCGTAGGCGATTTTGATTCTGCTTCAAAGGAAGATATGCATTATTATCAAGATAAAAATATCATTTTTAAAAGTTTTCCTTCCAAAAAAGATAAAACCGATACGGAACTTGCCCTGGATATTGCCATAGAAAAAAATCCCCGGGAAATTTATATTATTGGTGGAACTGGAAACCGGCTGGACCATACTTTAGCGAATATCCATTTATTATATTATGGTTTACAAAAGAAGATAGCTATTTCACTTATAACTTCAACTCAGAAGATTTATTTAATTGATAAAGAAATTACCCTTAAGGGAGAAAAGGGTAATTTTGTCTCACTTATTCCTTTTTCTTTAGAAGTCCATGGTGTTACGACAAAAGGTTTAGAATATCCTTTGAATGAAGCGGTCTTATACAGTGGCAGTTCATATGGGATCAGTAATGTGATGACTGCATCTACGGCAAGCATCTGCATAAAGGCGGGTTTTCTTTTAGTCATTCAAGTATTAAAAGAGTAAAGGTCTCAAATCGATTGAGACCTTTTTTTGCACACATTTTTATAAGTATGAATAAAATATAATGAAAAAATTAAGGGAAGAGAAAGGATATGAAGAGCAGGATACTTGGCTTATTTCTTTTTTCAGTTGGAATGGGTATGCTTTTGGTGTTTCTTCTTCCGGGGACTAGTTTTGTTGTTATTACTGCCATACTATTTTTATTTTTAGGATATATCTTTTTTAAAAAATATTAGTGAGGTGAAAAAAATGAGGATAATGGTAGTTAAAATGCCAAAAATATTATCTAAGCTGATTAGAAAAATATGGGGTATAAAAAACGAATAAAAAAAACAAAGTTCTTCTGAACTTTGTTTTAATAATTAGTTGGCACGGGTAACAAGATTAGAACGTAAGCATCTTGTACAAACATTCATTCTTTTTTTGGTCCCGTTGTCTAATAATACCTTCACTTTTTTAACGTTAGGTTTCCATTGTTTATTACTTCTTCTATGAGAGTGACTCAGTTGTATACCAAAGTGCACACCTTTTTGACAAACATCACATTTTGCCATAGCACTACACCTCCTTTATAACCATAGCCCTATAAACACAACAAAGATATTTTATCAGATACTCGAAAAGAATGCAAGAAAAATTCTAGCTATATTATTTTCAATTCTATTTTGAAAAATAATAAAAGATGATATAATATATAATAAAGTTTTTATATGAAAAGAATATACTCAGGAGGGTTAGTATGTCAGGTAAAATTGTGAATGAGTACGGGAATATTTTTATAGACAATGAAGTTATTGCTCGAATAGCTGGTTTAGCTGCTATAGAATGTTATGGAATCGTAGGTATGGCCATAAAAAATGTTACCGATGGTTTGGTTCAACTCTTGAAACGCGAAAGTCTTACAAAAGGTGTTAAAGTTATCGTTGAAGAAGATGCAGTAAGCATAGATTTTCATGTTATTGTTGAATATGGTACGAAGATATCAGCAGTGGCAGATAACTTAATTAGCACAGTTAAGTATAAAGTTGAAGAATCTACTGGTTTAGAAGTTAAGAAAATAAATATATTTGTCGAAGGTATCAGAGTCGACAATTAAGGGTACGAAGGAGGCAGCAAAGTGAATATATCTAAGATAGACGGAGAAATGTTAAAACGTATGATCATTGCCGCTACCAATAATTTAGGTAAAAATAAGCGCATGGTCGATGAATTGAATGTATTCCCGGTTCCTGACGGAGATACTGGAACCAATATGTATCTGACCATTTTGTCTGCTGCAAGAGAAGTAGAAAAAACAGAATCTAAAGATGTTTTTGAAATTGCGAAAGCAGCAGCATCTGGTTCATTAAGAGGTGCAAGAGGTAATTCTGGAGTTATTTTATCTCAATTGTTCAGAGGTTTTTCAAAAGGACTTCAGGGTTATTCGGTTGCGGATACAAAGGCTTTGGCCAATGCGTTTGATTCAGGGGTAAAAACAGCTTATAAGGCTGTTATGAAGCCCAAAGAAGGAACCATTTTAACCGTGGCAAGAGGTATGGCAGAAAAAGCCCAGGCACTTGCAGAAGAAACGGATAATAATAATATAGAGAGCTTTTTACAAGATATTTTTGCTCATGGACATCAGGTATTAAAAAAGACACCGGATATGCTTCCAGTATTAAAACAAGCAGGGGTTGTAGATGCTGGTGGAAGGGGTCTTTTAGAAATTTTAGAAGGGGCAATCTCTGCGCTTTATATTTCCGGAGACATTAGTTTAGTAGATAACAGTTTAACTGCAAAAGATGCAGGAACTTATTCTGCTTTGGCTTCTGTAAGTCAAGAAGAGATTACTTTTGGTTATTGCACTGAATTTATTATAAACTGTTCAGAAAATAATGAAAGTGCAGCGGATGAATTAAGACAATATTTTAATACTTTAGGAGATTCTATCGTTGTGGTTGAAGATGATGAGGTGATTAAGATTCATGTACATACAAATCACCCCGGAAAAGTCATTGAAAAGGGATTATCCTTTGGTCCTCTAACCAATATTAAAATAGATAATATGAGAGAACAGCACAGTAGCCATCTCAGTATTGAAAAAGAAGAATCAAAAGCAAAAGAGTCTCCTTCTGAAAAGAAAGAAATAGGTTTTATTGCTGTATCCGCAGGAGAAGGCCTTAAAGAAATATTTAAAGGTTTGGGCGTGGATTATGTGATTCAGGGCGGCCAGACCATGAATCCCAGTACAGAAGATATTTTAAATGCAGTTGAAAAAGTGAATGCAGATACCATAGTTGTTTTACCGAATAATAAAAACATCATATTGGCTGCAGAACAAGCTCAGAAATTATCACAAGAAAAAAGAATTGAAGTCATTCCTTCAAAAACCATTCCTCAAGGTATTGCAGCCATGATAGGTTATGAGCCACACAGGACGATTGATGATACCATAGAATCCATGAAAGAGTCCATGTCTTATGTTAAGACGGGACAGATTACCTTTGCTATAAGAGATACCGAGATTGGCGACAGAGAAATAAAAGAAGGCAATATTTTAGGATTGATTGAAGGAGATATTGCTGTTGTTTCCGATGATTTAGATAAGGCAACTTTAGAACTCATTGATAAGATTGTTGATGATGATAGTGAAATCATCAGTATATATTACGGAGAAGATGTTGATGAAAGTCAAACCGATAAAATAAGAAAATATATCGAACAAGTTTATCCGGATTGTGAAGTAGAAATTCATTATGGTGGTCAACCATTGTATTATTATATTTTCTCTGTAGAATAAAGATTATTTCCAGGGCACCCACAGGGTGCCTTTATAAAATTATGAAAGGGGTTTTTTATGAATCTTTCCGATTCCGTAAAAGAGCTGAAAGGTGTCGGAGAACAAACCTTAAAAAAGCTTAATAGATTGGATATTTATACCATAGAAGATTTATTATATCATTTTCCGCGGGACTATGAAGACAGGTCAGAAATTAAAAAAATAGAGGAAATTACTTTTAATGAAATCAATACAATTATCGCTCAAGTATCTGCTTTGCCACAGAATATTAAGAAAGGAAATCTTATTCTGACCAAAGTCAGAATAAAAGATGAAACAGGAAGTATTTTTGCGGTTTGGTATGGACAACCATATTTAAAAAAGCATTTTAAACCAAATGATTCTTATATCTTTACCGGAAAAGTTTTATATAAATATGGGGAAATTCAAATGGAATCTCCGGAATACGAATTAAATAATGGCAAAGAAGTTCTTTCTTTTGGCAGAATTATTCCAGTTTATCCATCGACCTATAAGTTGTCTCAAAAGCTTATACGTCAAATGATATACCAGGCCATAAAAGAAACGAAGAACCAGTTAACGGAGTTTTTACCCAAGTGGATAAGGAAAAAATACCAATTAGCAGATTATAATTATTCCATGCTGAATATTCACTTTCCCCAGTCCAGAGAAAGTTTTTTTATTGCCAGGAGACGTTTGGTATTTGAAGAATTATTTCTTCTTCAAACAGGCTTGCTGAGAATAAAAAATAAAATTAAAAATAATAAAAAAGCCATAAAATTTGAAGATGTGGAAGAAGTAAATGATTTAATTCGCCATTTGCCTTTTGAATTAACCCAGGCACAGTTAAGGGTTATAAATGAGATAAAGAAGGATATGCTATCCGACAGGTCTATGAACCGCCTGGTTCAGGGAGATGTAGGTTCAGGTAAAACCATTATTGCTGCTCTGGCTCTTTATATGGCCGTAAAAAATAATTATCAGGGGGTTATGATGGCACCGACAGAAGTTCTGGCCAATCAGCATTATCAAAGCCTGCTTTCGTTATTTGAAAAAGAAAATATTAACATTGGTCTTTTAACAGGTTCTTTAACTAAGAAAAATAAAGAGTTGCTCTTAAAAGAAATCGAAGAAGGCAGGATTGATATTGTCATTGGAACCCATGCCTTAATTCAGGAAAAGGTAGCTTTTAAATCTTTAGGCTTAGTGATTACCGATGAGCAGCATCGCTTTGGTGTGGAACAAAGAAGGCTTTTATTCGAAAAAGGCAAAAATCCGGATGTCCTGGTCATGACTGCCACACCTATACCAAGAACTCTGGCTTTAATCCTTTATGGGGATTTGGATATTTCAATAATTGATGAGCTTCCCCCAGGCCGGCAAAAAGTAGATACTTACTGTGTCAATACATCTTACAGGGAGAGGATTTACCGATTTATTAAGAAAGAATTAGCAAGCGGAAGACAAGCATATGTGATTTGTCCGGCTGTTGAAGAATCAGATATTGAAGGTCTTCAATCAGTTATTCAATACACAGAACAGATTAAAAAAGTGTTTAACGAATATAAAGTCTGTTTTTTACATGGAAAAATGAAAGCAAAGGAAAAGCAGGAAATCATGGAAGCTTTTCAAAAAGGGGAGATTGATCTTTTGGTTTCTACTACTGTTATTGAAGTAGGGGTTAATGTTCCCAATGCCAGCATTATGCTGATAGAAAATGCGGAAAGATTTGGTTTGTCTCAACTCCATCAACTAAGAGGAAGGGTAGGCAGAGGAAAACATAAATCCTATTGCATTTTGGTGACGGATTCAGACAATAAAATAACAAAAGAAAGAATGAAGGTTATGACGAAAAGCAATAATGGTTTTGAGATTTCAGAAACCGATTTGCTTTTAAGAGGACCAGGGGAATTTTTTGGTACCCGTCAGCATGGCCTGCCGGATTTAAAAATTGCTAACTTATACAAGGATATGGATATTTTAAAAGAAGTACAGGAAGCATCAAAAGAATTATTAAGCCTTGACCCAGATTTAAAAGCGGAAGAGCACTACTTATTAAAAGAAAAAATTAATAAATTTTTTGAAGAAAAAACAAAAAATATTTCTTTATAAGAATGCCATAATTTACTATTATATTCGACAAAAAATTGCACATAATATGAATGTACCTTAAACAAGGTATATCAAAAAATGGCTGAAATTAAAAGGAGGTAATATTATGGCAAGTAGAAACCGTAAAGCAGTTCCTGAAGCAAAAGCAGCCCTTGACAGATTTAAATTTGAAATTGCAAACGAAATTGGAGTACCTTTAAAACAAGGATATAATGGAGATTTAACTTCTGCCCAAAACGGTTCTGTTGGCGGATACATGGTTAAAAGAATGATTGAACAACAAGAACGTCAAATGGCAGGAAATACAACTCTTCAATAATAAAAATAAAAGATAAAAAGGAATGGCATTTTATGTCATTCCTTTTTATATAAAATTAATTACATCGATAAAATATCGATGTAATTAGGGAGAGGAAACAGAAAGAATATTTAAGGATTCGCTATTATTATGAACATAATAATTGACTTTTATTCAGTTTATTATTAAATTATAGGTATGAAGTAATTTTTCTTATTTTGATAGAAAATGAGTTTTTATGTTCAAATTGGAGGAATATGTTTGAGAGTGATTGCCGGAGTTGCTAAAGGACACAAACTGAAAGCGCCAAAAGGAATGGATACCCGGCCAACGACAGATAAGATAAAAGAAAGCCTTTTTAATATAATTGCCCCAGATCTTTATGATTGCAATTTTTTAGATCTGTATAGTGGTACGGGAGCCATTGGGATAGAAGCATTAAGCAGAGGAGCTAAAAAAGCAGTTTTTATAGATAGATCGCGTATTTGCCGGAAAATTATTGAAGATAATTTGAACCACACAAAATTAATTGATAAGGCTGTTATTTATCAGAATGATGTCAATAAAGGATTAGATATCTTAAAAGAAAAAGGAGAAATATTTGACATCATTTTCATGGATCCTCCTTATTTGGACAATGATATAGAGAAAATTTTGGAAAAGATTTCAAAGCTGAATCTTATTACTCCTTCAGGTTATATTATTGTTGAGCATTCTTCAGAAAAACGAATACAAGCTATTGCTGATTTATGGATATGGAAAGAAAAAATTTTTAAGACGACAAGGATGACTTTTTTAAAAGTAGTGGAGGAATCTTTATGAAAATAGCGATTTATCCCGGTAGTTTTGACCCCGTTACCAATGGACATATTGATATTATTTTCAGGGCTTCAGAAATGGTAGACCACTTAATAATTGGTGTTTTGTCTAATGTAAAAAAACAGCCTTTATTAACTGTAGAAGAACGTATTGATCTTTTAAAAGCCACTACAAAATATTTAAAAAATGTAGAGGTAGAAGCTTTTTCTGGTTTACTTGTTGATTTTGCTGCCAAGAAAAATGCTACAATTATTGTAAGAGGCTTACGGGCAATGTCGGATTTTGAATATGAGCTTCAGATGGCTCAGACAAACCGTAGTTTAAATAAAAATATAGAAACGATATTTCTGGCCACCAACATCCATTATTCATTTTTAAGTTCCAGTGTTGTAAAGGAAATTGCAATGTTTGGCGGAGATATACATGCATTGGTACCTCCTGTAGTTGAGGAATACCTGAAATCAAAATTTAAGTGAGGTGGGATGGTATGGATAGTATTTTACAATTATTAGAGGCAATCGAAGACATGCTGGATTCAAGCAGTGCAGTACCTTTTACAGGTAAAGTGATGATTGATAAAGACGAATTATATGAGATTATTACGGATATCCGTTTAAAACTTCCTAATGAGATTAAGCAATCCAAGTGGGTTATTGAAGAAAGAAATAAAATATTGATTGATGCTCAAAAAGAAGCTGAAAATACCTTAAAAGAAGCAGATGCAAAACTGGCAAAACTGGTGGACGAGCATGAAATTACAAAAAGAGCCTATGAACAAGCTGAAGAAATCATTGAAGCTGCCAAGCAAAATGCCAGGGAAATGCGTTTAGGTGCTTTAGATTATGCAGATGAAATTTTAGCAGAAGTTGAAAAAAGCTTAAAGCAAGCTTTAGAAGTTATACATAATCAAAATATGGAATTAGAAGATAGTTTGGGCAGAGTCATTAATACCATTTATACCAACCGTCAGGAATTAAAAGGGAATGCTCAAAAGTAATCCTTTGTTAATTTTCTTTAGTCCGAAAGAGTTTGATATTAAAGAGAATAAAAAGGATACAAATAAAGGCACAAAGATAAGGTCCGCTTTTGAACCAGAAGCTGTTGGTGATATTGTAAGAAATAGGATTAAAAACCGTTTGTGTATAAGCAGATATTTTTGTCATTTGGGGATAGAAGGTTACAGAATAAATAAATGCAAAAAGGCCTTGCAGTAGTTTTGCACAGGCATAGATGGGAATGTTAATATCCGAAGAACTAATGACACTGACAGTCTGCATGAATACAGACAGACCTCCAAAGGCAATTAAAAAGCTGACTAATGCAAGTTCTTCTTTAAGACTCGCTGAACAAAGACCAATCCTGCTGATACCATTGGTGATTTCAATAATCCCCAGAAGAAATGCACTTATTAGTTTGGGACTAAAAACAATCAGCTTAAAAAATGGTTTAAACAATTTAGTGAATAAATCTAACAGGGAAGATAATTCAAGCAATTGTGATGTGACTGAAAAAAGGATGACAAAGCCACCTATTTGAACAACAGTATCCATGGAAGACATAATGCTTTCTTTAAGAATTAAACCTATTTTTTTTGAGTTGTTCTTTTGAATGAGGGAAAGTTGTTGGAAGGATTTCTTAATAATATTTTTGTATTTTTTTCCATGTACTTTTTTTTCTTTTTTATAGAATCTAAAAAGCAAGCCAACGGTTAAGGAAGAAAGATAGTGAATAGCTAATAAAAAAAACCCTGTTTCGGCTTTTGAAAGCATGCCTGCAGAGACGGCCCCTAAAATAAATAAGGGGCCGCTATTATTTGTAAAAGCTATAAGCCTTTGGGCTTCAACCTGGCTGATCTTTCCTTTACACCGTAAATCAGCAGTTATTTTTGCCCCAATGGGATAACCGGAAATAATTCCCATCATCCAGGGAAAGGCGCCTTCTCCTGGGACATTAAAAATAGGTCCCATCACAGGTTCAAACAAAATACCGATAAAGTGAACGACTCCTAATTCAATTAACAGATAAGTAGCAACCATAAAAGGAAATAAAGAAGGGAACAAGGTATTAAACCATAATTGTATTCCTCTTTTAGAAGCCTCCAGTACTTCCTGGGGAAAGATAATAATGCCAGTTGTTAATAAAATAATAATGCAGACAGTAATAAGTCTGGATAAAGAAAGCGTATCCTTATATCTCATCATATCCCTCAATTTTTTAAAAATAACTCTTATATAAAATATGTTTCAGGAGGGATAATCATACGTGTGTTTTATTTATTGATGATGATTAAAGGCATAGAAAATTCGATGCCGCTTTTTCTTTGACAAAGATTTGGATAGTGAAGGCTGTAAATATCTGTTGACTGAATTTCTTTTTCAAGCATTTTTTTAGGAAGACCACTAAAATCCCTGTAGGCTCTTCTTACATTAGAAATAATAGGGAGTTTTGAATTTATCTTTAGCTTTTTTAGTAAAGGTGCTGCACTTTTTCTAAAGCCAAGAATTCTTATATACTGAGGTCCCCCGTGTCTATGAAGTTCCCAAAAGTCTTCAGAATAAATCTGCAAAAGAATATGGAGCAAGGTCCTTTGAATTCTTGTCATCGTATATCTTTTTGTTTTAACCGATTCAATGATCTCTTTAATGTAAAAATGATTCATGGCAGCTTTATTTATTCTGTTTTCAATACCTTCATCCACTTCCATAATTTTTTTAATTTCTTCCATAGGCATACTTCTAAGGAGGTATTGTAATTCAAAAGAAAAATCATCGTAATAAACAGGAGCCTTGCCCAAATGGATGGCTTCCAAAAATAAATCAGCCGCTTTTTTTGGCATGGTTTTGTATAATATACTATGGTCTTTATTCTTAAGGGCATGCCGGATGCCTGTAGCTGAAGCAAAGAGCGTATCTAACTGGGTTGAATGGTATGAAGCCCCTTTTCTTTTAATGGTAAAAGGTTTAATAGGACTGTTTAAGCGTTTTAAAGCTTTTAAATATTCAATGGCTAAAATATTATTTGGGGAAGAAAGTACCTGGCTTAATTCTTCTACAGGAATGCTTGTATTTTTATCTGACATATCGCTGATTAAGGCCTTATTTCTTGCACTGGGGAAAGGAAGGCCTTCCGACAAATATTCTTTAAGTTTCATTTTATAATGCTCTGATTCCAAGAATAAAAAACTGGCTATTTGTGATAATAAATCTATAGAGCCTGATTCGCTGCCAAAGGATAAGTGGTCAACAATATTTGAATGATGCAGGATGGATATTGCTCCAAAGGCAAAAAACTCAGCGCTGGATGTGGCATATATAAGCGGTAATTCAAGAACCAGGTCAGCTCCTGATTCTAAAGCCATCTGTGTTCTTGTCCACTTATCAACGATAGCTGGTTCGCCTCTTTGAACATAATTGCCACTCATAACGACAACGGTAAAGTCAGAATGGCTGATTCTTTTGGATTCTTCTAAATGATACAAATGTCCATTGTGAAAAGGATTGTATTCAGCAACAATGCCTAATACTTTCATAATCATTCTCCCTATCAAGATGATAATTATATTATTCTATATGCCATATTTTTATGTCAATATAGCTGTCGAAAAACTAAAAAAAAGATAAACTTTCCTTAAGACTATTGTATACAATAAGCAGTTTGTTTATAATAGTTAGTGGAAAATTATTGAGAGGAGTATTGTTGTGGACTTTATACAAACAATCAAGCAAAGAGCAAAAAGTGACAAAAAAACTATTGTATTGCCCGAATCATTAGAGTTAAGAACTTTAAAGGCAACAGAGAAAATTTTAAAAGAAGATATAGCCAATATTATTCTTATTGGGAAAGAAAATGAGATCTTAGAAAAAGCAGAAGGACTGGATATCTCCGGAGTTAAAATCATAGATCCGGAAAACTATGCCCAAATGAATGATTTTATTGATACATTAGTTGAATTAAGAAAAAATAAAGGTATGACCAGAGAAAAAGCAGAAGAGCTTCTTAAAAATCCTTTATATTTTGCTGTGATGATGGTAAAAAAAGGCATAGCAGATGGCATGGTAGCAGGTGCTGTAAATTCTACTGCTGATGTTCTCAGACCTTCTCTCCAAATTTTAAAAACGGCTCCCAATACAAAATTGGTTTCTGCATTTTTTGTTATGGTTGTTCCAGATTGTGAATATGGAGCAAATGGAACTTTTATTTTCTCAGATGCTGGTTTAGTTCCAAATCCGAATTCTGAGGAATTAGCTGCGATTGCTGTTAGTTCAGCAAAATCCTTTGAACATTTAGTAGCTACTGAACCTATAGTTGGAATGCTTTCTTTTTCAACAAAAGGCAGTGCTTGTCACCCCGATGTAGACAAGGTGATTGAAGCAACCAAAATAGCTAAAGAATTGGCTCCGGATTTAAAGATAGATGGAGAATTACAACTGGATGCAGCGATTGTACCAAGTGTAGGCGCAAGTAAAGCACCAGGCAGTGAAATAGCTGGTAAAGCCAATGTATTAATCTTTCCTGATTTAGATGCGGGTAATATTGGCTATAAGTTGACTCAGAGACTGGCAAAAGCTGAAGCTTATGGTCCAATAACTCAGGGAATTGCAAAACCAGTCAATGATTTGTCCAGAGGTTGCAGCGATGATGACATTGTTGGTGTTGTAGCCATTACATGTGTACAAGCACAAATTAATGAAAATTAATAATACAATATAAATCCAATTATTGTATTTCCATTCTAAATACTTTATTAAAGCACTGAAGGAATAAAAAATAAATTTTATATAAATATTATATGGGGAGACGATAATAATGAATATTCTAGTTATTAATTGCGGCAGTTCTTCTTTAAAATATCAGTTGATTAATATGGTCGAAGAAAAAGTATATGCAAAAGGAATATGTGACAGAATCGGGATTAAAGGTTCTGTACTTAAACATACTCCGGCTGGCAAAGATACAGTTATGAAAGAAGTCGCTATGGAAAATCATAAAGATGCTGTAAGAGAAGTTTTGTCTGCATTAACTCATGAAGAATATGGGGTTATCCGCAGTATGGATGAAATTGCAGCCGTTGGTCACAGGGTAGTTCATGGAGGAGAAAAATTCAGTGCTTCTGTTATTATTGACGATGAAGTGATTAAAGCCATTGAAGAATGTAGTGATTTGGCACCCTTACACAATCCTCCCAATTTAATTGGAATTGAAGCTTGCAGAAATTTAATGCCAGATACACCTATGGTGGCAGTTTTTGATACTGCATTTCATCAAACCATGCCGAGTCGGGCATATTTATATGCTATTCCTTATGAATTATATGAAGAGCATAAAATCCGCAGATATGGTTTCCACGGAACTTCTCACAAATATGTGGCACACCGGGCTGCGGAGATGTTGAATAAGCCAATTGAAGAATTAAAGATTGTTACATGCCATTTAGGAAACGGAGCAAGTATATGCGCAGTAAAAAATGGTCAATCCATTGATACCAGTATGGGATTTACACCTCTTGCAGGTCTGGTGATGGGAACCCGTTGCGGAGATATTGACCCTGCAATTGTAGGATTCTTAATGGATAAAGAAAATATCAGCTCAGAAGAAGTAGATGTTATTTTAAATAAAAAGTCCGGAATACTTGGTTTATCAGGTGTATCCAGTGATTTCAGAGACATTGAAGCTGCTATAAGCAACGGAAATAAAAGAGCAGAAATTGCAATGGAAGTATTTGTTTATACTGTAGCAAAGTACATAGGTGCTTATGCAGCTGCCATGAATGGTATTGACGTTATTGTATTTACGGCAGGTTTAGGTGAAAATAATAGTGAAGTAAGAAGAGATGTTTGCAAATATCTTGATTTCTTAGGTGTAAAGGTTGATGAAGAAAAGAATAGATGCAGAGGCATAGAAAGAGATTTTTCTGCTGAAGATGCCAAGGTTCGTACTTTGGTTATACCAACCAATGAAGAATTGATGATTGCAAGAGAAACAAGAAACTTATTAAAAAAATAATTTATTGACAAATATTATACCTCTATGTATAATATCAAGAGTGAACCTGCAGAGGTGATATCATGATACTTAATGTATCTAAAATCATTAATAATCCTGGCTCCTCAATGGAATTATCTTTTGATGAAAAGATTGATTTTATTGAGTGTGGCAAGGAAAAAATTAAGCTTATTGAACCAGTTCGATTTGTTGGTGAAATAAGCTGTGGAGATGGAAAAGAGCTTTATCTGACGGGTAAACTAAATACCCGTATAGAATTGCCTTGTAGCCGCTGTTTACAACCAGTGGAAGTAACCATTGAATTGTCTTTAAAAGAATATTTTACTAAAAAAGGCAATCTAAAAGCGGATGATGAAGAGTTTCATCCGATAGAGGGAAATGAAATAGATTTAGGACCTGTTTTTATTAAAGATATTTTATTAAATATTCCCATGAAAAATCTTTGCAACGCTCATTGTAAAGGCTTATGTCCAAAATGTGGGCAAGATCTGAACAAAGGAACTTGTAATTGTAAAGAAGATGTAATTGATGAGCGATTTGCTGTTTTAAAAACCTTATTTAACGGGTCTAACAGTTAACCTAAGGAGGTGTAGGAAATGGCAGTACCAAAGGGAAAAGTTTCAAAGGCGAGAAAAAATAAGAGAAAAGCAAACTGGAAATTAACTGCTCCCAATTTAGTAAAATGTGAGAAGTGTGGAGAATTAATGATGCCTCATAGAGCATGTAAATCATGTGGAACATATAATAATAAAGTGGTAGTAAACGTAGAATAAGATTAAACAGACAGCTTTTGCTGTCTTTTATTCTATATAAATATGATTTAAAGCCTATTAGGCCTTAGGCGGAATGGAGGTTAAGATGTCTTACAAAACAGTGATTGCCCTGGATGCAATGGGGGGAGACAATGCACCTTCTGCAATTGTAAAAGGAGCTGTATTAGCTGCCAGAGAGGATATAAAAATTATTTTAGTTGGAGATGAAAATAAGCTTAAAACTGAATTAAGCCAGTATGGTATGGATTCATCCAGATTATCCATTCATCATGCTTCAGAAGTCATTACCATGGATGATTCTCCAGTGGCTGCCATAAGATCAAAGAAAGATTCATCTATGGTTGTTGGTTTAAAATTATTAAAAGAAAAAGAAGTGGATGCTTTTATATCAGCAGGAAGTACAGGAGCCCTTCTCGCAGGAGGAACTTTCTTGGTTGGAAGGGCAAGGGGAATTGAACGACCTGCTCTTGCGCCTTTAATACCAAATATAAAAGGTTTTTCCCTATTAATTGACTGTGGGGCCAATATGGATGCTAAAGCCAGTTATTTAGCCCAATTTGCTTTAATGGGTTCCATTTATATGGAAAGTATTATGGGTATTCCTTCTCCTAAGGTCGGCCTTATAAATGTAGGAACTGAAAATGAAAAAGGGAATCAGTTAACAAAAGAAGCTTTTTCTCTATTGGAAAAATCAGATATTAATTTTATAGGCAATATTGAAGGCAGGGATATTAGTATGGGTGTCGCAGATGTCATTGTCTGTGATGCTTTTACAGGGAATATTATTTTAAAACATACGGAAGGTTTAGCCCTTTCATTGTTTAATATTATTAAAGAAGAACTTATGAATGATAATCTTTCAAAAATTGGTGCTTTGCTTTCGAAATCTGCTTATAAACGGGTTAAGAAACGTTTTGATTATACGGAATATGGCGGAGCTCCCATGCTTGGTCTACAAGGCTTAGTTGTAAAAGCTCATGGAAGTTCTAATGCAAAAGCCATTCAAAGTGCTATAGCACAAGCGGTTAAGTTTAAAGAAGAAAAAATTGTAGAAAAAATCGAAGAAAAAATAAATCAAAAAATTAATCAATAACTATTTTAATATTGACGGTTATAAGAGTATATACTATTATCAATGTATAATAAATAATAATAAATAATAATAAATGGGGTGATAGGGTGGTATTTGAGAAGGTTAGGCAAATTATTGCTGAACAGTTAAACATATCTGAATCAGAAATTACTGAAGACACTTCATTTCAAGATGACATGGGTGCCGATTCATTGGATATATTTCAAATTATAATGGCATTAGAAGAAGAATTTGACATAGAAATTTCAAATGAAGACGCAGAAAAGATTTCTACTGTCAAAGATGCTGTTGAATATATTCAAAATATGATATCCGCAGAATAAAAGTCCTTAAAAAGGACTTTTGTTTTGTAATAAGGAAGTTCTTACGATTAAAATAATTGGCAAGATTAAGGAGAGATAAAGATTGCTAATCCTTTTTGAAGGTGAAATGAATGGAAAAAGATAATTTAGAGCTCATAGCGGAATTTGAGAATATTATTGGTTATAAATTTAAAAATAAAAAATGGATTATGGAGGCTTTAACCCATAGTTCCTATTCTAATGAAAATAAAAAGAAAAATCTTACTAATAATGAACGATTGGAATTTCTTGGAGATGCCATATTAGAT
Organism: Candidatus Epulonipiscium sp.; assembly: GCA_012521395.1. GTDB lineage: Bacteria > Bacillota > Clostridia > Lachnospirales > Defluviitaleaceae > JAAYML01. Next base: position 35,747 of record JAAYML010000127.1, on the reverse strand, counting down.
TTAATTATTAGTGAGTATCTTTTTAATTTATATCCTGATTTGCCAGAAGGTGAGCTTACAAAATTAAGAGCCAGTATTGTCTGCGAATTATCTTTATCAACGGTTGCAAACAAATATAATTTTGGCAAGTATCTTTTTCTGGGCAAGGGTGAAGAATTAACTGGTGGAAGAGAAAGGCCTTCTATCCTTGCAGATGCTTTTGAAGCAATTTTGGGTGCGGTTTATATTGATGGTAAAATGGAAAGTGCTGTTGATTTTATTAAAAGAATTCTAATTCCTTCAATAAAGAATAATCAAGCTTTCAGAGATTATAAGACGATGCTGCAGGAAGAAATACAAAAATCAAGCCATGAACCTATAGAATACAGTATTATATCGGAATCAGGTCCAGACCATGACAAAGAATTTTTTGTAGAGGTAAAGCATTCGAATGTTACCCTTGGAAAGGGAAAAGGAAAAAGTAAAAAAGAAGCAGAACAAAATGCAGCCTATAACGCATTAAATGCTTATCAGGACAAAAAAGAAAAGTGATTTTTGTACTCGGATAAGAGGTGAATATATGTACTTAAAAAGATTGGAAATTCAGGGCTTTAAATCTTTTGCTGATCCCTTAAAGTTGGATTTTAGTAAAGAAATAACGGCTGTTGTCGGTCCCAATGGAAGTGGAAAAAGCAATATTGCAGATGCTCTTCGCTGGGTATTGGGGGAACAAAGTCCTAAAACCCTTAGAGGAGCGAAGATGGAAGATGTTATTTTTTCAGGGACTCAAAACCGTAAACCTTTAGGTTTTGCAGAAGTTTCCATCGTTTTAGATAATTCTGAGGGGAAAATTCCCATTGCTTTTGATGAGGTAAGAATTACCAGAAGGGTATATCGTTCAGGAGAAAATGAGTACTTTATTAATAAATCTTCCTGTCGCTTAAAAGACATCCATCAGCTTTTTATGGATACGGGTGTAGGAAAAGAAGGGTATTCTATTATTGGACAAGGTCAAATTGACCGAATCCTCAGTACAAAGCCTGAAGACAGAAGATTTTTATTTGAAGAAGCCGTTGGTATAGTAAAGTACAAACACAGAAAACTGGAAGCCGAGAAAAAGCTTGAACAAGAAAAGCAAAATCTTATCCGGGTAGAAGATATTATTTCTGAATTAGACAAGCAATTAGGTCCTTTAGCTTCTCAAGCTGAAAAAGCAAGAGTCTACCTTGAATTGAAAGAAAAAGTGAAAAAATTAGAATTAAATTTATTTATTTATGAGGCAGACAATCAAAAGAAGGAATTAGACAGTCTGGAAGAAATGTTTTTAAACAATCAGGAAGAATTGTCCCGTCAAAAAGAAATTCAATTAAAAGATAAAGAAAATTATACCGCTCTAAAAAGAGAATTAGAAGATATTGAAAATAATATATATGACAATCAAAACAGCATTTCAGATATCAGAGCCAATATTGAAAAAACAGAAGGAAATAACAAAGTATTAGAACAGCAAATAGAACATTACATTTTGGATATTAAAAGGCTTAACAATGAATCTGAGAAATTGGATAAAAGAATAGAGGGACTTAGTCAGGAAAAAATAGAGTTGTCAGCAAAATTCAATGCGCTTTCCTTAGAATTAAAAACTAAAGAAAAATTATTGCAAGAAGAAGAAAATCATTTTAACGGGCTCATCCATTTTTTGCTCACAGGAGAATCTGAAATTGAAAATTACAAATCGGATATCATCGAAAAAATGAATGAGTCTTCTGAATTGAAAACTCTTATTCAAAAAATCGACAGTGAAATTCAATATATAGAAGAAAGAAAAAAGCAAATTTTATCTGAAAAAGAACTGTTGGACAGACAATACAGGGAACAAAGCGTACATTTAAAAGCTATAAAGAAACTGGAAGAAACATTAAAAGAAGAAAGGAAAAAATTAAATCAGAAGATTAATGAATTAATTAGCATTAATAATCAGTTCATTGCGGATGTTCAAAAAGAAAGCACTGCTCTGAATGATTTAAAGGAAGAAATGCATAGCATTAAATCCAGAAAAGATGTTCTGGAATTAATGGAAAATGAATATGAAGGTTTTAATAAGAGTGTAAAAAGTCTTATGCGCTTAAAAAAAGATAAGCCCAATCAGTTAAAGGGGATTTGCGGGGTTGTAGCTGGTTTAATCGAGGTACCTAAGGGTTATGAAACGGCAATCGATTTAGCTTTAGGAAACAGTCTGCAAAATATTGTTACCGAAACAGAAGAAGATGCCAAAGATGCCATAGATTATTTGAAACAAAACAATTTAGGCAGGGCAACTTTTTTACCTCTTTCTGCTATTAGGGGTAAGAGCCTGGGGGCCGATGAACAGAAAATTTTAAATGAACAAGGGGTTTTAGGCATTGCTTCTTCAATTGTTCATTATGATGAATTGTATAAAGATGTTATTTCATATCTTTTAGGCAGGGTCATTATCGTGGACAATCTGAATCATGCCATTTGGATTGCCAAAAAATATCAGCACAAATATAAAATTGTAACGATAGATGGGGAAGTGCTTAATCCTGGTGGAGCCATGACCGGAGGAAGTATCCAGCAAAAAAGCATGAATATCTTTTTAAGGTCAAGAGAATTACAAGAGTTAAAAGAAAAGCTTATAAAATTGACAGAAGAAATTAAAAACAGGGAAGAAAGAATCAGAGCCTATGAAGATAAGAAAAATCAAAACCTGGCTAAAATAGAAGATTTAAAAAGCAAAATCCAGGAACTGGATATTAATATACTATCCAATCAGCATGAGATAGATAAATGCGAAGAAATGCTCAATCAATTAAAGGATAAGGAAAGTCAGTTAAATTTAGAAGAAGAACAGATTAATATCCAGCATAAAGAAAATACGAATAGTTTATTTGAAAAACGGGAAGAAATGAGCCGTATTGAAAATGAAATAAAAGCCATTCAGTCTAAGATTGAAATGAATCAATCTAAGCTGGAGAAGGAAAAAGAAGCCAAAGATATCTTAACAGACAAGATCACAAAATTAAAAATAGAAATTTCTTCCTTAGAGCAAAAACGGGATTACATATTGGAAAACAAAAAGCGGCTGGATAGTGAAATTGAAAAGCAGAAAGCTGAGAAAAAACAAAGAGAAGAAGAAATTCAAGGTATTTTAAAAGACAAAGCATTAAAGGAAAACGAAGTCAATGAAAATGTCCGGGAAATTGAAAAGTTAAGACAAACTTTAATTGAAAAGACCGGGCAGCAAGAAAGATTTCAGGAAGTTAAAAAAGAAAAACTGGCTGTATATAAAGCTTTAGAAGAAAAAATTGAAGAAAGTTCCAAAACCATTGAATTACTTCAAACAGAAATGAATCGCCTGGAGAATAAGAAGACTAAATTAAAATTAGAACAAGAAGTTTTATACAATAAGATTTGGGAAGAATATGAGGAAACTTACCATTCTGCTTTAAAATATAAAAGTACAGAATTATCAATTTCAGATATGAAAAAACTTTTAGCAAAGCATAAAAATGAAATGAAAGATTTAGGTAATGTGAATATAAATGCGATTGAAGAATATGAAAAGGTTAAAGAACGTTATGATTTCTTAACAGCCCAAAGAGAAGATATTTTAATGGCTGAGAAGAAATTGTTTGGCATTATAAAAGAGCTGACGGCTTCGATGGAAAAACAATTTATTCAAAATTTTGCTACAATTTCTGCTAACTTTAATCAGGTATTTACCGAACTCTTTGCTGGTGGTAAGGCTTATTTGAAGCTGACGGATGAAGAAAATATATTAGAATCCGGAATAGAAATTATTGCACAACCACCTGGAAAGAAGTTGCAGAACATGATGCTTTTATCCGGAGGAGAAAAAGCTTTAACGGCCATTGCACTTTTATTTTCTATATTAAAGATGAAGCCTTCGCCATTTTGTGTTTTAGATGAAATAGAAGCTTCTCTGGATGATGCAAATGTCATGCGCTTTGCCAGCTATTTAAAGAAATTTAGAGATAGCACGCAATTTATTATTATTACTCACAGGAAAGGAACCATGGAGGTTGCGGATACCTTATATGGGGTTACAATGGAAGAACAAGGTATTTCAAAATTACTGTCTGTTAAACTTTCAGACATAGAGGAAAATGAAGAAGCAAGTTAAAGGAGTGGAATAATGAGCTTATTTGACAAATGGCTAAACAGAGATAAAAACAAAGGACAGGAAGAATCCATACCAGAAGAATCCCAGTTGGAGGAATTCGTTCATGACAAAACTGAGGAAGATATAGGATTTAGCGAAGAAAGTTATGAAATAAAAGAAAGCGTAGAGGAAGAAGAAAATCCGCCAGAAGAAGAAGGGCAGGAAGAAAGCGTTAAAGAGAAAAAAGCTTTCTTTTCGAAGCTGGTTAAAGGACTGGCTAAGACAAGAAACAATATCATGGATGGTATTGATAATGTTTTAAAGTCTTTTAACAAAATTGATGAAGAATTGTATGAAGAATTAGAAGAGACGCTTATTATGGCAGATATAGGTGTCAATGCCAGTATAAAAATAATGAATGGGCTAAGAGAGAAGGTCAAAGAAAGAAAAATAAACGAGCCTGCGGCCCTTAAACAATTGTTAATTGAAGAAATCACTGAAATACTTAGTAAAGGGAACCGGGACTTAAATATTCAGGAAGGGCCTGCAGTGATTTTAGTCATTGGTGTTAATGGCGTAGGTAAAACAACAACGATTGGCAAACTGGCCCATCTGATTAAAAAAGAAAATAAAAAGGTTCTTTTGGCAGCTGCTGATACCTTTAGAGCGGCAGCCATTGAGCAGTTGGAAATATGGGGAAACAGGACAGGAGTCGATGTGATCCGTCATCAGGAAAATTCCGACCCAGGTGCAGTTGTTTTTGATGCAATACAAGCGGCAAAGGCAAGAAAAATTGATGTCTTAATTTGTGATACGGCTGGAAGACTTCATAATAAAAAGAATCTCATGGAAGAACTTAGAAAAATATTTAAGATTATTAACAAGGAATATCCTGAAGCAAGAAAGGAAGTTTTATTGGTTTTAGATGCAACCACGGGTCAAAATGCCCTTCAGCAAGTAAAATTATTTAAAGAAGTGACGGATATTTCAGGTATTATACTGACGAAACTGGATGGAACAGCTAAAGGCGGCATTATTATTGCCATTAATTCCGAAATGGATATTCCTATAAAATATATTGGTGTAGGAGAAGGCATAGAAGATTTACGTCCTTTCAATCCAAAAGAATTTGCAGAAGCTTTATTTACGGATGAAGAATAAAATATTTCTTGACAAACAACAGCCTTTACTATAAAATACATCTGTAAAGTATATAAGCTTTACACTTTCCAAAAACGTGGTGGTAACATGGAAAAACTTTTGCAAATTACCCTGCTTTATGATTTTTATGGAGAATTACTCACAGACAAGCAAAAAAATATATTTGAGTTATACTATCAAAATGATTTTTCACTTGCTGAAATTGCAGATTACCTTAAAATAAGCAGGCAGGGAGTTTATGATACCTTAAAACGCACTGAAAATATTCTTTATGATTATGAAAATAAATTAAAACTGGTTGAGCGTTTTGAGAAAAATAAGACTTATATTAAAGAAATTGTCAATACGATAAATGAAGCTGAAAAACACCTGGATGATTTAAATAAAGTTCATATATGTTTTGCTGAATTAAAGCGAATTGCTAATCAATTAATTATTGAATGAATTGGAGGCTTGCCCTATGGCTTTTGAAAGTTTGTCTGACAAGCTTCAGGAAGTATTTAAAAAATTAAAAGGTAAAGGAAGGCTTACAGAAAAAGATGTCAATGAAGCCTTAAGAGAAGTTAAACTTGCTTTATTAGAAGCAGATGTCAATTTTAAAGTGGTTAAATCTTTTATTAATAAAATTAAAGAAAGAGCTGTTGGGCATGATGTTCTTGAAAGTCTTACTCCAGGACAACAGGTGATAAAAATCGTTAATGAAGAATTGACGGAGCTAATGGGAAGTACCCAAAGCAAGTTAACTTTTTCCAATACACCACCGACGATTTATCTGATGGTAGGGCTTCAGGGTTCAGGTAAGACGACAACTTCCGGGAAACTGGCAGCCCAAATTAAAAAAATGGGCAAAAAGCCTTTATTGGTTGCCTGTGATGTCTATCGCCCTGCAGCAATTAAACAGTTACAAGTGGTTGGTTCAAAAGTTGGTGTTCCTGTATTTTCCATGGGAGACGCAACCAATCCTGTCGATATCGCTAAAGCAGCAGTTTCCTATGCAAAAAATAATAATCATGATCTGGTTATCATTGATACAGCAGGCCGTCTTCATATTGATGAAGAACTTATGAATGAATTGTATGAGATAAAAGAAGTGACAAAGCCTCAGGAAATTCTTTTGGTTGTCGATGCTATGACTGGTCAGGATGCTGTGAATGTCGCTGAAAGTTTTAATGAAAAATTGGGCATTGATGGAGTAATTTTGACAAAGCTTGATGGTGATACAAGAGGCGGTGCTGCACTATCCGTCCGTGCTGTGACCCAGAAACCTATAAAATATGTTGGTATGGGTGAAAAATTAGAGGATTTACAGCCTTTTCATCCTGACAGGATGGCTTCACGTATTTTAGGTATGGGCGATGTATTATCTTTAATTGAAAAAGCCCAGGAAAACTTTGACCAAAAGAAGGCCCAGGAATTAGAAAAGAAAATCAGAAAAATGGAATTTAATTTTGAAGATTTTTTAGAACAAATGCAACAAGTTAAGAAAATGGGGCCTCTTAATCAACTTATAGGAATGATACCAGGCATGAATATGCAAAAGCTTGGTAATGTAGAAATTAGCGATAAAGAAATTGCCCATATCGAGGCGATTATTCAATCCATGACTCTGGAAGAAAGAAGAAATCCTGAAATCATAAACCCTTCAAGAAAAAGAAGGATTGCCGCTGGTAGCGGAAGGGATATACAAGAAGTTAATCGCTTAATCAAACAATTTGAACAAATGAAAAAGATGATGAAACAATTATCGGGTATGACCAAGGGCAAAAAAGGAAAATTTAAACTTCCTTTTATGTAATATATTCATTTGATACTGATTAAGGGGAGGTGAAAAACATGGCTGTTAGAATTCGATTAAAAAGAATGGGTGCAAAAAAAGCGCCTTTCTATAGAATTGTTGTAGCGGATTCCAGAGCTCCAAGAGATGGAAGATTTATTGAAGAAATTGGATATTATGATCCAACAAAAGATCCTGCAGTGATTAAAGTGGATGAAGAAGCTGTTCAAAAATGGCTTAAAAATGGCGCACAACCTTCAGATACAGTTAGAGGATTGCTAAAAAAAGCTAACGTATTGAAATAGTAAGAATGGAGGTTTAAGTTATGAGAGAACTTGTTGAAGTCATTGCAAAAGCTTTAGTGGATAATCCTGATGCAGTACAAGTCAATGAGTTAGAAGGAGAACGCTCCGTTATTTTAGAACTGAAAGTTGCTCCCGAAGATATGGGAAAAGTAATTGGTAAACAAGGACGAATTGCAAAGGCTATCAGAACAGTTGTTAAGGCTGCTGCAATTCGCGAAAACAAGCATGTTGTTGTTGAAATTTTACAATAAGTCAAAGGTTAGGAATTTTCCTAGCCTTTTTTGCAGACTTTTATAGAATACCAGCCAATAGATGAAAAAAAGCTTAAGGAGGATTTCTATTGTCCAATTACATGGAAATTGGTAAGATTGTAAACACCCAGGGAATCCGGGGAGATTTAAGAATTATTCCTACAACGGATGACCCTAAACGCTTTGAATTGCTGGATACTGTATGGGTCGAAAGCAAAGAAGGAACAAAGGAATATGAAATAGAAAAAGTATGGTATCATAAGCAGTTTGTTATTTTAAAGTTAAAAGGAATATCTTCGATTAATGAGGCTGAAAAACTAAAGAACTCTATTGTTAAAATACCAAGAGAGCTGGCCTTACCCTTAGGTGAAGGCGAATATTATATTGGAGATTTATATGATTTGGAAGTCTATACGAACGATGAGGAATATTTAGGTAAAATTGTGGATATTCTTTTTACAGCTGCCAATGATGTTTATGTCGTGAAAAAGGAAGATTCGAAGAAAGAATTGCTTATTCCTGCTATAAAACAATGTATTTTAGAGGTGGATTTAAATAATCGGCGGATGACGGTCAATTTATTGGAAGGATTGAGGGAACTATGAATTTTTATATTTTAACCCTCTTCCCTGATATGATTGAGTCTGCCATGTCTCATAGTATTACTGGCAGAGCTCAGGAAGCAGGAATTATTAAAATAAATTGCATTAATATCCGCGATTTTGCCAATAATAAACATAATCAAGTGGATGATTATCCATATGGTGGAGGGCCAGGTATGGTACTCCAGCCCCAACCCGTTTATGATGCCTATCAAAGCATTATTTTAAAAAAGAATATAAAACCCCGGGTTATCTATATGACGCCTCAAGGAAAAATTTTTTCCCAGGCTGTTGCAAAAGATTTAGCTAAGGAAAAAGATTTAATGATTATTTGCGGACATTATGAGGGAATCGACCAAAGAGTGATTGATGAAATTGTGACGGATGAAATATCTATTGGCGACTATATATTAACAGGAGGGGAATTAGCAGCTATGGTCGTTATAGATGCGGTTTCCAGGCTAATTCCCGGAGTGCTTGGCAAAGAAGAATCGTATCAGGATGAATCCTTTAGTAATCATTTGCTGGAATATCCACAATATACGAGACCTTTAGTTTTTAGAAACAGGAAAGTCCCTGAAGTTTTGCTTTCGGGGCATCATGCAAAAATAGAAAAATGGAGAAGAGAACAATCGCTAAAACTGACTTTCGAGAAAAGACCTGATTTACTTGAGAAAGCAGAGCTAACAGAGGAAGATAAAGCCTATCTGGATAGTTTAAGAAAAATGTAAATTTTTTAAATGTTTTGTTGTAATTAAATTAATATTGCAAATAAAGATATAATATGCTATACTTTCATAATGTGAGTACGGACGGTCCTCTGCTTAAAATACTAAGTATGAACGTCTAAGATGGAAGGAGGGTACTTCATGAACGAAATCATAAAAGAAATAGAAAAGGAACAGTTAAAAACTGATATTACACCTTTTGAAGTTGGAGATACTATCCGTGTATATTCTAAAGTAAAAGAAGGAAACCGTGAAAGACTTCAAATGTTTGAAGGTATTGTAATCAAAAAGCAGCATGGAGGTATCAGAGAGACTTTTACTGTTAGAAGACTTTCTTATGGTGTTGGGGTAGAAAGAACATGGCCCCTTCATTCACCAAGTATTGATAGAATAGAAGTGGTAAGAAAAGGTAAAGTAAGAAGGGCTAAATTAAATTATCTCCGTCAAAGAGTGGGTAAGGCTGCAAAAGTAAAAGAAATCATCGAATAAAAAAGGGGACTAACCAGTCCCTTTTTGTGTACTTGAAAGAGGGGGAATTATGGTTTTTATGGAAAACAAAGATAATGACTCTGCTGAAAGTAAAGAAAAAACAGAAAAGATTAATAAGAATTTTAAGGAATTATTAGAATTTATAAGAGATTTAATCATTATATTTGTTCTTGCAATGTTTTTTAGAACTTTTGTTTTTGAAAATACAAGAGTTCTTGGTCCTTCCATGGAACCAACTTTACATGATGGAGATCTTATAATTGTAAATAAATTAGAATATTATTTTACAGATCCGGAAAGAGGAGAAATAATTGTTTTTCCTTATAAAGGAGACCCTTCAAAACAATACATTAAGCGCATTATTGCTTTACCTGGAGAGGTTATTGATATAAGAGAGGGTAAAGTTTATATTAATGGAGAGCTTTATGAAGAAGAATATATTCTGGAAGAAATGCAACTGCGGGGAGATATAGATTTTCCATATGCCATTCCAGCAGATACGTATTTTGTAATGGGAGATAATAGAAATAACAGTTCGGACAGCCGTTATCAGGATGTTGGTACCATTGAAAAAGATAAGATTATTGGTCATGCTGTTATTCGTTTATGGCCAATTAATAAATTTGGACAAATAAAATAAAATTGTGAGTTGTGATTGGGATATGAATGAAGCTGTAAATAAGAAAATCATAAAAGAGCTTTTCGAATGGTTAAGAGATATTATCATTGCTGCGTTGGTTACACTATTTATTATAAATTTTTTATTTCAAAATACCCAAGTGATTGGAGACTCAATGGAACCATCTTTAGAAGATGGTCATTCAGTGATTATCAATAAATTTATTTATCGTTTTAAAGCACCTCAGCGGGGAGATATTATTGCCTTTAAAAGTCCTGTGAATCCATCGGAGCATCATATTAAACGAATTATAGGAATTCCAGGAGATACGGTAGAAATTAAAGAAGGCAAAGTTTATTTAAATGGCATTCTTTTAAAGGAAGACTATATTCTTGAACCAATGGATGCTAAAATGGCTGGGGACATGGAATATCCTCTAATGATTGGTCCGGATAGTTATTTTGTTATGGGCGATAATAGAAATATAAGTTATGACAGTCGTTATAAAGAAATAGGTTTAATTGACGAATCTTCAATAAGTGGTAAAGCTTTAATACGGATATGGCCATTAAATAAAATCGGAAGGGTTAAATAAGATTTTGGAGGTGATTATATGGGGCAAAAAAACAAGTCTTTCATATTTAATGAAGCAATGAGTTGGCTAAGAGATATTATAATTGCTGTTATTATTGCCTTATTTGTCAGGCAATTTGCTTTTGCTCATACAGTTATTCCCACTGGCTCTATGATCCCAACGATTCAAATCGATGATCATATTTTTGTAAGTAAATTGTCTTATTATTTTTCAGATCCTCAAAGGGGAGATATTGTCGTATTTCATCATGATGTTGATTTGATTAAAAGAGTCATTGCTTTGCCAGGAGAAGAAATTGATCTGAGAGATGGCAAGGTTTATATTAACGGGGAACCTTTAGAAGAAGATTACCTTAATGAACCTATGGATACCGGTATAACTGGATTTCTGGAATTTCCTTATAAAGTCCCTAAAGATTGTTATTTTGTCATGGGAGACAATCGCAATTATAGTAAAGACAGCAGATATTTCGGACCTGTCCATAGGGATCAAATTTTTGCTAAAGCAGGTTTTAGAATTTGGCCTTTGAAATCTTTTGGTTTTGTAAAATAATTATTTTGTAAAGACGGTGAAATCATGAATATACAATGGTATCCCGGACATATGTCAAAAACAAGAAAAATAATTTTAGAAAATTTAAAACTTGTGGATCTTGTGATTGAACTATTAGATGCAAGAATACCTTATAGCAGTAAAAATCCTGATATTGATGTTTTAGCTGCAAATAAAAATAGAATTATCGTCATGAATAAAAGTGATCTGGCTGATTCTAATATCACTTCTCTTTGGATTCAACATTTCAAGAATTACGGCTATCATGCCATTTCTGTCAATTCAATGGATGGAAAAGGAATTTCCCAAGTTGAAAATTTAGCAAGAGAATTATTAAAAGAAAAGATTGAAAAGGATAAGAAAAGAGGTCGCATTTTCAGGCCGATCCGTGCAATGGTCGTTGGTATTCCCAATGTTGGAAAGTCGACCTTCATTAATAAGCTGGTAGGTAAGGCCAGTGCAAAAACAGGAGACAGACCTGGAGTAACCAAAGGAAAACAGTGGATTAAAATAAAAAAGGACTTTGAATTATTGGATACGCCGGGAATTTTATGGCCTAAATTCGAAGATCAGACAGTCGGTTTACATTTAGCTTTTATTGGCTCAATTAAGCAAGAAATATTGGATAGCCACAATTTATCTTTAGAACTTTTAGCGTTATTGGCTAAAAAATTTCCCGATTGTTTAAGCGAGCGTTATAAAATAACAGATATTGACAGCAAAAGTCCAATAGAGCTTCTTACAGAAATTGGCCAAAAAAGAGGCTATTTGATAAGAGGCGGGGAAGTGGATTATTCCAGAACCTCTTTAATGCTTTTGGATGAACTAAGATCAGGGGCTTTAGGACATATTTCACTTGAATCTCCGGAAGAGTTTTATTAAATTAAATGAGTATAGCCAATAATATTTTCTAATGCTGGTGATAAAATGGAAAAGTTTTCTTTACAATCGATAGAAAAACAACTCAAGGAAGTTTCTTATGATGAGCTTCCTAATTTTTTAGAAGAAATTAAAAAAGATTCAAGAATTGGTGTGCAAAAATTAGTCCAAAAATATGAAAGAAAATATGAGACTTATCAGGTAGAATTAAAACGGATTCAGGAAATGAGTCAATATGAAAAGTATTATTATCAAAAAGGTGTAAAATACATTGCCGGGATTGATGAAGCAGGCAGGGGACCTTTAGCTGGACCAGTTGTTGCTGCAGCTGTTATACTTCCCAAAGATTGTTTTATTATGGGTATTAATGACTCCAAAAAACTGTCCCTAATTAAAAGAGAAGAATTGTTCGAAATAATCAACAAGAAGGCTTTGTCCATAGGGATTGGAATTGTCGATCCTCAAACGATTGACCGTATCAATATATTACAGGCCACTTTTGAAGCCATGAAAAAGGCTTTAGATGCTTTAAGTCTTAAGCCAGAACTTGTTTTGGTTGACGGTAATCAAAATATACCCGATATTTCTGTTCCTCAGGAAGATATTATTAAGGGTGACCAAAAAAGCATATCTGTTGCTGCAGCAGCTATTGTTGCAAAGGTAACGCGTGACAGGATAATGGATAAATTTCATGAGCTTTACAGTGAATATGGCTTTAATAAGCATAAAGGTTATGGGACTAAGGAACATATCGAAGCAATCAAAAAATATGGTTTATGTCCAATTCATAGAGAAAGTTTTACCAGAAATCTTTATTGAGGTGATGGTATGAAGATTAACCGCTATCAGCAGCTGGCTTCTAATAGTCAAAAGGTGTATGCTGCTAATGAAAAAAGTTTATTAAGGTTAAAAGCTGGGGATATTTTTAAGGGGCAGATTATAGATATAAAACAAGGGAAGTTGTCTTTACTTTTGGAAACAGGGGCTACTGTAGAGGCAAAACTTCAAAGCAATGTATATGAGTTAAAAATTGGTCAAAGCTTATTCTTTAGGGTACAATCCTTAACAAATGAACAAATCTTTATAGAAATTCTTCCGGATCAGTGGAGCGATTCCAAGTCCAATATTATTCTGGAAGCTTTAGAAGCAGCTAACCTTTTACCTACGGATGAAAATTACAAAATGGTAGAAAAGCTTTTAGAAAAGCAGTTGCCTGTTGATAAGGATAATCTTCATGCCATTAACCAGTTTATTAAGTCCAATAAAAACGTTACCCTGGATAAAATCATATTTTTGATGGATAAACAAATTCCTGTCAATGAGAAAAATATCAGTCAATTGGATGGTTATATTGAACAACATATTCATTTACATAAGCAAATTGAAAATCTTCTGGATAAGATCATAAAGCTCAGTCATAGTCCTATAGCTGAAAAAATTCTGGATTGTTTTCTTGAGACTGGAGATAATGCTTTAACGGATAAAGACATCAATCCGGAAGAAATCATAAATAAGGCCGACTTATTGGATAAAGAAGCTCAAAGGGTCAGGGCAGGAGAGACAGAATTAAAAAATCAACTGACAGAGATAAGAAAAGAAGTTGAATTATTAACTTTTATGAAAGATAATCAGCACATAATAGAAACTTTTATGAATCAGCATGAATTTTTTACAGAAGAAGAGCTTTTTTCATTTTTGATGAGTGAGTTCCCAACCAGTGAAATAAAAGCCCTTATGAGTAATGACAATCATTTCTTTATGTTCTTTGCTGAAAATATGAAGTACTTACTGGAAAATAAAACAGATAATCAATATCTTGAAAAAGTATTAAACAATAAAATCAGGACATTTTTGAACGTTCTTAAGGAAGAGCTTTACCTGCCTTTGGAAAAGTTAAAAAATAAAGAAGAGCTCAAAGAGCGTTTCAATAAGTTATATAAATATATGAACCGGCTAGAAAACCTGTTAACGGGACAGGATTCTGCACAAGTAAAAGATTTGTACAAAACGTGTCAGGAAATAAAAAACAACCTGGAATTTATGAATCAGTTCAGCAAATTTGATGCTTTTATACAAATTCCTATAAAATTAAATCATCATCACAGTGAGGCTCAGTTATATGTCTTTCGTAAAAAGAAGACTGCAAAAAAATCCAGCCATTCACTTTCCGTACTTATTGCTTTAGATTTAGCTTATATGGGTCATACGGAAGTTTTTGTACAAAAAAATGATAAGGATTTATATTTGCAATTTAAATTAGAAAATGATACATATATAAAGATTATGAAAGAATATATTCATAGGCTTCTTGATGTTTTAAGTTATAAGAGCTATAAAATAAGATCTTTAAACTTTCATAAACTGGAAGATTCATTTAATCTGTTAAAGACTGAAGAAAATGATTATAATATAAACGAAGAACCCAGAAGATTTTCCTTTGATATGAGGGTATAAATAATGGTAGCAGGTGGTTAAATGGAAAATAATAAAAGAATAAAAAAGGCGGCAGCCCTACATTATGAAAAAGGAAGCACCGCTCCAAAAGTTATTGCAAAAGGGAAGGGTGTTATTGCGGAAAAGATCATTGAAAAAGGTCTGGAAGAAGAAATCCCTGTTTATGAAGATGAAAAGCTGGCTAATGTCCTGACGGAGTTGGAGATAGGAGAGCTTATTCCAGTTGAATTGTATGAAATCGTTGCAGAAATACTTGTTTTTGTTGGGGATATCGACCGTTTACAGGAGAAGATTAAAAATGGTTAATAAAAGATTAATTGGAGACTGGGGCGAAGACATTGCATCAGATTTTTTAGAAAAAGAAGGTATAAAAATTATTGAGAAAAATTTCAGATGTAAACTTGGGGAAATAGATATTATTGCTGAAGAAGATGACTATTTACTTTTTATTGAAGTAAAGTACAGAAAAGACCTTTCCCATGGCTATCCAAGAGAAGCGGTTACTTTTCATAAGCAGAGGACCATAGCCAAAGTGGCTTTATGGTATTTAAAAAAATATAATTTATGGCATCGCTCCTGCCGCTTTGATGTTCTGGAGATATTAGGTGAAAAACCAGATTTAAAAATATGCTTAATAAGAAATGCTTTTGTTGTATAATTTTTATTATTTTTAAAAAAGGAAGAATCAGAATGTATCATAACTTATCCAATCAATTATCTTTTCATAATAAAAATGATTTATATTATATTACCTTTCCTGCTTTTGATGCCAGTCAACAGGTCAGGCATTGTTTCAGTACCCGTTTGGGAGGGCTTAGCCAGGGACCATATCAATCATTAAATTTGGGTCTTGGCAGAGGGGATGATGATGAAAAAGTTTATGGTAATTATAAATTACTTTGTGAGGCTATAGGCATTAATCATGAAAAGCTAATTTTTACCAATCAGATTCATGACAATCATATTAAAATTATCCGGAAAGAGGATTTGGAAAAATATAATATGAAAAACTGGGTCAAAGGTACGGACGGCCTGGTTACCAATATTCCTAATGTTCCTTTAGTGACTCTATATGCCGATTGTGTGCCTCTTTTTTTTCTGGACACAAAGAAAAAAGTTATTGGTCTTGCCCATGCGGGTTGGCGGGGAACGGTTAAAAAAATCGCTTTAAGAATGATAGAAATTTTTATCAACGAATTTAATTCCAATCCTAAAGATATTTTAGCGGCAATTGGTCCTTCCATTGGGAAATGCTGCTTTGAAGTTGATTTTTCTGTGGCAGATGCCTTTCAAAAAGCTTTTAAAAACACCCATAAGATAATTTTTCCTATAGAAAATGAAAAATTTATGATTGATTTATGGGAAGCCAATAAAGAAGCTTTGACAGAAGGAGGATTGCCCCTTTCTAACATTACTGTGACAGATTTATGCACAAAGTGTCATCATGATATCTTCTTTTCATACCGCGCAGATAAGGGGCAAACAGGCAGATTGGCAGCAGTAATGGAATTAATTTGATAAATTTTTTATTTTGGATATAATAAAAACAGATTAGATAATACAGGAGTTGTTTTAAATTTGAAAAACTATAAAGAACATAAAATAAAAGAAGTCCTTCCTGGCAGTATTGCTGAAGAATTGGGAATAGAAGCAGGCGATTTGCTTATTGCTATAAATGGGCAAGAAATAGAAGATGTTTTTGATTATCGCTATTTGATTTCAGATGAATTTGTGACTTTGACCATTTGCAAAAAAGACATGGAATGGTGGGAATATGAAATAGAAAAGGATGTTCATGAAGACATTGGTTTAGTTTTTGAAAATGCTTTAATGGATCATTTGAAATCTTGCAGAAACAAATGTGTTTTTTGTTTTATTGACCAACTGCCGCCTTCTATGAGAAAAAGCGTCTATTTTAAAGACGATGACTGGAGAATGTCTTTTTTAAATGGAAATTATATCACTTTAACCAATATGAAAGAAAAGGACTTTGAAAGACTGATTTATTATCATTTATCGCCTGTTAATATTTCAGTTCATGCAACAGATCCTGAAGTAAGGATAAAAATGTTAAATAACCGTTTTGCAGGAGATGTATTGGGAAAAATTAAAAGAATCGTGGATGCAGGCATAGAAGTCAACTGTCAGATTGTTTTGTGTAAAGGTTTAAACGACGGACTTGTACTTAAAAAAACTTTAGATGACTTAGAAAAGTTTTTCCCGGGAATAAAAAGCATCTCTATTGTTCCCGTAGGCATTTCTAAGTACCGGGAAAATCTTTATCCTTTAATACCCTTTGAAAAAGATGATGCAAAAGAGATTATCCGCATGGTACATCATCTTCAGGATTTCTATAAAGAAAAATACGGCAGTTATATCTTATATTGTGCGGATGAGTTTTATATAACAGCTGGAGAAGAAATCCCACCAGTCCATCGATATGAAGACTTTCCTCAAATTGAAAATGGGGTAGGTATGTTGGCTTTAATGGAGGAAGAATTTAATGCTGCTTTTTTGGATTTGCCGGATGAGATTTCTGGAAAGATCGATCTGTCTGTTGCAACAGGTATAGCAGCCTTTCCATTTATTAAAAAATTAGTGAATAAGTTATTAGATAAGTATTCCAATCTTACCATCCGTGTTTATCCCATTAAGAATGACTTTTTTGGGGACAAAATTACAGTGTCTGGTCTTATGACCGGCCAGGATATTATCAAGCAGTTAAATGGCAAAGAATTAGGCAGCAAACTATTACTGCCTGAAAATGCTTTCCGTAATAATGACACGATCTTCTTAGATGATGTCTATTTGGATGATTTAGAAAAGGAATTTAGGATTCCAGTTGAAATTGTAGGCGTTTCTGGTAAAGATTTTATTCATGCAATTTTGAATGCAAAGGAGAATAGAGATGAGTAAACCTATTGTTGCAATTGTAGGAAGACCTAATGTGGGAAAATCTACTCTCTTTAACCGTTTAGCAGGTGAAAGAATAGCCATCGTCGAAGATACGCCCGGAATAACAAGGGATAGAATTTATGCTGACACCGAATGGCTTAATCATAAATTTACCATCATTGATACTGGAGGAATTGAACCTGATTCTGACGATATTATTTTAAAACAAATGAAAAGACAAGCAGAAATGGCTATTGAAATGGCTGATGTCATTATCTTTCTTACCGATGCCAAACAAGGACTGACAGACGCAGACCATGAAGTGGCTAATATGCTCAGGAAATCTAAAAAGCCAGTCGTTTTGGCAGTGAATAAGGTGGATCACTGGGGAAAAGATCAAATGGAAGTTTATGAATTTTATAATTTAGGTTTAGGAGATCCTATTCCCATATCTGCTTCTCAACCATTAGGCTTAGGGGATATGCTGGATGAAGTTGTGAAATATTTTCCTCAGCAGGAAGTCAGTGATTACGATGAAGATGTGATTAAAGTGGCTATTATTGGTAAGCCCAATGTAGGAAAATCTTCTTTAATTAATAAAATCTTAGGAGAAGAAAGGGTTATTGTCAGTGATATTCCCGGCACCACAAGAGATGCTGTGGACGTACCAGTGACCATTGGGGAAGATAAGTTTGTTTTTATAGATACAGCTGGCTTAAGAAGGAAAAATAAAATTAAAGAAAATATTGAAAGATACAGTATTTTTAGGACCGTTGCTGCTATTGAAAAAGCAGATGTGGCTGTCTTACTGATTGATGCAGAAGCAGGGGTAACCGAACAAGATACCAAAATTGCAGGAATCGCCCATGAAAGAGGTAAAGCTTCTATCATTGCAGTGAATAAATGGGATAAGATTGAAAAAGACGACAAAACCATGAATAAATACTTAAAAGATATTGAAGTTAAATTCAGTTATATGTCTTATGCCCCAAAAGTCTTTATTTCTGCTCTTACAGGTCAGAGAATCAATAAACTTTTTGAAATGATAAAAGTTGTGTCTCAAAATCATGCTTTAAGAATTGAGACCGGGGTACTCAATGAGCTTTTATATGAAGCTATGGCAATGAATGAGCCCCCATCCGATAAGGGGAAGAGATTAAAAATATACTATATGACACAGGTAAGTGTGAAGCCTCCAACCTTTGTGCTTTTTGTCAATGATAAAGAACTAATGCATTTTTCCTATGAAAGATATATCGAAAACCAAATAAGAGAAGCCTTTGGTTTTAAAGGAACGCCTCTGCATTTTATCATAAGAGAAAAGCAGGGAAGGGAATAAGTTTATGTTTAGACTGGTATGTATAATAATAGGTTATTTTTTGGGCTGTTTTCAAACTGCGTATATCATAGGAAAAAAGGTTCAAAAAATTGACATAAGAAATTATGGCAGCGGGAATGCCGGAACAACAAATGTGATTAGAATAATGGGTTGGAAAGTAGGCATTATAACCTTTATAGGAGATTTTTTAAAAGCAGTCATTGCTGTTTTCATATGCAAATTGATTTTCCCTGATTGTCCTGAAGCGGGTTTATATGCAGGTCTGGGAACTATTATTGGTCATAATTGGCCCGTCTTTTTAAAATTTAAAGGTGGAAAAGGTATCGCTGCTACCATGGGAACATTATTGGCCTTTGATTACCGGCTGGGCTTGATTTGTATTACAATTATGGCTTTAGTTCTTATTATAAGTCGTATTGTTTCTTTAGGTTCTATTATTATGTCTATATCTATACCAATTTGTCTTTATCTATTCTATAATGATCTTGAAATAACGTTTTTGGGAGTATTGTTTACAATTAGTGCAATTCTAAGGCATAGGGATAATATCCGACGCTTGTTTAAAGGTCAGGAGACAAAATTAGGTCAGCGAACCAATGAAAAATATCAGTAAAAATAATTTTAACGGAGGTAGTTATGGAAAAGATTGCTGTAATGGGAGCAGGAAGTTGGGGAACGGCTTTAGCCATATTATTAGCAAAAAAAGGGCATCATGTGACGCTTTGGTGTTATTTGGAAAGTGAAAAAGAGCAATTGGAATCGGTCAGGGAGAATCTTAATTATTTACCAGGTGTACCTATTCCACAAAATATTATCATTACCAATGATTATAAAGAAGCTATTGTAAATAATGAAATCATCGTTATTGCCATACCTTCAAAATTTCTCCGCTCGAATATGGAGCAATTTTCTCCTTATTTAACTCCCAGGCACCTTGTTGTCAATGTTTCTAAAGGTTTGGAAAATCATACTTTGCTCAGAATGTCACAGGTGATAGAAGAGACAGCCCCCCAATGTCCTGTAGCAGTCTTAATGGGTCCAAGTCATGCAGAAGAGGTGGCAAGAGATATTCCTACAGCTTGTGTCTCTTCTTCCAGATCTCAAAAAATAGCTGAAAGAGTTCAGGATTTATTTATGACGCCTACTTTTAGAGTCTACACCAATCCGGATTTAATTGGTGTGGAATTAGGTGGTGCCATTAAAAATGTGATTGCATTAGCAGCAGGTGTTGTGGACGGTTTAGGTTATGGGGATAATACAAAGGCAGCGCTTATGACGAGAGGTATGGTTGAAATAACCAGGTTGGGTCTGGCTATGGGAGCAGATATTCAAACCTTTAATGGTTTAACTGGGATTGGTGATTTAATTGTGACTTGTACAAGTATGCATAGCCGTAACCGTCGGGCAGGTATTTTGATTGGAAAAGGAAAAAGCTTAGATGAAGCTTTAAATGAGGTACAAATGGTGGTTGAAGGTGTACATAGTGCAAAAGCTGTTTATGAATTATCCAGAAAATATAATGTAGAGATGCCGATTATAAGAGAAATCAATCAGGTCCTTTTTGAGGGTAAATCCCCCAGGGAAGCGGTCATGGATTTAATGATGCGGGAAAAAAGACCTGAACATCAGACGGAAGAAATTCATTTAGCCCATAAAGTTTCGTGGAAAGACGAGTAGACCACTCGTCTTTTTATTTTTTATAAAAGTTTTAATTGGTATAATTCCATTTTTTAGTCATATATTTTAAATGTACCCATACATTTTATATTGATCGGGGAAATTATCTTAAGGAAATGGAGGATAGTATGGATAATTTCAATATTTATCAGGATATTGCTGACAGGACAAATGGAGATATTTACATAGGAGTTGTGGGACCTGTACGTACTGGAAAATCTACGTTTATCAAGCGTTTCATGGATTTATTGGTTATTCCCAATATTGAAAACAGCTATAATAAAGAAAGGGCTAAAGATGAATTACCTCAAAGTGCTGCAGGTAAAACCATTATGACAACAGAACCTAAATTTGTTCCCAATGAATCTGTTTCGATTTCTTTAAACGATGAAATTGAGCTCAATGTTAGAATGATTGACTGTGTAGGTTACATGGTGGAAGGTGCCACGGGTCATTTGGAAGGGGAAAGCCCAAGGATGGTCAATACTCCCTGGTTTGACTATGAAATACCTTTTACAGAAGCAGCTGAGATTGGCACCAGAAAAGTAATCAGTGAACATTCTACCATTGGCATTGTGGTAACCACGGATGGAACTATTACAGATATTCCAAGGAAAGATTATGAAGAAGCAGAAGAAAGGGTTATAAGAGAATTAAAAGAACTTAACAAACCTTTTGTAGTTTTGTTAAATTCGGCAAAACCTTATGATGCTCAAACACAAGAATTAAATGAAGAATTATCTCAAAGATATGATGTACCAGTGATTACATGTAATTGTGCTCAATTAAAAATGGATGACATTAACCGGATTATGGAAAAAGTTTTATATGAATTTCCTGTGCAAGAAATTCAATTTATGTTGCCAAAATGGGTTGAAACGTTAGACAGGGATCATTGGATGAAAAAAAGAATTATAGAAGCAGTTAAAGATACGATTTATCCTGTTTATAGTTTTAGAGATTTAAAAGACGCCATTTCTTCTTTTGAAGATTATGATTTTGTTAAAAAAGTTTTTCAGGAAAAAATTAATCTTGGAAAAGGTCTTGTAAAAATTGATATTACCGTATCAGATGAACTCTTTTATAGGGTGTTGTCAGAGTCAACAGGTATGGAGATTGAAGGAGAACATCAGTTAATTTCTCTCATTGTAAAACTGGCTGCAATCAAGAAAGAGTATGATAAAGTTGCTGATGCACTTAAGGAAGTAAGGCAAAAGGGTTATGGAGTTGTGATGCCTTTATTAGATGAGTTGAAACTTGAAGAACCTGAAATTGTAAAGCAAGGGAACCGATTTGGTGTCAGACTTCGTGCCAGCGCTCCTTCGATTCATTTAATCCGGGCAGATATCGAAACAGAAGTATCGCCAATCGTAGGAACTGAAAAACAAAGTGAAGAACTGGTAAATTATTTAATGAGTGAATTTGAAACTGATCCAAGGAAGATATGGGAATCTAATATTTTTGGAAAATCTCTTCACGAACTGGTCAATGAAGGGCTCCAGAACAAACTGTACCGTATGCCTGAAGATGCTCAAATGAAATTACAAGAAACTTTGCAAAAAATAATTAATGAGGGACATGGCGGTCTAATTTGCATTATTTTATAAAGATTTGATAAGCAAATAATCATGATTTTGATGGGGCTAAAGTGCTAAGGAACTGCCCTTGACAATAAGAGAGATATGGTATAAAATTATTATTAAAAATACACAATAATACTAATATATATAATATTACAAATTTTTCTTTTATCTATAAATAATACCCTAGGGGGCAGAATGGAGGCTGAAGATGAGGGAAGAAGTATATTTTCAGTTTAATGGCAAAGAAGTTCTTCATAGCGATTTGATTAAACAATTTAAAGAAAAATGGAAGCAGGATAATTTAAAAATTAAAGACGTAAAATCCCTGAAGTTATATTATAATGCCGATGAGGAAAAGTGCTATTATGTTGTTAATGACAAAGAAAGCGGATCTTTGTAAAACACTCTTATCAGAGTGTTTTTTTACTTGTTTTTTGGGACTCAATCCGTTATATTAGTAAATAAATAGTATAATAACTATTAGGTGTGAGGATTATATGGCAAAAAAAAAATACAAAAAAATTAAAAGACAACATAAAAGAAGAATTGTCTTAGGTTTATTTTTATCTTCATGTGTCATTGTATATTTAATTGGTGCCTTATTAAGATTTAAAAGTATTACCCCCTTATCTATCGAAGTTGCTCAAATAGGAGAAATTGACAGGAATATACATCTAAGTGGTATCATCGTCAGGGATGAAAAAGTTGTAAAAAGTAAAGAAGAAGGCAATATTACTTATTTAGCTTTTGAAGGTGAAAAGGTAAAACCAGGTACAAAAATTTGTATGGTAGGAGATAGTACTGTCATCGCAAAAATTCAGGAAGATATTAAAAAAATCAATGAAGATATTCTTAAAGAGCAAAACCAAAGAAAAGAATTTTCTTTAGTAAGAAAAGATATTAAAAATATTAATTATCAAATTGATGATTTAGTTCATAAATATATGAGTACATATTCAAACAGGAATTATTCTCAATTATATGCTATTAAAAGTTCTATTGAATTAGAAATAGAAAAGAAACAGTCTGTTTTAGCGCAAGAAAATTCCTCTGCCCTTCAGGAATTAGTGGCCTTAAAAAAAGAATATGAAAATAAATTATTTAACAATTCTGATGTTATTACAGCACCTAAAGGTGGTATTGTTTCTTATTATTATGATGGCCTGGAAGAAAAGTTTTCTTTAGATAATTTTGCTCAGTTCAGTGAAAAAGATTTAAAGACTTCTGCTGAGTTAGTTGATTTAAGCCAAAATCATAATGTGAAAAAGGATTCTCCTGTTTTTAAAATTGTCGATAATTATTCATGGTATATCTTAGGGACTTTTTCCAAAGAATTGGTAGAAGATTACCAGGTTGGGGATATGATAGCCATAAAACTTAATGGAATTCATGATTCTAACTTAAAAGCAGAAATTTATAATTTAAAGCCCCTTAATGATGAGACGATGCTCTTTATTTTAAGATGTACTGAACAAATGCCTCCACTTATGTTTGGCAGAAATATTGAGTTCGAAATTCTCAGGGATAATTATGAAGGAATTAAGATTCCTGTTAATGCTATAGTTGAAAAAGTATTTTTGAAGGTACCTAAAAAATATCTTCAGGACTCGGGAAGCAATAAGGTAATCATTAAAAGACTTCCTGATAAAGATGAATTGATTCCGGTAAAAATTGAATATGAAGACGATAATCATGTTTATATTCTTGAAGATTTTTCATCTGTAAAGCTTTATGATACTATCGTTTTACCAGAAAATGCGCAAGAAGAATATGTCATTAATCAAAGTGAGTCAAAGGAAGGCGTATTTGTTGTAAATGGTGGTATCGTACGTTTTAAAACCATCAAAATTTTAGCGCAGAATGATGAATATGCTATTGTCGATGGTAGTTTAAACAATGGTATTAAAATATATGACCAAATTGTATCTAATGCAAAAAATGTTAAAGAAAATCAGTTGATCAATCAATTTAATATCATTAATAATCAACAGTAGACCAATGAAAAGGCAGGATGGTGATTGAATGAGTGATATTAAAAAGAATCTGGAAGTGATTAAAGAAAAAATTGACAGGGCTGCACAAAAAAGTGGCCGTAAAGGAACAGATATAACTGTTATTGCAGTAACCAAAACCATTGATGTAGCAAGAATCAATGAATTAATATCTTATGGGATTCAAAATATTGGGGAAAATAAAGCCCAGGAGCTGAGAGATAAATATCCGCAGATAGATCCTTCAGTCAACTGGCATTTTATCGGTCATCTTCAAAGCAATAAGATTAAATATATTATTGATAAAGTGAAATTAATCCATTCAGTAGATAGTGAAAAGCTGGCTTATAATATTAATGAAGCAGCTAAAAAGCATGATAAAGTCATGGATATTCTGCTTCAAGTCAATGTGGCTGAAGATGAAAATAAGTTTGGTTTATCTTATAAGGAAGTAGAACCATTATTATACAAATTAAAAGATTTAAAGAATATTCGTGTAAGGGGTCTTATGACCATCGTTCCATATGATGAAGAAGCTGAAAATAACAGACTTTATTTTAGAAGGATGAAGCAATTAGCGGTTGACATTGATAATCAAAACATCGATAATATAAGTATGGAATTTCTTTCTATGGGAATGACAAATGACTTTGAGATAGCTATTGAAGAAGGCTCAAATATGGTACGTATAGGAACGGGTATTTTCGGTGCCAGAAATTATAATATGTAAGGAGGTATTCACATGGCAAAGTTCATTGACAAAATGATGGATGTAATGGGATTTGGCAGCGATGAAGACTTTGAAGAAGAAGTAGAAGAAATTGAAGAAAAGACTGAAGTACCTAACATTAGGAGTTTACGTTCTCGTAGTGGCGGTAATTCAAAAATTGTAAATATCCATACAAATATTAAAATGGAAGTTGTTATAACGGATCCTGAGGCATATGAAGAAGCTCAGGAAATATGTGACCATATTAAAAGTAAAAAGCCTGTAGTGATTAACCTTGAAAATATGGACCGCCAGACAGCACAACGTGTGATGGATTTTTTAAGCGGTGCTTGTTATGCACTGAACGGTGATGTGCAAAGAGTAGCTAATAATATCTTTATTATTGCTCCTGAAAATGTAGATATTGCTAATAGTTTTAGAGAAGAATTAAAAACGAAAGGAATTATTCTTCCCTGGGCGAATGGTGGAATGAAATAACGGAGGATAATAATGTTGGGCATTGTTTTATACTATCTTGCAGTATATTTTTTCAGACTATTAGAAATTCTTATTTTTATACGGGTTGTTTTATCCTGGCTTCCTGTTAAACGGCAGCATACTTTTGTTCAATTAATATATAAATTAACGGAACCTTTACTGGCGCCGTCACGGAATTTGCTGGAGAAGTCTGCGATTGGTGCAAGCAGGCTCATGGTTGATTTTTCACCAGTGATAACACTCATTGTTTTAGATTTTATCAGGATGTGTATTTTATATTTTATTGGTAAGTATTTAATTTTTTAAGGACAAAATTTTCATCATATGTTGGTGATTACTTCTAATGATTAATAAAGATTTATACCTCGGAAAGTTTTATGACTTGGAGGAAAAAATAACAGCAAGCAATATTTTAGATAAAGTAAATATTTGTTTAAGAGATCATGTCAATACTTTTACAAATTTTATTGATATGTATAAGATAGGCAAGTATTTGGAGATGCTTTCTTCCTTTAGGGATATAAACCTTCGGGCTTTTGGCGGATATCCGGACAGTGAGCGGAATATTATTGGTTTATCTCCCTGTTATAAAGAATTGGAGGAAAGCGATTTTCCTATTGCAGCCATTGAGATTAATTTAAGAAATCCAAAAGCATATCCTGTTTCTCACAGGGATTACCTGGGGTCGGTGTTATCTTTAGGGATAGACCGAAAAAAAATAGGAGATATTTTGGTACAGGAGAATAAAGCCATTGTATTTGCTTTTGAAGAAGTTGCTGATTATATATTAAATCATTTAACCAGGATTAGAAATATAGGGGCCAGTGCACAAAGAATTTCTTTAAATGATATAAAGGTGCCCACGCCTGAAATAAAAGAAGTCATATCTACAGTATCTTCTTTAAGGGCAGATGCCGTTTTAAGTTCTGGCTTTAATTTATCGAGGTCAAAAGTGGTTGAATTAATTAAAGCTGAGAAAGCATTAATTAATGGCAGTATTGCAGAACCTTCTTCAACTGTTCAATGTGGGGATTATTTAACTTTAAGAGGATATGGAAAAATTAAATTATCTGAAGTAAAGGGTAAAACTAAAAAGGGTCGTATTAGTGTCGTAATTCACTGTTATAAATAGGAGGAACATAATATGCTCACACCATTAGACATTGAAACCCGAGAGTTTAAAAGAAAGCCATATGGTTATTCTATTGAAGAAGTGGACAAGTTTTTAATTGAAGTCATCAATTGTTATGAAAGGCTTTATAAGGAGAATATTGAATTAAAAGACAAAATTTCTATTTTAAACGACGGTATCAGTCATTACAAATCTTTGGAGGAAACGCTTCAAAGTACTTTGGTGCTTGCTGAAAAGACAGCAGAAGAAACAAAATCGGCTGCTTATCAAAAAGGTGAGCAAATTATTAATGCGGCCGAAATTAAGGCCAATCAGATTTTAGAACAGGCAAAACAAGAAGTCTTTAAAATCAAACAAGAGATAGAGCGTTTGAAAAAACAGTATGTTGCTGCAAAAATTCAGATGATGCAGATTTTAAACAGTCAGTTGCAATTATTAGAGCAATCTTCTTTGTTTGAGGAAGAAGAGAGTGATAATAATCAATTGGTAAAGCGTAAAGATGATAAACTCAATTCAGATGAAGGTAAAGAAACGAATCAGTATAAAGATATAGATATCAGTAAAGGATTGAAAAAGTTTGATGAAGACAATGAAGATATGGAATCTGACCAGGGAGAAGCTGGATTAATGTTTGATGATTACGAAGATTACAAAGAATTAAATCAACAATTTAGATTAGCAAGAAGAGACGAGGATGCTATATGAACGAAATCTGTATAAATACGCCATCTTCGGCATATCCTATTTATTTTTCCGATAATTTTGAGGATATAATAAATGCTTTAAAGAAATTTTTTCCTTCCGATAGAAAAATCTGCATTGTAACCGATGAAAATGTTAATAAATACTATGGACAGACACTGTTGGAAATTGTTTCTTCTGCTTATAAAGAAGTGTATAAATGTGTTTTTCCTGCAGGAGAAAGCAATAAAAATCTAAATACTGTTCAGGAGATTTATAAGTTTTTTATAGAAAAACATCTGGACAGAAATTCCCTAATCCTTGCTTTAGGCGGAGGGGTTACTGGTGATATGGCTGGTTTTGCTGCAGCAACTTATATGAGAGGGATTCCTTTTGTCCAAATACCAACAACTCTTTTATCTCAGGTAGATAGTAGTGTTGGTGGTAAGGTCGGGGTAGATTTTCTTCAGCACAAAAATATGATTGGAGCTTTTTATCAACCAGCTTTTGTTTATATTAATTTAGATACTTTGAAAACTTTGCCAAAAGAGCAATTGTCTTCTGGTGTTGCAGAAGTCATAAAACATGGACTTATATTAGACAAATCTTATTTTGAATTTTTGGAGTCTTCATATGATTCATTTTTTAAATTAGATCATGAAGTTTTAGAAAAAATTATCAGGCGCTCCTGTGAATTGAAAGGAAGCGTTGTATCCAGGGATGAAAAGGAAGCAGGTTTAAGGGCAATATTAAACTTTGGTCATACCCTTGGACACGCTATTGAAACCCTTCTTAATTTTAAGCTTTTCCATGGACAGTGCGTTTCTGTTGGTATGGTTGGAGCAGCCTATTTATCGTACATCAATGGTTTAATCTCAAAAGAAGATTTAAAACGGATTGAAAAAGTTTTAGCTTCTTATGATTTGCCTGTCAGGATAGAAGAACTGAATAAAGAAGTTATTTATAATCAAATGTTGCTGGATAAGAAAACAAAAAATAATATTATTCATTTTATTTTGTTGTCGTCTATTGGAAAAGCGGTTAGAGTAAGTCATGTAAATACTGACCAGATTTTTTCCGCTATTGCTTACATACAAAACGACGTGCTTTAGCACGTTTTTCTTATGTGTTGCCTCCAGTTTCCATTATGCTTTTTATCAGCCTGGGAAAGCTAAAGATAAGAAGGCTGATGGGAAAAGGATGAAGTATAAAGGAAAAAAGTATAAAAAATTAAATAAAATGGAGGCAAGTATATGGACGATAAAATGATAAAAGAGTTAGAGGCGATTTTATTAAAAGAAAAGGCTGAAGCGGAAGTTCAACTTAGAAAAATGAAAGAAAATGGATCAAAAACTTCCCTTTTAGAATGGACTGGGGAATTATCCAGTTATGATAATCATCCTGCGGACATTGGCAGCGAAAGTTTCGAAATGGAAAAGATGATGACATTAAATAATAATCAGCAAAAACTCTTGGATGATATCAATGATGCTATTGAAAAAATAGAAAAGGGAACCTACGGTATTTGCGAAACTTGTTCTTCTGAAATTGATTATGAGCGTTTAAAGGCAATTCCTTATGCAAGAGAATGTATTAACTGCGCTAAGGCACGCCTTACAAATGAAGATGAATATCAAAGAAGGCGTCCAATTGAAGAGGAGCTTTTAGAACCAATGATTGATAATGGATTAGTCCAAGGAGATGAACTGGATCCTGCCCTGGAAGTTTACAGGCATTTACAGGTTTATGGTTCAGCTGATAATATGCAGGATATGGGAGGACCAATTAAAGATTACGATGACATTCATAATATTTATGATGCTTCAATTGAATCCATCGAAGAGATGGATGTGTTAACGAATAAGGATAGAAAGAACTCTTTATATTAAATACTATGTAAAAATTGATTAATGGATGATTTATATTATGTTTTTTGTTTTGAGGGAGAGAGAAAATTGGTAGTTACGTTTATATTAGCTGTATTGTCTTTGGTTGCACTTGATCAGTTTTCAAAATACAAAGCAGTCGTACATTTAAAAGAAATGCGTACTTTTCCAATTATTCAAAATGTATTCCATTTTACTTATGTGGAAAATGAAGGTGCAGCTTTTGGTATACTGCAAAATAAAAGATTATTTTTTATAATGATTACGCTTGTTGTTTTACTTGGTATTTCATATTACTATTTAAAATTGCCTAAGAAAAAACCTTATAATCGGATTAGGTTATGTCTTATTTTGATTTTTTCCGGGGCGTTAGGTAATTTAATAGACCGAATCCGTTTAGGTTATGTCGTTGATTTTTTTGATTTTCGATTGATTAATTTTCCTGTATTTAATGTAGCAGATGTATGTGTTGTTATCGGAACCATTTTTCTAAGTCTTTTAATTTTATTTTTAACTGAAGATGAAATGGAAGTTGGAAAGACTAAAATAGAAAAAGCAGCGGATACTCATAAAGAAGAATTATTTAAGGATGAAATTAAAATGATAAGCGGGGATGAAAAGCAATAACCATTTAAGATAAGATATAAAACATTCAGGATATGGTAAAAATATAAAAAAAGAACAGATAATTATAATGATGAAATAAAAGGAAGTTGAGTAATGGATTTTTTTGAATTTTTTGTTGAAGCAGAAGAGGCGGGAAAAAGGATTGATGTATATTTATCAGAAAAAATCGAAAATTGCTCCAGATCCTATATACAAAAATTAATTAATGAAAAAAGAATCCAGGTTAATCAGAAAGCGACCAGGTCAAATTATAAACTTAAGCATAAGGATCTGCTTTATGTGGAAATTCCTGAGGCAGAACCTATTGAAATACAAGCGGAAGATATCCCTTTAGATATTGTTTATGAGGATGAAGATGTTATAGTCATTAATAAAGCTCAGGGTATGGTGGTTCATCCTGCAGCAGGTCATTACAGTGGGACTTTGGTGAATGCATTATTGTTTCATTGTCGTGATGGCTTATCAGGTATTAATGGCTCTTTGAGACCAGGAATTGTTCACCGGCTTGATAAGGATACCTCAGGCATTTTGATTGCAGCTAAGAATGATCGTGCTCATCAGGAATTGACAATACAATTAAAAGAACGTGCTATTGTAAGAGAATATCATGCCATTGTTTACAATAATCTTGTTGAGGATTATGGTACGATTAATGCTCCAATTGGGAGAGATCCAAAAGATCGTAAAAAAATGGCTGTAACAGTTAAAAATTCGAAGGAAGCTATTACCCATTTCAGAGTTTTAGAAAGGTTTGGTGATTTTACTTATATTGAAGCCAGGCTGGAGACAGGCAGAACCCATCAAATAAGAGTTCATATGAAGCATATTGGACATCCTGTATTAGGGGATGATACTTATGGACCTAAAAAGCAACCATTTAAATTAAATGGGCAAATGTTGCATGCGAGATTTTTAGGCTTTTATCATCCTTCAACCAGGGAGTATATGGAGTTTGAAGCGCCATTACCAGATTATTTTAATGAACTTTTAAATTTACTTCGGAATAGAGAAAAAAAATTATAGACAATTAGTTTAAGCTGTGATATATTTTAAATAATAAAATTCCTTTAAATTAGTCCGAGAGACTAATAAGGATGTCATTTGCTGCTTATATGAGTATTATGGCCTCTAGCTCTCGCTATGAGGTTTTTTTGTGGGTTTTTTCAATAGATAAATTTTGCTTTATTAGGATTCCAATGATTTTAGGAGACTTGTTCAGGAATTATTCAAGCTTTTTTGAGGGTGTTATATTTTTAGAAAATTTCAATTAGCGGGTATTATGATTTAAGAATATCTTGGTTTAGAATGATTGTATTCTGAAGATATTTTCTGTTGAGGAGGTGTATTTTTGACGGAGTATAAAATTTTATTAGACGAAAAGGCTATTCAAAGGGCACTTACCAGAATATCTCATGAAATTATAGAAAGAAATAAAGGTGTAGATAAACTTTTACTGATAGGTATTAAAACCAGAGGGATTCCTCTTGCTCAAAGAATTGCTCAAAAAATATTTGAAGTGGAAAATGTTCAGGTGCCTGTAGATACGATAGATATTACTTTTTACAGGGATGATTTAAAACACCGTTCTATTCAGCCGGTCGTTCATAATACAAATCTTAAACATGATGTAAATGATAAAACGGTTGTTTTAGTGGATGATGTTATCTATACTGGAAGAACGGTCAGGGCAGCAATTGATGCTCTGATTGATGCAGGAAGGCCTCAATTTATTCAGTTGGCTGTTTTAATTGACAGGGGACATAGGGAACTTCCTATACGGCCGGATTTTGTTGGTAAGAATATACCAACCTCAAAAAGTGAAATTGTAAGGGTACTACTGGATGAAACGGATAATCAGAACATGGTTATCTTAGAAAAAACAATGCCTTAGAAAAATAATAGTTGGGAGGAATTTTATGTCAAAATCAACACAAACTGCTGTGTCAACTCAAGAAAAAATTATTTTAGGCCTTCAACATGTTTTGGCGATGTTTGGGGCAACTGTGCTAGTCCCTATGTTGACTGGCCTGGATCCTGCCATTGCAATTCTTTCAGCAGGATTAGGAACATTGGTTTTTCATTTATGTACCAAGGGGATGGTACCTGTTTTTTTGGGTTCTAGTTTTGCTTTTATTAATGCAATAGCACTGGTTCTTAAGGATGAAGGTTTAGGAGCTGTAAAAGGTGGTATAATTGTTGCAGGTTTAATATATGTCCTTATGGCAGGAATTATTAAATTGTTTGGTGTTGAAAAGGTACGTTCCTTTTTCCCACCAATTGTTGCAGGACCGATTATTATGGTTATTGGTCTTAATTTAAGTCCTACGGCAATCAATAACAGTCTGTTTAATCAAGGTTCATTTGATTTAAAATATTTGCTGGTTTCTTCAATTGTTCTTATTACAATGATTGTTGTTTCTATTTTTGCTAAGGGATTTTTTAAACTGGTGCCAATATTAATAGCAGTTGCTGTTGGATATCTGGTTTCTTTACCTTTAGGTTTGGTGGATACAGCCGTGATTGCTGATGCAAGATGGTTTGGCATTGAAAATTTTGAACAAATTATTACTTTACCAGAATTTACATTAAGTGGGGTTTTAGCAATAGCACCAATTGCTTTGGTTGTATTTATTGAACATATTGGGGACGTTACCACGAATAGTGCTGTAGTAGGTAAAGATTTCTTTAAAGAACCTGGTGTTCACAGGACAATGTTAGGTGATGGTTTAGGTACACTTGTGGCAGGTTTAATTGGTGGACCGGCAAATACGACTTATAGCGAAAATACTGGTGTTTTAGCAGTTACAAAGGTATATGATCCTGCAATTCTTAGAATAGCAGCAGTTTTTGCAATTATCATTAGTATGTTGGGAAAAGTAGGTGCAATTATCAGTTGTATTCCGACACCAGTAATGGGTGGAATTAGTATTGTTTTATTTGGGATGATTGCCAGTGTCGGGGTTAGAATTTTAATTGAAGCAAAGTTAGATTTTTCATATAGTCGTAATCTTTTGATTGCTGCTGTTATTTTGGTATGCGGAATAGGGATTGAGAGTATTCCTGTTTATGGGAACTTAATGCTTTCAGGTTTGACGATTGCGGCAATTTTAGGAGTCGCTCTAAATAAGTTGTTACCAGAAAATATATAATTCTAAAATGTGTTTGATATGTTGTCAGTGAATATACATTAGAACTGTATATTTCTTTTAAATGATCAATTTTAAATATTTATGGTTTATTTATAGCTGGTGTTTTCTTGTGGCAATTTTTTTAATTAAAACATCTCTGTTAATAAAATGAACAGAGGTGTTTTTGTTATGCAAAAAAATAAGCATTTATTGAAACTTTTTAAACGATTAGCCGGTCTTATGGATAGAAAGGAGGACCTCAATGGCTTCAAAGAAGATGAAAATGTATGTTGAAGAAGAAATATTAAAATCCTATAAATCCATG
This sequence comes from Candidatus Epulonipiscium sp., assembly GCA_012521395.1. Taxonomy (GTDB): domain Bacteria; phylum Bacillota; class Clostridia; order Lachnospirales; family Defluviitaleaceae; genus JAAYML01. The sequence goes on along the minus strand of JAAYML010000127.1, from coordinate 2,744 downwards.
TACCGCTTAGCTTATACTTATGTGAAAAATGAAGCAGATGCTTTAGATGTGGTACAAGAAAGTGTATATAAGGCCATTAGAAATGCGTCGAAAATTAAGCACTATGAATACATAAAATCCTGGCTATACAGGATAGTAATTAACACCTCTTTAGATATATTACATAAGAGAAATAAAGAAAGTTTAGTAGAGAAAATGACGGAAGAGATTAAAGAAGAAACAAACAGAGACTTAGATCTTATAAATTCGTTGCAAAATCTGACAGATAAAGAGCGTCTTGTAATAGTGCTGAGGTTTTTTGAAGACATGAAAATTAATGATATTGCTGGAGTTTTACAGGAAAATCCGAATACTATTAAATCAATTCTTTACCGGGCATTGAAAAAATTACGGGTTGATATGGAAAAAGGAGGTTATAAAAATGAATAATAACTTAGATGAATTAAAAAGAAAATACGAAGAGATTGAAGTTCCTCAAAATACTTTGGAACTTGTTGAAAAAACTATAAAAAAAGCCAAAAAGAAAGAAAAAGCATTAAATATTTTTAAAGATTTTGGTGCAACTCTGGTAGCTATAGTAGCTATTCTGACAATTCTTGTTAATTTAAATTCCAATATTGCTTATGGTCTTTCAAAGCTTCCTATACTTAATGTTGTTGTTGAAGTTGTAAATTTTCGCAATTATGAAAGTAAACATAAAGATATGGAAGCAAACCTTAATATACCAGAAATAAGTGTAAAGGATGAAGAAGGGAAAATATTGGAAGAGAGTACTAAAAAGATAAATGCATCCATAGAGGAGTATACCAATAAATTAATTTCCAGATATCAGGAAGAAGTGGAGGCTACAGGAGGAGAAGGCTTACAAACAGTAAACTTAGATTATGAAATCATTACGAATAATGAAAGATTATTTTCTATACGTTTTAATGAGCTGATTGTCATGGCCAGCGGCAATGAAAAGGTTAAAATTTTTCATCTGGATAAGCAAACCGGAGAAGTGATTATATTAAAGGATCTTTTTAGAGAAGATGCTAATTTTAAAAAGATCATATCCGATAATATCAAAGAGCAGATGAAAAAACGCATGGAAGAAGATGAAAATTTAACCTATTGGATAGATAGTGAAGTTCCAGAATGGGATTTTAAAAGTATTAATGATGATACAACTTTTTATATCAATGAGAAAGGAAAACTAGTAATCGTTTTTGATGAATATGAAGTCGCTCCGGGTTTCATGGGCGTACAGGAGTTTGAAATTCCAACAGAAATAATTAAAGACTTTGCAAAAGATGGTTTTATAAGTTAAAATATATTAAAAAAACAGCTGCAGTATATCCATTACTGCAGCTGTTTTTTTATCTGTTTTTATAATCATTATACAGGTTTTCTATGGAACGGTCATAGGTTCTTTCCCCAGCTTTTGAAAACAAACAACCAGGTACTTCATTGCATCTTCTATGATATGCGATGCATTCACAGCATTTTCCGTGTCTTGAACAAGATGTATAAGTGCAGTTGCATTGAACATTATTATTACAGGTCATTTTATCCCTCCTACACTTCATTCTGATTATATTATAAACATCCATAGGGACTATTGTAAATATATAGTATAGGATTTCATGGATTGTATAGGAGGAAGACTATATTAAAATGCTTATTTGATTGTATTTAAAAGTCTGATATAGTGATTGGCTTCCCTAAGTACATGGTCTGCAAGTAGCGGAAGAATAATTGATTTTATTTTGCAAGACAGTATTTGTTTGGTTGCTTCTTCTTTGAAGTTTCTGATTTCTGTTACTGCTTCAAGGCTCATATTAAGGATTTCTTTCTCAGGTGTTTGAAGGCATATTTTTATAAGCGTTTCGAATTCTTTAGCAATTGTTTCTGCAATTTCTTTAAGATTTATTTCTGTTGGATCCAACATGCCAGTGATGAATTGCGCATGGTTTTCCATAATATGATTCCAGAAATTAAGTTCCCTGCATAACTGCTTTTTAGACAGGCTTTTGTTTTGTAAGGACTCTAATAGTCGCAAATAATATTCGGATTCATGGTTAAGATGTTCCAGCATTTCGTTATATAAGGTGATAAATAACTGACATTCTGAAAGCAGGAATAATAATTTGTTTTGAAAGTCTATGACTTGCTTTACTAAAATGATGGAACGTTTATTTAAGTCATTAATGATTGCTTCTAAATGTTCTGTTGTGCAGCGGCTCGGAACATTAAACAGTGACAATTCTGCTTTTGTAATCTCAGTATTAAGCGTGGCTCCCGTAAGTTTTGCGCTTAGCTCTTCAGCTCTTAAGGTATAAGGGGTTACAAACTCATTGGATTTAATTGCTTGTTCTGAAACAAACCATTTTGCATAAAAAGTTGTTTCAGCAAGAAGTTGTTCAAAATTTCTTTTTAACATGTCTGCTCTTGAAATATTAACGCTTTCCACTGTTGGTAAATTTGTTTCGATAAAAAATAAATGTTCTTTAATGATTCTTTGAAAAAATAAATTATTTTTTATGGAAAGTCGGATATATTCTTGTTTGGACAGCATTAAAAAATCTCCTTTCAAGACATTACTTAATACATAATATTTTAAGAAAAATAAAATGTGACTTTATGAAACTTTTCAAAAATACATAAAATGACCTTTTATTATTTATATGATTGGAATTTTCTTGTTATTAAATATGACTATAAAGGAATAATTTTTTGATTCTAAGAAATAATAGGATTGTGAG
>JAAYML010000002.1 GCA_012521395.1 Candidatus Epulonipiscium sp. | reverse complement strand
CCCAACATTTGAATAAACAAAAATAAATACCCGTACTTTCTGGTATTTAGAAGTACGGGTATTGTATTAAAGTGCTTTTTTCTAATAATCTGAACCAAAAATATTGACAGATTGCTCCCGAACAATAAATTGATTTTTATCCCATTCCAAAGATGTCTGAAGATATCCAAGGGCATCGGCTGCATATCTTCCGGAAATTCTTTGGTATCCTAACAGTTCATAAACATCATTGGAATCAAAATCAATGGGATAAAGACCGCTTAAGGGATTGATAAATCCTTCTACGGGAGCTTTCAGACTGCCATCCGGATTATATATTTCATCCAGATATTCTTTGTCTCTATAGGAAATATCGATGATATATCTGATTTTTCTTGTAGTGTTTATTAGCTCTACTTTATAATTGTCTTTGTATATGACTTGATACTGATATTTTTCATTAAAAGCTTCATAGTCAAATAATAATTTGGGGATATTGTTAAGAGCAGAGTAGATATAATAGTAAATAATACCTCCACTACCACCTGATGTTATGGATATTAAAATATCATATACGCCATTTCCGGTAAAGTCACCAAGAAAAATTCTCGGGCTGTAACCAGCGTCTGTTTTAAGAGGAACCGTAACAGTAGAAGCTGTTCTGCCATCTTTAATGACTAAGGTAATACGCTGCACAAAGGGGCTATCTTCTTTACTTATGCCTGTCAGATAAATATAATCTTTTATACCGTCACCTGTCACATCTCCGCGTGCTGCAAAAACGATATATGGGTTATTTGTCTTATATATAGGGCGCTTAAACATGAACATTCCCCCGCTAATATGTCTTATTAATATTTTATGAAGCAAAGACCAAAATGGTGACAGAATCTTTATTAAAAAATTTTTTAATAAGTGTGGTAATAACAAATTTTACGACAAAAAACGGATTATTTTTAATAATTTACTGGAATCTGCTAAAAAATTACGTATAATATTAATATGTAGAAAAGCTATAGAGTAGAAATAGATAGGTAAAAATTTTTTAAGTATTGTTCTTAAATTTATACATTTTTTTAGGTATTTAAAATAGAGTGGACAGGAGAATTGGGATGAAGAGCAGTACAGTATCTATGGTGACGAATTTTTTTATTTGGATAAAAAAGCTATTTATTATTGTCTTAATCATTATTTTGATAACGGTTATTGTTATATCGTTAATTAATTATTATATGAAGAGATCTGTAAAAGACAGGATTTTTGAGTCAGCAGAAGATATTGATTTTGAAGCAGACTGCATTTTGGTCCTTGGAGCAGGCGTAAAAAATGAAAGACCAAGTCATATGTTAGAAGACAGATTAAAGCAGGGGATTAAACTTTATGAGTTGGGTGCATCCGATAGATTATTAATGAGTGGAGATCATGGCAGAAAAGAATATGATGAAGTGAATGTGATGAAGAAATTTGCTATTGATGCCGGGGTACCTTCAGAGCATATTTTTATGGATCATGCAGGTTTTTCAACCTATGAAAGTTTGTACAGGGCAAGAGATATATTTGAAGCAAAAAAAGTTATCATTGTAACGCAAGAATACCATTTGTACCGTGCTTTATATATTTCGGACAAGTTAGGACTTGAAGCCTGTGGAGTGTCTTCTGACCTCAGGCCATATTATGGTCAAAAATACCGGGAATTTCGTGAGTATTTTGCCAGAGCAAAAGATTTTATTTGGACCATTTTTAAACCAGAGCCCACCTATCTGGGAGAAACTATACCTATTAGCGGTAATGGGGATTTAACCAATGATTAATATTTAGAAATTCAATGGTTTAAGAAAAATATGAATAAATTTAATGTGTTCTTTTAAAAATTTAACCGACTCGTTTTGGGACAGGAAATAGTGGACATATTTTGGGAGGAATATATGGAGAAATCTATATTCAAGAATTTTTCCAGATATGTTAGTTTAAACATATTAGGAATGGTGAGTATTTCATGTTATATATTAACAGATACATATTTCATATCAAAAGCATTAGGTCATCAGGGGCTTGCAGCCCTTGATCTTTCTACACCCATGTATAGTTTTATTTATGCTGTTGCTTTAATGCTTGCCATAGGCGGCTCTACAAGGTATAGCATACTAAAAGCAAAAAAGGATACGATCCGGGCGAACAGGGTCTATAGTATTTGTATCAATGTTGGCTTGATTACAGGTATTCTTTTTGCAATGATCGGTATATTTTTTTCAAATTCATTAGGCATCCTTTTAGGTGCTGACATAGAAATATTACCCATGACAGAAATATATTTGAGGACAATCCTTTGTTTTTCTCCTTTTTTTATTTTAAATGATATTATTCTTTCTTTTGTCCGTAATGATAATAATCCTAATTTACCTATGATTGCGATATTATCGGGTAGCTTTTTTAATATTGTTTTAGACTATATTTTTATCTTTTATTTTGATATGGGTATGTTCGGCGCTGCTTTTGCAACGGGTTTAGCGCCCATAATAAGTTTAGTTGTATTAGCAAGTTATTTTATAAGAGCAAAGAATCATTTTAAATATATTCCATTTAAATTTAACTGGTCTTATCTTAAAGATATATCCACTTTAGGTCTGTCTGCTTTTGTTAATGAAATATCAGCTGCTATTGTTATTATCACTTTTAACTTAGTCATTTTAAATCTCGAGGGTAATTATGGGCTTGCTTCTTATGCAATCATTGCCAATATAGATCTTGTTGTTTTTGCTGTATTTAATGGCCTTGCAGAAGGTATACAGCCCATTATTAGTAAAAGCCATGGCTTAAATGATGATTTTGTATTGAAAAAAACCCTGAAATATGCTTTGTTAACTTCCTTAGGTTTGGCACTTTTAATATATTTTGCTTTAAATTTTAATGCCGAAAGCATTATTCGTGCTTTTAATGAAGAAGAAAATATAAAAATAGCCATCATTGGAAAAGCTGGCCTTAAGATATACTTTATAGGTTATTTTTTTGCTGGTATCAATATTACTTTGACAATGTTTTTAACAGCTACTGAAAAAGCAAGACTGGCCTTTTTACTTTCCGTTTTACGGGGCTGTATTGTCATCGTACCTATGGTTTTAGTATTAAGCTGCCTGTGGAAAATGACTGGGGTATGGCTTTCCTTTGTTTTGGCAGAATTATTTGTTACTGTCATTGCAATTTTTATTATGGGAGTAAAGAGCAGGCAAATAATAAAATTGAAATTTGAGAATAACTCTTAGATTAAGGTTAATTTCCTTTGTAAACCACATTAACAGGTTTTCTTGACAATCTTTTCGAAATATCTTATCATGGCTTTGTTTAAACGAATATTAGAATTTTTACTTTGCCGCCGGGTAAAGGTTAATAAGTGTTCTAAACAGTCCGTTAGGCCTTAGAAGGGGTGTTTTTGAACACTTTTTTACATATATGGACGTTTTTGAAAATTTTCATTTGGCAAGCTTAAAATTGATAAGGAGAGAGAAGGATGGATGAATCTGGTCTTAAACAGTTTATTAGATATATAAGTTTAAGTATTTTAGGAATGATAGGTATTTCGTGTTATATCCTGGCAGATACATTTTTTATTTCAAGAGCATTAGGACCTTCTGGCATTGCAGCGCTTAATCTTTCAATTTCAGTATACAGTGTCATTCATGGTCTTGGGTTGATGCTGGCTATTGGTGGTGCAAGCAAATATAGCATATTAAAATCAAAAAAAGAAGATGAGGAAGCGGACAAAGTATTTACAATTTGTTTTAAATCCTCTTTCATTATTGGCATGATTTTTGCAATCATTGGTTTTTTCTTTTCAAGACCTTTGGGATGTCTTTTAGGAGCTAATCATGAAACTTTAGGCATGACGGAAAGCTATTTAAAAACAATACTCTTTTTTGCAGTTTTTTTTCTCCTTAATAACATTATGATTTCTTTTGTACGAAATGATAATAATCCAAAATTATCAATGATTGCTATGCTTACAGGAAGTTTATCGAATATTTTATTAGATTATATTTTTATGTTTCCACTTAAAATGGGCATGTTTGGTGCTGCTTTTGCAACCTGTTTAGCGCCTGTAATTAGTTTAGGAGTATTGTCAATTCATTTTATAAGGAAAAACAATGGTTTTCACTATATTCGTTATATATTTCAAATTTCCTGTCTTATAGATATTTCAGCATTAGGTTTGTCTGCTTTTATAAATGAAATTTCATCTGCTGTAGTCCTTATTATTTTTAACTTAGTTATTTTAAATCTTGAGGGAAACATTGGACTGGCTTCTTATGGAATTGTCGCAAATATTGCTCTTGTAGGTCTTGCTATATTTACTGGTCTTGCGCAAGGAATACAACCGATTATTAGTCAGGCTTATGGATTAAACGATAAAGTGCTATTGAAAAAAATACTTAAGTATGCCATCGTTACTGCAATAGTTTTGGCAGTGTTAGTTTATCTTGGCGTTTTTTATAACAGTAAAAACATTATTCATCTCTTTAATAATGAACAAAATCCGCAAATAAGCCAGATTGCAAAAAGAGGACTTAATATCTATTTTATGGGTTTTTTCTTTGCCGGTATAAATATTTGTATGGCGATGTATTTAACGGCAACAGAACAAGCCAGGAATGCTTTTATTATTTCTATTTTAAGAGGTTGTCTTATCATCGTACCTATGGTTTTATTATTAAGCAGTTGGTGGAAGATGACAGGGGTATGGCTTTCCTTTGTTTTCACAGAATTTTTTGTAACCATAGTTGTAAGCTTTATATGGCTTTTGAAAAGTGATTTAGCAATAAAACTGCAATTTGAGAATAGCCGTTAAAGCTTATATTTATCTATTACATCTGATTAAGATAAAAATTATAATAATTTCTTGAACTTTTCTTGAAAAAAGAAAAGTATAAAAGTATAACATTGCTAGTGTAGAAAAATTATTAACTAATAATTGAATTAAAATAATAATTTTTCTATAATAAATTAAGCTCTTTAAATATTTTTATAAAAAGGAGTGATTTTTAATGAAGAAAGAAGAAAAAAGTTTTTATCTCTGTAATCATTGCGGAAATTTGGTTGGCTTAATTAACAATGCGGGGGTTCCTTTAGTGTGTTGTGGTGAAAAAATGCAGGAGTTAATTCCAAACACCGTGGAGGCTTCCCAGGAAAAACATATTCCAGTAATTAAGCAAGAAGGAAATAAGGTCATTTTAGAAATTGGTTCAGCACCCCATCCTATGGTGGATGAACATTATATTACCTGGGTATATATTCAAACAAAGAAAGGTGGACAGAGAAAGGAGCTTTATCCTGGTCAGGAACCTTATGTAGAATTTGCTCTAACAGAAGATGATGAAATAGAAATTGCTTATGCATATTGTAATTTACATGGACTTTGGAAAGCTAGCCTTTAAAAATACAGATAAGAATATAAAATTTTAAATCTATTAAGATTAAAAAATAATAGGAGGAATTATTATGGCAAAATATCGCTGCAGTGTATGTGGATACATCCATGAGGGAGAGATGACTGAAGATTTTAAATGTCCAAGATGTAAGAAGCCTGCTTCATTCTTTGTAAAAATTGAAGAAGAAACAAAGAGAAAAAACCCTTATGCAGGTACAAAAACAGAAAAAAATCTCATGGAAGCTTTTGCAGGAGAAAGTCAGGCAAGAAATAAATATACATATTTTGCACAAATCGCTCAAAGGGAAGGTTATGATCAAATTGCTGAACTTTTCTTAAAAACTGCCAGAAATGAACAAGAACATGCCCGTATTTGGTTTGAAGAATTAGGTGGCTTAGGAAATACTGCAGAAAATCTTCTAAAAGCTGCTGAAGGCGAAAATTATGAATGGACCGATATGTATGATCGATTTGCAAAAGATGCAGAAGAAGAAGGTTTTCCAGAGTTAGCAGAAAAGTTTAGAAAAGTAGCAGCTATTGAAAAAGCTCATGAAGAACGTTATCGAAAATTATTAAATAATGTTGAAATGAAACAAGTCTTTGAAAAAAGTGAAGAAACCATCTGGGAATGCAGGGTATGTGGACATCTGGTAATTGGCAAGAAAGCACCTGAAGTATGTCCGGTATGCAGTTATGCTCAAAGTTTCTTTGAAGTAAGGTCAGAGAATTATTAATCCTTAATAAGATATTTAATACAAAAGCATAAATTTAAGGACGCTTTTAAGATAAAGCGTCCTTTTTTTATTTTAGTGTTCCAGGTTTGCTTCAGCTTTTGTTTTATGGACTGTACCATAGGGGTGTTGGGGAGGAGCATAGATAGAATATAATTTAATTGGTTTGTTTCCTGTATTAATTAAATTGTGCCATTTGCCTGCAGGAATAATGATAATATCGTCATCGGATACAAATCTTCGGAAATTCAATTGATCTTGTCTGTCACCCATTAATACAAGCCCTTGACCTTCTTCAATACGGATAAACTGATCAAGTTCAGGATGCATTTCTAAACCAATATCTTCTCCTATGTTAATATGCATTAAAGTAAGCTGTAAATGCTTACCTGTCCATAAAGCCGTACGGAAATTATTATTTTTCTTAGTTACTTCTTCAATATTAATCACAAAAGCTTCAGGACCATAATCTTTTATTTGCCAGTGGTAATATGGATTATTATATTTTTGATAATTATTAGGATGGTTTCCCCAATAGGGATAGGATTTATAATAATTGTACATAATACCCTTCCTTTCGTTGTTCTAAAATTATTATATTAATGAATTTTAATAAGGTGCTTGTCAGTATTAATGATTTTTTACAGATTTATTTTATATAGACTTAAATTTTTATAGGACATAAATTTGAATAATTGTGATAAGTTAAGATAGCTACTAACAAATAAAAACAGCAAAAATATTAGTATTTTATGGTACAATAAAATGATAAATAAATTAATATTTATAGTATTTTATAGATTTCCAAAGCTTCTTGTCCATTATAAGCCAGTTCAACTTCATACTCTTCATTTTCTAAATAATCCCGGATTAATTCAGCAATTTCTTTTTTATCATCTACAATCAGGATTTTTTCTCCAGCCATTTTAAATTCCACTCCATAAAATAATTTTATGATATATTTTAACTTATCATATTTTTCGATATTTTTCTATTAAATCATTAAAATAGTTCAAACTTTAATAAACATATGAAAAATATTTAACCTGTTTGATAAGATTTTTTTAATGAACATAGATTAGAAGAGTGAGCATAAAACTTTTAATTATATATTTTGATAAAGAGAGTAGAAGGAATTTATTTAGCCAGTTATTTACTTGTTGACAGGAAAGTATAATTTTAAAGGGAGATCTAAACTTATCCAGATCAGAGATTAACCTTTTGGCGGAGCCGTTAAAAGTGGCTGGAAGCCTAGTTCTTTCGGGATGCAAAAATATCAGACTATTACCCAGTCAGATTTTAGATTTTCTATAGCTAATTATGACGGATGGTAAGATAGCAGAAAACTCGGATAAAAGAAGTGGAAAATATGCCCGAATAAAAAAAGCCAGTTGACTGGCTTTTTTTATTCAATGTCTTTAATGAAAAGCTCATTTTTATTAATCATTTTATCACAGTGGGGACAATAATATTTTAGTTGAATTTTGTGATGACAGGACTGATGAATGACTTCTTTATAGCATTTTTTTAAATGTCTTTCTCCCCAAAGGATAATGCTGTAAAATATATCTTCTAAATCTTTTCCGCTTTCAGTCAGTTCATATCGATAGCGGGGAGGGTGTTTTTGATATAGAACAGGAATGATTAGTTCATCTTTTTCTAAAGCCTTTAGACGATTGGATAAGAGGTTGGTAGAAATACCTTCTAAGTTTTCAAGCAAAGCATTAAAAGTATCATTTCCTTTAAAGATTTGACAAAGAATTAATAAGGTCCATTTATCTCCTATGATATTTAGTGTTTGTGCAATATTGCATGGTAAATTATATTGATTTTTCATATCCATACCCCTTTAAATTTATCTTTATCGTATAAAAGACAGGATTATGGTATTGTAATAATGGCATGAAAAGTATTCTTAAACTGGATTTAGTCTACAGGATTTCTCAACAGTTCTATGGTGCTTTTCATGACATCTTTAGTAATCATTCCTGGTGCATAGCCATAAATATTGCCTTCTTTATCAATAAAGTAACTGGTCGGCAAGGAATAAATCTCATAGTCATAAAAAACAGAGCCAGTTTCATCAAATAAGATAGGGAAAGTAATATGCCTTTCATCTAAAAATTGAATAACCCCTTCTTTGTCTACTTCCTTGGTATAAGGATTTTCAGCAGTTTTAGGGCTAGAAATACCTAAAATAATGACGTCTTCCTGATTTTCTCCATATTCATGATACAGTTCTTCGATGTCAGGCATTTCAGCCCGGCAAGGTGGACACCAGGTTGCCCAAAAATTCAGGAATACCACTTTGCCTTTGTATTCAGAAAGCGTATGCTCATTGCCATATTGATCGACCAAAGTAAAATCAATGGCAGGATATATTGTTTCTTCATTTGTTTCTTGATTTTCTTCATTTGTTTGCTCTTGATTTTCTTCATTTTTTTCATCGGTTGAAGAATCTGAGACTTCTTCTTGCTGATTGGGCGTCCTGGAACTACCAAAAGAATTTAAGTAGCTTGATATACTATTCATCCAGCCGGTAAACAGTATAATTCCGATAAGAATTAAAAGCACTCCGCCAATTTTTACAGTGTATTTTACAATATTTCTATGTTTATCTAAAAAGTTTATCACTTGAGTCGTAAATAAGCCCAGTAATAAGAATGGAATGATAAAGCCAAGAGTATATAATAGAACTAATAAATTACCAATAATGTAGCTGTTGGAACTTGAGGCAAAAATCAATACAGAAGACAGGGCTGGACCAACACAAGGCGTCCAGGCAAAGCTAAAAGTAAATCCAAGAAGAAAAGCGACAAAAGGATTCACTTTTTTATTATCGATATTCAGATGAATTTTTCGTTCTTGATTTAAAAATTTTATATTAAATAAACCTAACTGGAATAAACCTAAAATAATAACAAGTATTCCTGCAATGCGGGTAAAAAGTAAGCGGTTACTGTTTAAAAAACTTCCTACAGCTGTAAAAGTCATACCCAGAATAAAGAATGCAAAGGAAATTCCCAATACAAAAAATATTGTATTGATAAAGACTTTTTTTCTATCAAAAATCATTTTACCATTTTCAGAAGTCTCATTGGAGCTTCCTGCCAAATAACTCATATAAAGCGGGATTAAAGGAATTACGCAAGGTGAAAAAAAAGATACAATACCTTCAATAAACACCAGAAAAAAACTAATATTACCAGCTGAAACGATGGAATCCATTTTCTCACTCCTTATATTTTTTTTTATTATATCATGGGTAATTATAATTTATCAAGTTAATTCAAAAAATGAAGTTACATTCAGAAAAATTAAGGGAAATATTTAAATCAATTTTTTGGTGAAGTCCATGGTGGTGTGTATCCTTTAAATGATACAGCCGGATAGCAGAAATATCAATTATCAAAGATTGACTATCAGGTAATGCATAAAATGCTTTCATGCTTGCCAAACTATATTGACTAAATTTTTATCATAGGCTGCTAAAGGAGTATTGGTAATGGATATTTTTATCAAACACCAATTAGATAAAGACGCGTCTGGTTATATTTTGACTTTATACATCAATCCGGATTTAACTGAGTTTGCAAAAGAATTAACTAATAAAGAAGATATTTCAACAAACAAAAATTTTTACTACAGTATAAAAAACTACATCAGTGAAAATTTTAAAAATATTAAAATCAACACCATTAAGCTTATGGCTGGAAGCATGCTGATTGCCAGCATCCCTTTTACAAGTCCTGTTTCAGTCAGTGCTGCAGCAACAGGAGTTCAAAGCAGCCAAAGTTCAAGCCCTATTTCTATTATCATTAACGGTCAAAAATATCAGTTTTCCCGTTCTCCTGTGATAAAAAACGGGACAACTTACATTCCCCTAAGAGATGTTGCCGAGACTTTGGGGGCAGAAGTATGGTGGAATGCTTCGTCTAAAACAGTAGGTATAAATAAAGATAATACTAAAATTTCTTTTGTTGTGGGTTCAAATAAGGTCCGGGTTAATGACCGTTTAATTGAAATGCAGCCTGCTTATATAGACAATGGAACGACTATGGTTCCATTAAGGTTTATTAGTGAAAGTCTTGGAATGGATGTTCACTGGGATCAAAATACAAAAACAATTAACATCCGTTCATCCCTTAAATCGCATAAAGTAAAAGCAGGAGAAAGTTTATGGAAAATTGCAAATCAATACAATACAACAGTCAGTAAAATAAAAGAATTAAATGCTCTGAAAGGAGATACCATTTATGCCGGTCAAGAGCTAAAAATCGAAACAGATACGAATGCAAAAATCAATACACCGTCAAGCAGTAATTATATAACTTATATGAGCTACAGCCTTAAAGCAGGTGATAATTTGTGGGATCTGAGCATAAAATACGGAGTACCTTTCACAGAATTACTGGCTGTCAATAATATGACAGAAAATAGCCCCTTATCTGTTGGGCAAAAAATTAAAATTCCTGTTCATCATATTGCTCAGAAGGAAAGGGTCAGTGAACGTCATGGAGAGTATTTAGATTGGTGGACAGAGGCTCAATATCTGTTTCCCATAGATAAAGTGGCCACCGTAACGGACTTTCAAACGGGAAAGAGTTTTAAGGTAAAAAGGACCACAGGGGCTTTTCATGCAGATTGCGAACCTTTGTCTGCAAAAGATGCAGCCATTATAAAAGAAATATGGGGCGGGAATTATTCATGGAAAGAAAGAGCGGTTATTGTTCAGGTGGACGGAAGAAAAATAGCTGCTTCCATGGCTTCAATGCCACATGATGTAGCCTATATTACGGATAATAATTTTAATGGGCATTTTGATATTCACTTTAAAAATAGTATTCGTCATAAAGATGGTTTAATTTCAACGGCTCATCAGGAACAAGTGAAAATTGCTGCAGGAATCCGGTAAATATTAAAAAAACATCTTCAAAAATTTGAAGATGTTTTTTTAATCTAGAATCGCAAATCTCTTTCCCCGTTACGGATTCTGTTTAAATATTCAAGGGTTCTTTGTCTGCGTCTTTCGCTAGGAATGTTATTGATTTCTTTGTCGATTAAGCTTTGTCCCATTTCCATTAATTCATCATCGGCATAATCTCTTAAATATTCTTCGAAAGTCAAAAGGGCATTAGGCAAACAGCAGTTGGATATTTGGCCGGATTTGGCAAGAGGCATAAAGCGATCACCAGTTCTGCCTTCCCTATAGCAGGCTGTACAGTAACTTGGGATATATCCGTCTTTAACAAGACCTTTTATGACATCAATGGGTTTTCTATGGTCGGCTAAATAAAATTGGGGTTTTTCTTCTACACCATCTTCTATATAAACGTCTTTTTTAGCATATCCTCCAACGCCAACTGAAGAACCTGCACTCATCTGAGATATTCCTACTGTTAACAATTCGTTACGGAATTCGGCAGATTCTCTGGTGGAAAGAATCATACCAGTATAAGGCACAGCAAGACGAATGACTGCAACCACTTTTTTGAAATCTCTGTTATTGATTAAATAAGGAAATTCTTCATAATTGACACCTTCAGCCGGCAGCAATCTGGGTATAGAAATCGTGTGAGGACCAATACCGCAAACGGCTTCTAAATGTTCTACATGCATAAGCAATGCAATGGTTTCATAATGATAATCATATAAACCATAAAGGACACCTATACCGACATCATCAATGCCTCCGCCAAGCATTGCCCTGTCCATAGCTTCTGTATGCCATTCATAATTTCGTTTGGGTCCTTTGTGAACTTCAAGATAAGTGGGTTTGTGATAAGTTTCCTGGAAAAGGGTATATGTTCCTATTCCTGCTTCTTTTAATTTTTTATAGTTTTCCTCAGTAGTGGCTGCAATGTCAATATTTACTCGTCGGATAGAACCATTTTTAAATTTCTCATTATAAATGGTCTTTATGCATTCCAAAATATAATCAATAGGACAGTTCTGATCATCTTCTCCCGCTTCAAGAAGTAGTCTTTTATGTCCCATAGCTTCTAAAGCTCTTACTTCTTCCCTCAATTCTTCCTGGGTAAGTTTATGTCTTGCAATTTGATTGCTGCATTTTAAACCACAGTATTTACAATTATTTACACAGTAATTGGATAAATACAGGGGGGCAAAAAGGACAATTCGTTTACCATATATTTTTTCTTTAATATCATTTGCTATTTTATAAATTTTGTTTAAAGTTTCATCATCGTCCACTTCTAATAAAACAGCAGCTTCTTTGTGAGAAAGTCCTTTTAAGTTTGCAGCTTTATCTAAGATCCTTTCAATTTCATACTTATTCTGAACGGCTTTCTTTGCATCTTCCATTGAATTTAATATCTCTTCATGGCATATAAATTCATTGGAATCAAAAGATTTTACATTGTACATAATATAACTCCTTCCAAATCAGCTGATTCATTATTTTTTTGCAGATAGTTTTGAATAAACGGTTTTTGTGCTGACATCAGGAAGCATACCAAGTTTTCCTGAAAGGGCACTAATCACATCATTGGGAGCATCCATCACAATACTAATAATTGAAATATTTCGTTTGTGATAAGGAATGCCCATTCTGCCAATAATAAATTCATTATAATCGTGCAGGATTTTGTTAAGTTTTTCCACTGAATCCGGATTCTCAACAATGATACCTACGATAGCAATTCTGGTTTCCATATCATCTCCCCTTGTTAAAAAATTAATTTGCTAGTTTACAATAATTCTGGATTTTTGCATAGAAAAATCCTTGTACTAAAAGGCACAAGGATAATAACAAATAAATATGCATTATTATTCTCTTGCCTTCACAATCGGGACGAACCCTTTTGTATCAGTACAATCGAATTATTAATTTATTTAATTATATTTATTATATTGTATCGACAAAATCTTTTCAAGCTATATGTTAAATCCAAAACAATGTTGTATAATATACGATAGCAGAACTATTTATACTATTTCGAAAGAACATTCTGTTATGAAAAATATATACAAAGAGGTGACTATTGTGAACATACTTGTTACAGTAGACTCGAATTATATTCTGCCTTTAAAAGTTATGTTAAAATCACTTTTTTTAAATAATGCGGAAGATGAATTTACCATTTATCTCATTTATTCTAGAATCAAAGAGGATGAATTAGCAGATTTAAACACTTATATAAAGCAGCATGGAAGACAATTAAAAGCCATTAAGATTGCTGATGATTATTTTGAGGATGCACCGACACTGATGCATTATACAAAAGAAATGTATTACAGGCTCCTGGCTTTTAAATTTTTACCTGAAGAACTTGATAAAATCTTGTATCTAGATCCGGATATCTTAGTCATCAATAAGATAGATGGTTTATATCATTTAGATCTTGAAGACTATTTATTTGCTGCCGCTTATCATAATAAGATTTCTGTCAGGGAAATTAACCGCTTTAGACTGAGTCCGTATGAAATAGATAAATATTATAATTCGGGTGTACTTCTTATGAATTTAAAACTGCAAAGGAATTTAATGAATGAAAATGAGATATTTGATTTTGTAAGAAAACATAAATCTAAATTAATCATGCCGGACCAGGATATCTTAAATGCCTTATATTCAAAGAAAATAAAGAGTATTGATGAGATTTTGTATAATTACGATGCCAGATTCTATAATTATTATAAGATTTTAAGCAGTGGTGAATATGATATGGATTATGTCATTTATCATACGGTTATCCTGCATTTTTGTGGAAAAAAGAAACCCTGGCAAAAAAAATATAGTGGCAAATTTCATTCATTATATAAGCATTATGAAAAATTAGCTTTATCCTAAATTCCGCTACCAGATATATAAAATTTGAGGTCTTCAGATGACCTTTGAATTTTTTTAACTGGTACTCTTATTTTTTTGTAACGAAATTTTCTTAATCCGTACATAATAGTTGAGGAGGTGAGGCAATGAAATCCATCAACAAGTACAGAGGAGAATGTAAGCCTGCCGTCTGGTTATGTTAAATTGCCAGATTTGTGCGGTATAAGTATTTAGAAAAGAATAAAAACACAAAGCAATTTCTCTTGAGGATATAGAAATAGAAGATTCGGATAACAATATCGAAGAATTTATTGATCGTCAGGATAAAATCAATTTTTATAAAAAAATCAAAGTCTCGATAAAGATTACCGGGATGTGATTTATTTGAGATTATTGGGAGAATTATCTTTTGCTGAAATAGGTGAGATAATGAATAAATCAGAAAGCTGGGCCAGGGTAACCTTTTTTAGGGGGAAACAGCAATTAATGAAAGGAGAGATTTAATGAGTTTAAAATGCCACATCGTAAAAGATTTATTACCTAATTACATAGATCATGTGACTTCTCAGGAAACAAATCAAGACATACAAGAACACTTAAAGGATTGTGAAGACAGCAAAAAGATCTATGATGAAATGAATTATAAAATTACTGATCAATTAATTGATCTGAATCAGGTTAATAATAATCTTAAAGAAATCAATTATTTAAAAAAATACAAAAATACAAAAATACTGTTCTTCGTATTATCATACTCTTGTTTGTTATTATTGGAATATATACAGTGCTTTTTGTTGTCATTGGGTATTTGTGGATGTATGATAGTAAGGAAACGATTAATGATATAAGGATGTATGAAGAAATTTTAGGACACGATGGAAAATACAAGTATCATTTTAATCGTTATAAAGATATTTTCTCTGATGAAATAACAGATTCAATGAAAGTTGAAAAATTCTGCTACATTTACTATAATCCCTGGGATGCTTCTTATCTTGGATATTTGGTTTATACCTGTGATGACGAAAGTTACCGAAAGGAATACGAACGCTTAAAAAATATAAAGTCCTCAGATAATTATTTAATTTACGGGGCAAAAGAATTTCCCTATGAATTATATGCGGTTTATGCAGATCCGTATTATGGATATATTTATGCCATGACCAATCCTGAACGCAATCAATTTATATATGTTGAGCTTCAATTTTATAACTATTTTTCAGAAATTGATAATGAAAAGTTCATAGATAAAGAACATCTTCCATTAGGTTTTGATGCAAAATGGCATAATAAAATACAAAAAGAATTTTTAGAAGGTTCTTGGTAAACAACTCAAAAATAATATATTCGAGAAGAGGAGATTAACTTATGAAAATTGAAAAAGTCTTTTCAAGGCATTTAACAGATGACGGGAAATTCATCAGAAAAAAAGTATTTATTGAAGAACAGGGTTTCAAAGATGAATTTGATGAATATGATTGTGATGAAAAAGCCATTCATCTTGTTCTGTATGATAATCAGCAAGCGGTTGCAACAGGCAGATTATTTACAAAGGATTCTCAAAAGAAAACTTATACTATTGGCAGATTGGCAGTTATAAAAGAATATCGTAAACTTGGACTGGGAAAAGTACTGGTGCAGTCTCTTGAAGAAAAGGCAAAAGAAGAAGGGGCAGAGAAAATAACCATATCGGCTCAATGCAGAGCGGAAGGATTTTATAAAAAACTGGGTTATACTTCATCGGGAGACATTTATTATGAAGAAACTTGTCCTCATATTCATATGGAGAAGATATTATGAAGGTTCGTAAGATTGCAGCCAATGCTGTGGCTTTTTCTTATGAGAATATTGAAGATTTTGTAACCAATGTTTTTCTTGTCGAAACCCCTTCAAAATTCTTTGTGATAGATACTTATTGCGGTTCAGATGCTATGAAACCCGTTTTAGAACGAATTAACCATTCTTCAAAAAATAAAGAAATAATTGTGATTAACAGCCATTTTCACTGGGATCATGTATGGGGCAATGCCAGCTTTATCGGAAAGGATATTATAAGCCACGAAATATGCAGAAAGTTTCTTGATGAACAATGGGAAAAGCAAATGAAGCATAACAGGCAATATATCTTAGGCAGGGCAGAGAAGCAATTACCTAACATCACCTTTAAGGAAAAAATAATTTTTTACGATGAAGGAATTGAGCTTTTTTACAGTCCGGGCCATACGATAGACAGTATTTCCTTATTTGACCATAATGAAAAGGTATTATATGCAGGTGATAATTTAGAAAAACCAATTATTTATGTTGAAAATAATGATATTAAAACATATATTAAAAGCTTAAAAAATTATTTGAATTACAAGCCAAAAAAAATCGTTGCAGGACATAGCCTGGATTTAAAAGAAGAAGATATTTTTAGCGCTATTGAGTATCTGAAGGGTCTTTCTGAAGGCCGGAAATTTACTTTTAAAACAGACTATGAAAGAAAAATTCATTACCAAAATATCAGTATGATAAATAAAAAGTAGACTCATTTTTATTTTATTTTACACCCATTTTTATTAATTTTTCATAAACTTTTGGAAGCTTTTTCGGTGTTAACGTAGCTGCTTCTTTGTTTAATACAGTAACATCTAAACCTAATTTTATGCCCAGTATTTTCTGTCTAAACTTCGATATTGTATAGCCTCGCTAAGATGCTGGAGTTCAATATTTTCTTTTTCATCTAAATCGGCAATTGTTCTTGCTACTTTTAAGATTCTATGATAAGCTCTGGCGCTTAAATTCAATTTTTCAAAGGCAGTTCTTAATAACTCTCTTTCTTCTTTTCGCAAAATACAATATTTCTCAATTTGAGCAGCGCCTAGTTGTGCATTAAAATAAATATTTTCATTTTTATAGCGCTCTTGTTGTATTTTTTGAGCTTTTAAGACTCTTTTTTTGATGCTGGCTGAGGATTCACTTTTTTCTTTTGTGTTTAAGTCTTTGTACTTGACAGGCGACACTTCAACATGGATGTCCAGCCTGTCAAGAAGGGGACCCGATATTTTTGCAAGATATTTTTTGATTGTTTCAGACTGGCAATGGCATTTTTCCTCGTCCCCATAGTAACCACATGGACATGGGTTCATCGAGCAAACCAGCATAAAACTGGCTGGATAAGTTAAAGTAGCGTTAACTCTCGATATAGTTACTTCTCTGTCTTCTAAAGGCTGGCGCAGTACTTCTAATACATTTTTGTTAAATTCTGGAAGTTCATCCAAAAACAAGACACCATAATGGGACAAACTTACTTCTCCTGGTCTTGGGATTCTCCCACCTCCAACTAAGGCAGAAGTTGACACAGTATGATGAGGCGAACGGAAAGGTCTGTTTGTAATTAAAGATTTTTTGTCCGGAAGCAAGCCGGAAACACTATATATTTTAGTTATTTCTATACTTTCCTCAAAAGTTAAGTCAGGAAGAATGGTAGGAAGTCTTTTTGCCATCATAGTTTTGCCAGATCCTGGTGGTCCAATCATCAGCAAATTATGAGAGCCTGCAGCAGATATTTCTAATGCCCTTTTAACATGTGCCTGTCCTTTGACATCAGAAAAATCAAGTTTTGAGTTCGAAGATTGTTGCATCAGTGTCTGAATATTTACAGTGGTTTCAGGAATGGATTTTGTTCCTAAAAGATATTCTAAAGCTTCCATTAAGTTATGTACGCCAATAACCTTAATTCCTTCAACGATTGCCCCTTCTTCAGCATTTTCAAAAGGAACAATGCATTGTTCCAGTCCGTTTTTATAGGCAGAATAAACCATTGGCAAGATACCATTAACAGGTTTCACGCTGCCATCTAAAGACAACTCCCCAACAATCATAGTTTTTTCAAGTTTTTCCGGGCTTATTGAAAGATTACAACTAACAATTCCGACAGCAATAGGAAGATCAAAGGCAGATCCTTCTTTTTTAGTATCAGCTGGGGCAAGGTTAATTGTAATTCTTTTAACAGGAAATAAAAGCTGAGAATTTTTTATTGCAGCCCGGACCCGGTCTTTTGCTTCCCGAACAGAAGAATCGGGAAGTCCCACTAAATCAAATCCGGGAAGTCCTTCACTCAAATCAACTTCGACATCTACCAGATACCCGTTAATACCATATAAAGAGCAACTTTTAACTTTACTAAGCATTGTGTTCTTCCTTTCATTAAAACATGAATTTATTAATATTATTCCACATTATTACATTAATAAACCAACAGATGAGAGGCTTGAATTAATTCAAATAAGTGGTAAAATATAAAAAGTTATACAGAGCGGGTGTGTTATAATCATGTAATAAGTAAGATTTAATGATAACAGAAGGTGATTTTGTGGAAGGGCTTTTAGAGAGTACGATTTATTGGTTTTGGATAAGCAATTTAAAAGGTCTTAAAAAAAGTAGAATCCAGCAGCTATTAAAGCATTTTAAAACACCAAAAAATATTTGGAAGCTGGGAAAAAATGAAATAAAAAGTGTGATAAATATTTCTGAAGAAGAATTAAATATATTGGAAAGATCAAAAAATTATGAAGGGTTAATAGAAGCTTTATTCGATTTAAAAGAAAAAAATATCTTTTTTTATTCTATTCAGGATGAAGCTTATCCTGTGATGCTGAGAAACATTCCTAATCCTCCGCCAGGAATTTATGTAAAAGGTCAGTTACCTGCCTTTGAAAAAGGATATATAGCCATTGTGGGATCTAGAAACTGCACTGAATATGGTAAAAATGTTGTAAGGGAATTGGGCAGGGAATTGGTTAAAAGGGGAATTGGCATCATTAGTGGTTTAGCTTATGGGATTGACAGTGAGGCGCATAAGGTTGCTTTAGAATTTGGAGGGAATACGGTTGCAGTTCTTGCAAATGGTTTAGATAACTGTTACCCTCCTGGTAATATAAATTTGATGAAATCTATTGAAGTAACAGGAGCACTTATTTCTGAATACCCTCCGACTACAAAAGCAATTCCTTCTTTCTTCCCGGCCAGAAACCGAATTATTAGTGGTCTTAGCAAAGGCGTTCTTATTGTAGAAGCAGGAGAAAAAAGCGGGGCTCTTATTACTGCAGATTTGGCCTTAGAACAAGGAAAAGAAGTGTTTGCTGTACCAGGAAGTATCTTTAGCAGTACAAGTACAGGAACCAATAAACTTATTCAGCAGGGAGCAAAATTAGTTACAAAAGTTGAAGATATTTTGGAAGAAATAAAATTAAATATGGATATTTATAATAAATATAATAATAAAGAAGATAAGCCATATAAAAATGAAAGTATAAGTGGACTTGCATTAGAAGAAAATATAGTATATGATTGTATAAGTTTTGAAGCCACATCAATGGAATATTTATCTGTTAAAACAAAGTATAATATCGATAAATTGCAAGCAATACTTACGTTATTGGAGATAAAAGGATTAATCAAACAGTTGCCGGGTAAGAAGTTTATCCGAATTTAATGATGGAGGGGTAATATGGCAAGCTATCTGGTTATAGTAGAATCACCAGCTAAAGCAAAAACAATTAAAAAATTTTTAGGGAAATCATATAAGGTAGAAGCGACGATGGGTCATATTAGAGATTTGCCCAAAAGTCAATTAGGCGTGAATATAGAGGAAGACTTTGAACCTAAATATATTACCATTCGTGGGAAAGGAGAAATTTTAAGCAAGTTAAGAAAAATTGTTAAAACTGCAGATAAAATATATCTCGCGACGGACCCGGACAGAGAAGGAGAAGCTATATCCTGGCATTTAATGCATGCCCTTAATCTCGATGAAACGAAAACCAAAAGAATTACTTTTAACGAAATTACAAAAAATGCTGTAAAAAACTCCATAAAAGAGGCCAGAGATATTGATATGAATTTAGTAGATGCCCAACAGGCAAGAAGAGTATTAGACAGAATTGTCGGCTATAAAATCAGTCCGCTTTTATGGAAAAAAATCAGAAAAGGGCTTAGTGCCGGTAGAGTTCAGTCGGTTGCTTTAAGATTGATATGTGACAGAGAAGAAGAAATTAATAATTTTGTTCCAGAGGAATACTGGACTATAGAAGCAAAATTCCTGGACAATGAAAAAAGAGCAATTGAGTCAAAATTTTATGGTTTAAAAGACAATAAAATCGAAATTGATTCAAAAGAAAAAGCGGATAAGATTCTTAGCGAAATCAAGAAGCAAAAATTTAAAATAGAAGAAGTTAAATTTGGAGAGCGTATCAAAAAGCCTGTAGCACCTTTTACAACCAGTACTCTTCAACAGGAAGCTTCAAAATATTTAGGGTTTTCAACCACTAAAACAATGAGAATTGCTCAGCAGTTATATGAAGGTGTGGATATTGAAGGAGAAGGTACTGTTGGCTTAATTACTTATATCCGTACGGATTCTGTCAGAATTTCAGAAGAAGCTAAAGCTCAGGCAAAAAAATATATAGAAACTCATTTTGGAAAAGAATATATCAATACAAGAGAATATAGTTATAAGAATAAAGGGAAAAGTCAGGATGCCCATGAAGCCATCAGACCTACTTATATTGATAAAGAACCTAAAAGTATAAAAAATTCTTTAAGTAATGATCAATATAAGCTTTATGAATTAATATGGCAAAGATTTATGGCCAGTCAAATGGCACCTGCCGCATATGATACTTTTTCAATTAAAATAAGTGCTGGAGATTATATTTTTACCAGTTCAGGTTCATCTGTTAAATTTGATGGTTTTTTGATCGTATATAATAAGGAAAAAGAAAAAGAAGAAGAAATGAATTTCAGCACAAATATTGATGAGGAATTAAAATTAGACCATTTAGAAGCAAAGCAACATTTTACTCAACCACCTGCCAGATATTCTGAGGCAACATTAGTCAAAACTTTAGAAGAAAATGGAGTAGGTCGTCCAAGTACGTATGCGCCTACTATCAGCACCCTTTTTAACAGAGGTTATGCCGTAAAAGAAAATAAGGTCATTTATCCGACGGAATTAGGGGAGATTGTCATCGATATTCTTAAATCCTACTTTCAAGATATAGTTGATGTAGATTTTACGGCTCAAATGGAAGAACAATTAGACGAAGTTGAAAGAGGAAAAATTCCCTGGAAAAAAGTAATCAGAGAATTTTATCCAGCTTTTTATGAAACCTTGAAAATTGCTGAAGAAGAAATTGGGGATATTAATTTAGATGAAGTTACTGATGTGATTTGTGAAAACTGTGGGAAGAACATGTTAATTAAATACGGGCGTTACGGTAAGTTTCTTGCATGTCCTAATTTTCCTGAGTGCAGAAATACCAAGCCCATATATGAAGAAGCAGGTGTTTCTTGTCCTTTGTGTGGTCATAAAATAATCATTAAAAAAACAAAGAAAGGCAGAAAATATTACGGCTGTGAAAAGAATCCAGAATGCGAATTTATGTCATGGAATAAACCAACTGGCGAAAAATGTCCTAAATGCGGCAGTTATATGGTAGAGAAAGGGAAAAAGAAAAAGACAGCGATATGCAGTAATGAGGCGTGTTTATATAGTAAAGAAATAGAATAATATATTTATAAAAGCTATCTAAGAGAAATCGACAAAAAAAGACAACTTTTTAGCATAGTTTTTTAAAAACTATTGCTTTTTTTAATTCTAAATGATATTATTAATTCGGCAAATGATTAAAAAATTAAACTTTTTAGTAAGATTCTTTAAAAATATTGTTTTTTTAAATAATTAGTGCTATGATAATAATA
Source organism: Candidatus Epulonipiscium sp. (assembly GCA_012521395.1). GTDB lineage: Bacteria > Bacillota > Clostridia > Lachnospirales > Defluviitaleaceae > JAAYML01. The sequence goes on along the minus strand of JAAYML010000002.1, from coordinate 45,261 downwards.
TAAATTTATGAATTAACTAATTATTAGTAAAAAAAAAATAATTACAACAATAATTATTATAAAAAAATTATCGTTTTTATAGTATAAAGTGTGAATTTTTAGAACATAATACTAGACAGAAAATAAAGATTAAACAAGGAGGAATAAAATGTCAGTAGAATTATTAGAAAAAACGAGAAAGTTGAACAATTTGTTGCAGCGTTCTGGAGTTGAGCCAGTAATTTTTAACGATATATGTAAAGTGCTGAGTGAAGTCTTAGAATCCAACACACTAATCATAAGTAAGAAAGGAAAAATTTTAGGGGCGGATTATTCGAATTCTTCTAACAAATTGTTTGATGCAGACAAAGGGGAAGTAGGCAGCAATGTTGATACTAGTTTTAATGATTATTTATTAAGAATTATTGAAACTCAGGACAATATATCTTTAAGCGATTTTCCTATGTCTGATGAGAAAAAACTTCCTGCTAATTTAATAGGTACTGTTATACCAATAGGTGCTGGCGGGGAAAGATTAGGTACTCTCTTAATATATAAAGACAGTGGAGAGTATAGTACAGATGATTTAATACTTGGTGAATATGGTGCAACTGTAGTAGGTTTGGAAATTCTTCGTTCCAAGACTGAAGAATCTGCTGAGGAACTTAGAAAAACCGCTATTGTTAATTCAGCTATTGCTACTTTATCTTATTCAGAATTAGAAGCTATTCTTCATATTTTCGAAGAATTAGATGGTAATGAAGGCTTGCTGGTAGCAAGTAAAATTGCTGACAGAGTTGGAATTACCAGATCTGTTATTGTGAATGCTCTTAGAAAATTCGAAAGTGCCGGAGTAATAGAATCTCGTTCTTTAGGTATGAAAGGCACTTACATTAAAGTATTAAATGACGCGCTAATCGATGAATTAAATAAATTAAGACATTAAAAAAGTGGCTTGCCACTTTTTTTTTGTGTATTTTAGCTATTAATCAATTAACATAATACTAAATTATAGAAATTATTAACAATATTAATTATTATATTATTTTTATTGATTTAAATTGATATTAAAAAAAATTATAATAATATGGGAAAAAAATAAGCAAATGGGACAAATTTCTCAATATGATTTTGTTGCTCTTTTATTATTTAATGTATATAATGATATTAAAGTCGAATAATTATTTAATTAATGGAAGATTGAAAAAAAATTATATTAATGTGTGGTTTTTTGTTATATAATTATGATTAATTAAAGCATAGGAGGGTTAATAATGTTGTTTAGCCGGCTAAATTCTAATGTTGACATTTTAGAAAAAGCCTTGGATGCTTCGTGGTTGAGAAATGAAATTATCGCTGGGAACATTGCTAATGCAGATACACCAAATTATAAGAAAAAAGAAGTAAAATTTGAACAGTATTTAGCAGATGCTCTTAAGTCAAATAATAAGAAAAATGTTGAAAAAGTTCAGCCCCGAATTGTAGTCAATTACGATAATTTGGAAACACGTATGGATGGAAACAATGTAGATGTTGATGTAGAAATGGTGGAGATGGCCAAAAACAGCATCAGATACAACACTTTAATAAGTCAGGTATCTCATGAGTTTAAAAGAATTAACATTGTGTTAAACAATATTAGATAGGGGTGAGGTCGATGTCATTTTTCAGGGCAATGGATGTCAGTGCCAGTGGTTTAACAGCTCAAAGATTAAGAATGGATATCATTTCTCAGAACATTGCTAATATCAATACGACCCGCACAGAAAATGGAGAACCATATAGAAGAAAAACGGTTTTATTTGAAGAAAAAAAAGAGCAACTGCCTTTCAGTAAGCTTTTAAAAAAGAGCATGGAACAATATAGTAGTTCTGGGGTACGGGTTTCAGCAATCGTAGAGGATAATAGTGATTTTCAAATGGTATACGACCCTGAACATCCTGATGCAGATGAAAACGGATATGTTCGCATGCCTAATGTTAATATTATTGAAGAAATGGTAAATATGATTTCTGCTAACCGCTCCTATGAAGCTAATGTTACAGCTATCAATACCAATAAAAGTATGGCGTTGAAAGCATTGGAAATTGGTCGTTAATTTATCTGATTTAGGAGGATGTACATGAAGGTTGAAGGTCGGAATTTTATTAATTCCTTAAATTTAGATAATAATTTCGATAATCATACTACTAAAGTTAATAGAGAAGCCCTTGTTTTTGAAGATTTTTATAAAGCAGCGTTAGGCTTAATTAATACTACCAATTCTCTTCAAAAAGATGCAGAGCAAATTACTTTAGATTTTGTAACCGGTAAAACGGATAATATACACAATGTCATGATTGCACAGGAAAAAGCAAATGTAGCACTTCAATTTACTGTACAAATCACCAATAAAGTATTAGAAGCTTATAATGACATCATGCGGATCAATTTATAATGTTAAGTTATAAGCGTATAATACTGATTTTGTACAGAAATGAGGTGAATGAATGCAGGAAACTTTTTCGAAGATTTCAGAGCAGATTACAGAATATTGGAATAAATTCAATAAAGGACAAAAAATTAGGTTAGGGCTCATAGCTGTATGTATTGTTTTTTCTTTGGCTGTTGCTATTTTTATTACCAGCAGACCGAAAATGGTAAGATTATTTAATGAAGATCTTACTTATGAGCAAGCTGCAGAAATTAAAGAAGTATTAGATGCGGCCAATATTTATAATAAAACCAATGAAGATGGAACATCCATTGAAGTAAAAAAAGAAGACTATGCTAAAGCCAAAATGGAATTGGCTATGGAGCAAATCCCAGATAGTGGTTTTACTTTTGAAGATGCACTTGATAATGGTATGGGAACAACGGAAACGGAAAAAAAAGCCAAGTTAAAAGAAGCTGAACAAGAGAGGTTAGCAAAGGAAATTGCTACTATTGAAGGTGTTGAGGCGGCCAATGTGCATTTAGTTATACCAAATGATGATAATTTTTTCATAGCGGCTAATCAGGAAGCAAGTGCAAGTGTTAAGTTGACTCTTAAAAAGGAATTAAGCAAAAAGCAAGTTTTAGGAATTGCTCATTATGTTGCAGGAAGCGTTAAAAATTTAGATGTAAAAAATGTAAGGATTATTGATAACAGAGGTAACATCTTATATCTTGCTGATGCTGAAACAGCAGGTGTTAATATGGATGAACAGCAGGAAGTTAAACTTGCTGCAGAAAGAGAAATTGAAAGAAAAGTACTTTCAATTCTGGGTCCTTTATTTGATGATGTGCGGGTAACTCCCAATTTGGTATTAGATTTTGATAAGTATAGGGAAAAACAAGAATTAGTCAGCTCTCCTATAGAAGGATCAAATAAAGGCGTTATTTCTTATGAAAACACTTCTTCGCGCAAAGCAACTGGTGGTGCTTCAGGAGAAGAACCAGGCTTAGCGGCTAATGATCTTGATGTTCCACAATATGTTATGGGTGCCGAAAACGCTTATGAAGCTAAAGAAAACCAAAGTGAAATAAAGTATGAACTAGACAAAAAATATACTGAATTAGAAAAAAGTATCGGTTCTGTAATAGCAGATGAATCGAATATTTCGGTTGTTGTATTACGGGATAAAATTTACGATCAGGAGCAATTAGAAAGCAATCGTGGTTCAAATAATGCAAATTCAATGCAGGATGGAGAAAGTTGGGAAGAATTTAAGTATCGTATTAAATCGACCCCTTCCATCATTGATATTGAAAATGAATATCCGCAATTACGTAGTTTGGTGGCAAATGCATCGGGTTTAAATGTAAACAATGTTGAGATTCTTGGATATGAGGTTCCTGTTTTTATAGATAAGACCATTACACCAAGGCCTTATCATGAATATGTTTTATTGGGTATTTTATTTGTTCTGATTGCATTGTTAGCTTATGCTTTAATTAGAAAAGCAGAGCCTATAGAAGTTACAGAAATAGAACCTGAATTGTCTGTAGAAGCAATGCTTGAAAGCTCACAAGTTCGTTCAGAAGAACTTGAACCCATTGAATATAATGAAGAATCTGAGATCAAGAAACAAATTGATAAATTTGTTGACGAAAAACCTGAAGCAGTTGCAAGTCTTTTACGCAATTGGCTAAGCGAAGAATGGGAGTGAAGATAGATGGCAATTGTGAAGGAGGAACTTTCAGGCCGAGAAAAAGCAGCTATGCTTCTTATTGCATTGGGACCTGAAAAATCAGCTCGTATATTTAAACATTTAAGGGAAGAAGAAATAGAGCAATTAACTTTAGAAATAGCAAATATACGGACTGTTTCCCCACAAATGAAGGAAAAAGTTTTAGATGAGTTTTATCAGGTTTGTTTAGCGCAGCAATATATTGCAGAAGGAGGTATTGCTTACGCTAAACAGGTTCTTGAAAAAGCGTTGGGCAGCGAAAAAGCCATTGAGGTTATTAATAAACTTACCGTATCTCTTCAAGTCAGACCTTTTGAATTTGTAAGAAAAACGGATGCAAGTCAGCTATTAAACTTTATTCAAAATGAACATCCTCAAGCAATCGCCCTTATTCTATCTTATTTAAACCCCACTCAGGCAGCTGCAGTATTAGCATCTTTACCTCAGGAAAAACAACCTGATGTAGCAAGAAGAATTGCTTTAATGGATAGGACATCGCCAGACATCATCAAAGAGGTCGAAAGAGTTTTGGAAAAGAAACTCTCTGCTTTAGTAACAGAAGATTTTACTGCTGTCGGCGGTGTAGATGCTATTGTTGATATCATAAATTGTGTGGACAGGGGAACTGAAAAATATATTATGGAAACACTGGAAGTAGAAGATACTGAACTAGCAGAAGAAATTAAGAAGAAGATGTTTGTATTTGAAGATATTATTACCTTAGACAGCAGGTCAATTCAAAGAATACTCAGAGAAGTTGATAACAATGATTTAGCGATTGCCCTTAAAGGAGCAACCGATGAAGTTAAAAATGTTATCTTTGCAAATCTTTCTAAACGTCTCTCTGCCATGATACAAGAAGATATGGAATATATGGGACCTGTTCGACTTAGGGATGTCGAAGATGCTCAACAAAAAATTGTTAATGTAATCAGGAAACTTGAAGAAGTTGGCGAAATTGTTATTTCCAGAGGTGGAGGTGACGAAATAATTGTCTAGTATCATAAAAGGTCCTGCTGTTAACTATAATTATGAGCAAACGGTACAGATTAAAGCCAACGAGGAATTTCCTAAAGAAGATCTTGTTAAAATTGATAATACTTCGGCTGAAATCATAGTCCAGAATATTTTAGAAAAAGCAAGATACGATGCTAATAAAATGATCCATGAGGCAGAAAAAGCAGCAGCTGAGTTGTTGGATAAAGCCCGTCAGGAAGCAATCGCATTAAAAAAGGAAACAGAAGAAGAAGCCTGGAAAGAAGGTTATGAAAAAGGATTGCAACAAGGCATCCTGGAGGGCGAAAAAATTAAAAGTCAGGCAAAAGAAGAATTAAAGAAAGCTTATTTAGAAAAAGAAAGAATCATTAATGAAATAGAACCCCAAATGGTTCAGCTCATTATTGATATTTTGGAAAAGTTATTAGCGAATAGCATAAAAACAAACCCGCAATATATCTTATATTTAATAAGAAAGGGTTTTTCTCAGGTTAAAGAAGGAAATGAAAAAATAATTATCCGGGTTTCTGATCAAGACTATCCGTTGGTTATTGAATCCAAAGAGGAATTGATAGAAGATTTAGGAATAAATAATGATATTGAAATTATTAAAGATTCTTCATTATCTTGTTCAGATTGTATTATCGAAACAGACTTTGGTAATATTGACTGCAGTTTAGGCGTGCAATTTGAAGGATTAAAAGAAGAATTACTGTCAATTAAGAATTATTGATTTTAGGATTGGGTGAGGTCTTGAATACAATCAACATCGACAAATACAGGAGCGTACTTAATAAAGATTATTTTAAATATCAGGGAAGAGTATCACAAGTTGTTGGTTTAACCATCGAATCCATAGGACCAGTTTGTAATGTGGGAGATCTTTGCTATATTCGTTCAAAAAATACTTCTTATCCCGTAATGGCTGAAGTGGTAGGTTTTAAAAATAATAAAATTCTCTTAATGCCTTTGGGAGAGATGGCTGGCATTGGTCCTGGCAGTATTATAGAAACCACTAAAACAAATTTAAATGTTTCTGTTGGCTATCATTTATTAGGAAGAATTATAAACGGACTGGGACAAGCTATGGATGGTAAAGAATTACCTGCTTCAGATATAAGATATCCCATTGAAAATCAACCGCCTAATCCTTTAAAGCGCAAACGGATAACAGAAGTTCTTCCTTTAGGTGTTAAGGCAATTGATGGACTTTTAACCGTAGGAAAAGGTCAAAGATTAGGAATTTTTGCCGGTAGTGGTGTGGGAAAAAGTACCTTATTAGGTATGATTGCCAGAAACACAAAAGCTGATTTAAATGTGATTGCTTTAATCGGAGAAAGGGGAAGAGAAGTAAGAGAGTTTATAGAAAAAGATTTAAAAGAAGAAGGACTAAAGCGTTCAGTTCTTGTCGTTGCAACTTCTGACCAGCCTGCATTAATCCGTTTAAAAGCTGCTCAAACAGCAACTGCAATTGCTGAATATTTCCGGGACGAAGGGAAAGATGTATTGCTGCTTATGGATTCTCTGACACGTTTTGCAATGGCTCAAAGAGAAATCGGTTTAGCCATTGGTGAACCACCTGTATCAAGAGGCTACACCCCTTCTGTTTTTGCAGTTATGCCTAAGCTTTTGGAAAGAGCAGGTAATTCTGATCGGGGTTCGATTACCGGTTTATATACGGTTTTAGTTGATGGCGATGATATGACAGAACCTGTGACAGATACAGCACGTGGAATTCTGGATGGTCATATTGTCTTATCCAGAAAAATAGCTAATAGGAATCATTATCCAGCTATCGATATTTTACAAAGTGTATCCAGGGTAATGAACGATATTGTTGATAATGACCATAAAGCAATGGCATATGAAATAAAAAAATTAATGGCTGTTTATAGAGATGCTGAAGATTTAATTAATATTGGTGCATATGTTAAAGGAAGCAATGATGAAATCGATGAAGCTATTTCTAAAATAAAAAAAATTAATGATTTTTTAACGCAAAAAGTTGAAGAAAATTTCGAGATGAATGAAGTTTTAGAGCAAATGAATCGAATTCTTTACGGAGAATAGATATTAAAGGGGATTTTTATGGGCCGTTTTTATTTCCGTATGGAAAGCATTTTGAACGTAAGAGAAAAAATTGAAGAACAAAAAAAGCAGGAATATTCAAATGCCTTAAATGAACTTCATAGAGAAATATCAATAAAAGAAAAATTGACAGAGGAATCTAACGAATTGATTCATTTATTACGTTCAAAAATCCATGATTCAATTGCTCCTAATGAAATAATTTTTTATAACAATTATGGTAACTTTTTAAAAAGAAAAATAATCAAGCAAGAAGAAAATGTAAAACTTGCTTATGAGAAGGCAGAAAAAAAAAGGCAAGAACTAATTGAAGCATCCAGGCAAAAGAAGATGCTGGAGAAATTAAAAGAAAAACACTGGTTTAATTTCTTAGATGATGAAAATAAAAAAGAACAACGAAGTATTGATGAAGTCGTTAGTTTCCAATCTCAAAACCGTCTTATAGATAGGAGTGAGACAAATAGCTAGTAAAGTAAGCACCCCGACCACAAAAAATAAAGAGGAAGATTTTCTTCCATCTGAAGAGAGAAAAAAGAAAAGTCCTTTATTTATTGCAATTATTATATTTATTATCCTATTTCTCGTAATAGCGGCTGTAATCCGTTTTAATGTCGGAAACTTATCGGAAAAATATTTAAGAAATTTTTTAGAAAATGTACCTATTATCAGCAATCTTCTTCCTGCCAGCAAAAAAGATGGTAACAAGTATGGGAATTTGACTAAAGAAGAATTAATCAAGGAAATAAATAACTTGGAAAGTCAATTAGAAAGAAAAGAAGAACAACTTGCTTCTTATCAAAATGCCATAGAAAGACTTGAAGCTGAAGTGAAAAGACTGAGGGAAATAGAAGAGCAGCAATTACAATTTAAGCTAGATAAAGATGAATTTAGTAAGCAGGTTGCACAGGACAATCCTGAAGCTTTTATGAAGTTTTTTGAATCTATTTATCCGGATACAGCAGCACAAATCTACGAGGAATTACTGGGTGAAGAAGTTAATACACAAGAGATTAAAAAATATGCTGAACCGTTCCAAACCATGGACCCTGCCAGTGCTGCAGAAGTTGTTGAAGAAATGATGGTTACAGATATGGATTTGGTTGTTCTTATCTTTAATAACATAGATAGTGAACAACAGGCTGCAATTATAGAAGAAATGAATCCTGAACGTGCAGCCAGACTTGTAAAAAGTTTAGCACCACAATAATGAAATGAAAGGAGGGTAGGGGATGAATGTACAAATTTTTTCATTTGATTTTACAACCGAGTTAGCAAAATCTTTTAATAATGGTTCAGTGAAAAATGCAAATTCTCAAAAAGGAAGCTTTAAAGATTTGTTAAACGACAGCTATGAAAACAAGAATATTTTCAAATCAAAAGCAAGCACGACTGGTAATGCTAACAGTAAGATCAATGTATCAGAAAAAGATTATCACAGTCATAAAAGCGATACATTGAAAAAGGTTGTTACAACAGATGATTCACAGATTAATCCTGAGCCATTGCCGGAAGAAAGGCAAATTATCAAAAACATTGCTGAAAAAACGGATATGTCAGAAGAAGAGATTGTGGAGAGTTTGCAACAGTTAGGTCTGACTGTATACGATTTGTTTTCTCCGACCAATATTAATCTTTTCCTTCAGAAGTTATTCAATGTCACAAGTTCTATTGATTTATTATCCATTCCTGATGTTAATCAATTGTACAAAGACATAATGAGTATAATGGAACATTTAAAAGTTGCTTTTCCTTTCGTTGATACTCATTTCATGCAAGCTGAAGAAACAGTGAAATTCAATCTAAAAAATGACAGTGAAGATTTCATTTTAAATTCAGTTGTTGATCAACAGTCTATGAATAACATTGACCATTCAGAGCTTATGGAACAAGTTGACCATATCATTGACCAGGATTTAGAGCAAAATGCCAGACTTCTGGATAAAAGCCAGGAACAGCGTTCTGGAGAAGAGGTTTTAACACTTGAATCTAAAAAGAATAACCCACAAAGTAATAAAAAGACTTTTGACAATAAGTTTAATAATGATGAGAGTTTTTTAAATGAAGATACTTTTGCTAATTCAGAAGAGATGCGATTAGAAAATAGAAACATAATTATTCAGCAAAATTTTGAAACGCATCTTCAAAGTACAGAAAACATTACTGAAAATGTAACAGGAAGAACAACGAATGATTTAATGAATCAGCAAAATATCGTAGAACAAATGGTAGAACAAATCAAAATCAATGTTGGTGAGACAAGTTCAGAAATGAGTTTACAGCTTAAACCAGATCATTTAGGTAAATTGAGCTTAAAAATTGTTACAGAAAGAGGTATTGTTACTGCTCAATTTATGGCAGAAAACCAGGCAGTTAAAGAAATTATTGAAGCCAATTTCAATCAGTTAAAAGATGCACTCAGTGAACAAGGCCTGGAAGTTAAAAATCTTGAAGTATTTGTAAAACAAGATTTTCAAAAACATCATTCCAATTTTATGAAAGAAAAGTCATCAAAATCTGGAAAGAGAATTAGCAACATTCTTTCGGATTTTGTAAATAATCCCGAAGAAACTTATTTAAACCCGGCAGATAATCCTTACCAACGTTCAGAAAGTATCATTGATTATTCTGCATAAATTCTTAAGCTTGGAGGTGAAAGCATGGCAGATGTTCAAAAAGTCAATTATATTGATCCTAATGATTCAAGGATACAGTATTCCAAGCAAACGACCACTCCAAAAAATGAGTTAAGCAAAGATGCATTCTTGAATCTTCTGGTAACCCAATTAAGATACCAGGATCCTCTTAATCCGACGGATGACAAAGAATTTTTGGCCCAAATGGCTCAATTTAGCGCTTTAGAGCAAATGCAAAATATGAATAAAACTTTAGAAGTAACAAAAGCTTTTGCTTTAATCGGAAAAAATATACAAGCAACCGTTGTCAATCGTCAAACATCAGACGTTGAAATTGTGGAAGGGAAAGTTGACTTTGTTAAAATTGCAAATAATAAGGCTTATTTAGTGGTTGGAGACAGAGAGGTTGCTGTTGAAGATGTTAATATGGTAACAGACGCAAGCTTATCAGCGATTGATGATGGGCCAAGTAATCCTTTTGAACTGATTGGTAAAGTTGTTCAATTTACAAGAAACAATCCACTAAATAATAAGCAGGAATATGTTGAAGGTTTTGTAAAACATATTAATATGAAAAATGGTATTCCTTATCTGGTAATTGGCACAGACGATTATTATCTTGAAACCACTATGGATAAAATTGTAGGTGTCGTGACCAAAGAATCCATTACGGGAAAAAAAGTAGTTGGTAAATACTTTAATCCAGAGATGAATGACTATGAAGAAGTTGAAGGTACAGTCAATTATATTTTGATGAGGGATAATCAAATGTATGTTATTGTAAATGGTAAAGAACTGGCATACGAAGACCTTATCAAAGTATATGAGGGCTAATAAAGGTGGTGAGTTTATGAAAATAAACCATAACCCTGTTAAAATTACCCCTATAAATACTTTAAATGTCAATAAAGTTCATCATCAAAATAGCAATGCTGGGGTTAGTGAATTCCAGCAACTACTACAAAATCAAATTGCGTCTGACAAAAATATAAAGTTTTCCAAACATGCGGCTATGCGTTTAGATGCGCGTAACATAGCTTTTACGAAAGAGCAATTTGAAAAACTGGAAAAAGGAATTAAAAAAGCAGAGGAAAAAGGTATAAAAGATTCTTTGGTTCTAATGGATCAAATTGCTTTAGTTGTTAATATTAAAAATCGGGTGGTTATCACTGCTATAGATTCAAGTCAGGCCAAAGATACTGTTTTTACCAATATTGATGGTGCTGTAATCATATAAGCTGGACCTCTTGTAGGAGAGCTTTTCATCTTGGATTGACTGAAAAGATGAGTGTATTACTGCACCAGGATTAGCTTATTTATTTAAGGAGGTCGTTTTACTATGATGAGATCTATGTTTTCCGGTATTTCCGGTTTAAGAGTACATCAAACAAAAATGGATGTTATAGGTAATAATATTGCCAACGTAAATACCACAGCCTTTAAATCCAGCCGGGTTACTTTTAATGAGGTATTTAGCCAAACTCTTCAAGGGGCCAGTGCAGCAAGTATTGAAACGGGCAGAGGTGGAAGAAATCCGATGCAAATTGGATTAGGAACCAATATTTCTTCCATTGATACTTTAATGACAACCGGAGCTGCTCAAAGAACGGACAATCCTTTTGATTTAATGATAGAAGGAGACGGGTTCTTTATTGTTGGTGATGAAAGTGGAACTTACTTTACCAGAGCAGGTGTATTTAGAAAAGACAACGATGGTAATTTAACGATTCCTAATGGAATGAAGGTTATGGGATGGCCTGCGGTTGATAATGGTACCAGGATTCAAAGAGGCACAGTTGAATATTTGAAATTAGATAAACCTGAAAACATAACAGCCGACCCTGAGGCTACAACCAATCTTCGAATACAAGGTAACGTAAACATTCAGGATGGTATTTCCGGAAATGGAATTCCAATTCAATTAAAGTTTTATGACAGTTTAGGCAACTTATATACAGCAAATCTTTATATGACGTATGACGCAAGGGATGCTGAATGGAGTATTGATATACCTGATACCTTGCAACTAACAGACGCGAATGGTAATGTCTTTACGTTAGTAGGGGCTGAAGACGATTCTATTACTATTGTATTTGATTCCGACGGAAATCTGGATATTGAAAACTCTGGTGGAACCAATGGAACTTTTACTATTTCTAATGGTGGAAAACCTTTTGATTTAACTACTGATTTAAGTGACGGAGATCCTATTATTAAATCCACAATAGGACCTTTAACAGTTGATTTTTCTGGATTGACCCAATACAATCAAAAAACCAATATCGATCCTTTAATGGGTGACAAAAATGGACTTGGAGCTGGTCGGGAACCTGGTGAATTAACGGGTTATAGCATTGGTGCAGATGGTATCATTACTGCCCAATACAGCAATGGCCAACAAAAAATGTTAGGTCAAATCGTTATTGCGAATTTTAGAAATCCAGCTGGTCTTCAAAAGGTTGGAGATAACTTATTTATTACCACGCCAAATTCTGGTGAATTTGACGGAATCGGAAGTGAACCTAATCTCCAAGGTGGTGTGTTAGAAATGTCTAATGTAGACCTCGCTAAAGAATTTACAGAAATGATTACAACTCAAAGAGGTTTTCAGGCAAATTCAAGAATCATTACCACATCAGACGAAATGCTTCAGGAGTTAGTTAATTTAAAACGTTAATTAACTTTCTCGCACTTTAAGACATTTTTGTCTTAAAGTGCGAGGTAATTTGATGTCCAAAAGAGGGATAAAGATGATTAAAGTAACAAGGTTAAATGGTAGTTATATGGTGATCAATTCGGATTTAATTGAATTTGTGGAAGAAACACCCGATACGGTCATAACCATGACTACAGGTAAAAAAATAGTTGTAAAGGAAAATGTAGATGAGATTATCCAACGTGTCATCGAATATAAGCAAAAAATACTGGCCGATATTAGCAATAAAGTGAGGTGATTGCATTGGACATTTCTAGCATTTTAGGACTGATATTAGGATTTGTTTTCATGATTATTTCTATTCAAATGAATGGTCGGTTAGGCTTATTTTTTGATTTACCTTCTATTATGATTACTTTTGGAGGTACTTTTGCCTCACTGTTAGTTTCCTATCCGTTAAATAAATTTATGAATTCCTTAAAAACAGTTCGTTTAATTTTTAAAACTCAAGAATTCAATACAGGTAACATTATTCAAAATATTATTGAATTAGCTAATATTGCAAGAAAAGAAGGTTTGCTGGCTCTTGAAGAAGCTGCGCAAGATATGGAAGACAAGTTTTTACAAAAAGGCGTTTTATTAATTGTTGACGGAACAGATCCTGAACTGGTTAGAAATATATTAGAAACTGAATTGGCCTTCATAGAAGGACGTCACAAAGAAGTGCAAGATTTCTGGGGGAACATGGCAAGCGAAGGACCTGCCTGGGGTATGATAGGTACCTTAATTGGACTTATTGCTATGTTGGACCAGTTAAATGACCCTTCTACCATTGGACCCAGTATGGCTGTTGCCTTAGTTACAACTTTCTATGGATCAGTTTTAGCAAACTTTTTTGCATCTCCTACAGCCAACAAATTGAAAGTCAGAAGTGATGAAGAAATCCTTTTAAAAGAAGTGATGATAGAGGGATTATTGTCTATTCAGGCGGGAGAAAACCCAAGAATTATTGAAGAGAAATTAAAGGCATTCTTATCACCTACTTTACGTGAAACCATGGGCAAGAACAATGGTGAAGGTCCGGAGGCAGGTGAATAAAAGTGTCTAAAAGAAAAAAAGTAATAGAAGTAAACAAGGGCACTGCAACATGGCTGAATACTTATGGTGATATGGTAACTTTGTTGCTTACGTTTTTTGTTCTTCTTTTCTCGATGTCCACAATAGATATCGCAAAATTTAAAGCCTTTATTAATTCTATGGAAGGTTCAATTGGGATTCTGACAGGAACTGGTTCTACTATAGGGGAAGGCAGTGAAATTGGTAATGGTATTAATCAGTTACCTGATTTAGAAAAATACCTGTCAGAAACAAGTCCTGAAATTGATTTAAAAAGGTTTGAAGAACTTCAAAAAATGTACTCTGATTTCAAGAATTTTGTTACTGAAAATCAATTACAAGATGCCATTGATGTTGATTTAGGAGATCATTTTGTTACTGTGACCTTTAAAGATGGGATATTGTTTGACAGTGGTAAAGCAGATTTAAAACCAGAAGCCCTTACCATATTGGATAAAATAGGTGTTCAACTAAAGAAATATCCAAATAACAGAATTCGATTTGAAGGGCACACAGATAACAGGCCGATACAGACTGTACAATTCCCCAGCAATTGGGAATTATCTGCTGCCCGGGCAATAGCCGTAGCAAAATATTATATTAATGAATGGGATTTTAATCCTAGTCAATTTTCTACTGAAGGTTTTGGGGAATACGTCCCTGTTGCTGATAATTCTACTCCTGAGGGAAGAGCAAAAAACAGGAGGGTTGAAATTAAGATTCTTAGTGAATATGCACCATACGCCGGAAGCGATAATTGATGGATTCGTTAAGGGGGATTCTAATGGAAAAAAACAATAAAATCTTTCTTTATGTCATTTTAGGAATTATTTTTACTGCTCTAATAGCAGTAATTGTAGCTCTTTCTTTTATACTAAGTTCATTTAAATCTATGGCAAACAATAATGAAAATAAAAATGTAAATGCAGAGCAAAATAAAGCAATTGTTAATTCAGAAGATATCATCATTTTTTCAATTGATGATCCCATAACTGCTAATCTTATGCAAGAAAGTGCAAATGATGATAAACATATGCTTCGTATTTCTGTAGGATTGGCGTTAGATAAAACTAAGAAGGATTATAAAAAAGTTAATGAACAACTGTCTGAAAAGTTGCCTGTCCTTAAACATATTATTATCAATGTTGTAAGGAATAAAAAATATGAGGAAGTTTTACAGCCAAATGCCCAGGAATTATTAGGTCAGGAAATATTAAATGAAATTAATGAGTATTTTCAAACCGATACAATCACGGATATCTATTTTGGGGAATTCTTTGTTCAATAGGGATATGACTTACTTATATAGTGGCCAGGAGGTGATTAAGTGGGCGAAGTTTTATCACAATCTGAAATAGATGAACTGCTAAAAGCATTAAATACTGGAGAAATTGATGTAACAGAAATTCAGGAATCAAAGCAAGAAAAGCATATTAAAAAATATGATTTTGCCAGACCATCAAAGTTTGCAAAAGAACAGTTAAGAACATTAGAGATTATTTTTGATAATTATTCAAGAATAATATCTACTTATTTGTCTGGCTATTTAAGAACACCCACACAAGTCGATGTAATTAACGCAGAGGCCGTTACTTACTATGAATTTAATAATTCCTTATCTAATCCTGTAATTTTGTCAATTGTTGATTTTTCCCCTTTAAAAGGTTCAATTGTAATAGACCTTTCTCCAAATTTAGGCTATTCAATCATTGACAGAATTTTAGGCGGAAGAGGTGCAATGATTGATAAAATAAGGGAATTTACTGAAATAGAACGAATACTATTAGAAAGGATTGTTACACAACTTATTGCTTTATTAAAAGAGCCATGGGAAAACGTAGTTGATTTAAATCCGAAATTAGAAAAGATTGAAACCAATTCCCAGTTCGCTCAAATCATTTCTCCTAATGAAATGATTGCATTAGTTACTTTAAATATTAAACTTGGGGAAGTAGAAGGCATGATGAATATCTGTATTCCACATTTAGTTCTTGAACCTGTCTTAGAACGGTTAAATACTAAGTATTGGTTTGCAGTGGTGGAGCAAGAAGATAAATCTGCCTACAGAAAATTCTTAGAAAAGAGACTTGAAATTGCAAAAATCCCCATAAGAGCTGTTTTAGGAAAAACACATATCACCGTTGAAGAATTTATTCATCTTCAAGTTGGTGATGTGATAAAGCTGGACTCATATATCAATTCAGATTTAGAAATTTATGCAGGTAATCTCTTAAAGTTTTATGGTAAACCTGGAATTCATAGAAAGCAAAACGCAGTACAGATAACTGCTGTTGAGCGAAGGGAGGAAATTTAAATGGGAGATATGCTTTCGCAAGCTGAAATTGATGCTTTACTTGGCGGAACGGATATTGACGAAGACAATGGTTTTGATAATCTTGATAATGAGGCAATAACAATAAATGATCCCCTTACGGAGGAAGAAAAAGACGCATTAGGTGAAATCGGTAATATCAGTATGGGTACTGCTGCAACGACATTGTTTACTTTACTTAATCAAAAAGTGATTATTACCACTCCCAATGTTAAGGTGATGACTTGGGAACAAATTGCCAGTGAATACGGAGAATCAATGGTTGCAGTGAACGTTGAATTTAAAGAAGGATTAGAAGGTATTAACCTGCTTATATTAAAAGAAAGTGATGTCAAGATTATTGCTGATTTAATGATGGGTGGGGAAGGCGAAAATACGGACGAAGAATTAACCGAACTTCATTTAAGTGCCATTAGTGAGGCCATGAATCAAATGGTTGGCTCTGCTTCCACCTCCATGTCATCCATATTTAATAAAAAAATAGATATTAAACCACCTCATGCATTTATACCTAAATTAGAAAAAGAAAAAATGATTGAAAGTTTGGGCTTCGGTGAAGAAGGCATTGTAAGGGTTTCCTTTAAAATGAAGATTGGTGAATTAATAGACAGTGAAATTATGCAGATTTTGCCTGTAGATTTTGCAAAAAATCTTGCTTCAAATTTAATTAATTCTCAAAGAAGTTCTGCTGGTACTAAAGTGGAAACAAAAACAGAAGCTGAATCAGCAAAAGCTGTTGAACCTACACCTTCACAAGTAGTGATTGAGCCACAACAGCAAAATCAAACCAATCAATCTTATACTTATTACGAAAGTCCTGTTACACAGCCTTCTGGATTTGGTCAGCCAAATATTAATGTTCAACCTGCCCAATTTCAATCTTTTGATCAAACTGCAGTGATTCAGACAAAAGAAAATATTGAAATTATTAAGGATGTTCCTTTGGAAGTTACTGTTGAATTAGGAAGGACCCATAAATTAATCAGAGATATATTAGAATTTAGTCCTGGTACTGTCATTGAATTAGATAAGTTAGCAGGAGAACCTGTTGATGTTTTAGTTAATGGCAAATTTGTTGCTAAAGGTGAAGTCGTTGTTATTGATGAAAATTTCGGTATAAGAATTACAGATATCGTTAATCCTGATAAAAGGATATAATAATCGATAATTTGACGTTTTTCATGGAATTTTTTAATTAAATATATTATAATACCTAATAAATGCTATGGCTGATTTCTTTAATATTCATTCAAAGGAGAGGGTATTTATGGGAAAGACCGTATTAATCGTTGATGACGCAGCATTTATGAGAATGATGATAAAAGATATTTTAGTTAAGAATGGTTATGAAGTAGCTGGTGAAGCAGAAAATGGTGTTGTAGCTGTCGAAAAATTTAAAGAACTTGCACCGGATTTGGTGATAATGGATATTACAATGCCCGAAATGGATGGTATTCAGGCTGTCAGGGAAATTAAAAAAATTGATGGTAATGCCATGATCATTATGTGTTCAGCTATGGGACAACAGGCGATGGTTATTGAATCTATCCAGGCAGGCGCAAGAGATTTTATCGTAAAACCATTCCAGGCTGAACGTGTGGTTGAGGCCGTAAGAAAGGTTATAGGATAGAAAATGAATACGATATGGAATCTATATTTGCCTTTTCTATTACTTCAGGGATCAGCTTCATTCGATAGAGGAGGACAAGTGAATATAAACTGGTTTAAGATGATAGGCCAGTTTTTTTTCCTGATTGTATTATTTGTCGTAGTATTATTTGCTGCTTATTATGTTACGAAATTAATTGGTACAATTCAGTATCAAAAATATCAGGGAAATAATATTAAAATTATAGAAACGG
Organism: Candidatus Epulonipiscium sp.; assembly: GCA_012521395.1. Lineage (GTDB taxonomy): Bacteria > Bacillota > Clostridia > Lachnospirales > Defluviitaleaceae > JAAYML01. The sequence continues at coordinate 27,448 of JAAYML010000002.1, read as the reverse complement.
TAGGAATTTCTCCACAGAAAAGCCTGCAATTGGTAAAGGTAGGAAATAAGTTTTATTTATTAGCCATTACCAAAGACAATATCGTATTTATATCGGAAATTGATGAAAAAGAAATCAATATTTCTGATAATATTCATCAAGTACCGAATTTGAAATTTGATTCATTATTTAAAGACATGATAAAAAATGTGAGAAATTCTTCTCGAAAAAAGAATAGTAACATTGATGGAGAGATTCTGGATGAAAAGGATAGATAAAAAGAAAGTCATAAAAATCATCACTTTGACCATAATGTTAATAATATTTTTTTCCGTTATTAGCTACGGTCAGGAAATAGATGAGCAAAATTTGCCTATTCCTCATATCAATATTGATTTAGAACCAGCAGAAGGACCTCAGGAAGTTGTCAGTACGCTGCAAATTCTTTTTATTATAACGATTATCTCTTTGGCTCCATCCATATTAATTATGATGACTTCTTTTACCAGAATTATTATTGTCCTGTACTTTCTGCGTTCTGCAATTGGAACTCAGCAGACACCACCTAATCAGGTTCTGATTGGACTTGCTTTATTTTTAACTTTATTTATTATGAGTCCTACTCTGGCAGATATCAATGAACAGGCAATAAAACCCTATACAGCTGGTCAGATAACTCAGGCAGAAGCCATAGATAATGCAATGAATCCTTTGCGAGAATTTATGTTCAGACAAGTCAGAACGAGTGATTTAAACTTATTTATGGGTATTTCTAATGCAGAACCCATTGAAAATGCAGAAAATATTGAACAAATAAAAGAGCAAATTCCATCAAGAGTTTTAATTCCTGCATTTATTATTAGTGAATTAAAAACGGCATTTATGATAGGATTTTTATTATATATTCCTTTTATTGTTATTGATATGGTTGTCGCTTCAACCCTAATGTCAATGGGAATGATGATGCTTCCTCCAGCAATGATTTCTCTGCCATTCAAGATTTTACTTTTTATTCTGGTAGATGGGTGGAATTTGGTGATAGGTCAACTGGTTCAGACCTTTAAATAAGGAGGAAAAGGATGGAACAATTAATTATTGATTTAGCACAGGAAGCAATAATGACTGTCATAAAAGTATCTGCTCCTATGCTATTAATGGGTTTAGCAGTTGGTTTACTGGTTAGCATTTTTCAGGCAGTTACTTCGATTCAGGAAGCTACTCTTGCCTTTATTCCTAAAATATTAGCTGTTTTTATTTCAATTTTAATTTTTGGACCTTGGATGCTGTCAACCATGATGGAATTTATTAATAATATTTATAAAAATTTGAATTTATATATTCGTTAAAGGAAAATGCAGAATGGACTTTTTAATGAGTAATGTATTTTTGAAAGTTGATATTTTGCTATTAGTGTTTGTAAGATTTTTAGGTTTATTTGTAACGTCACCGGTTTTTGGCGGAAGGAATGTTCCTAATTATTCAAAAATTGGTTTTTCATTAATTATCAGTACTCTTTTGCTTTCCGTAAAACAAAATATTACAGTTAGTTATGATAATCATGTCATAGGCTATGCCTTACTCATTATGAAAGAGCTCATTATTGGAATGCTGCTGGGTTTTGTTGTTTATTTAATCCTTAGCGTCTTTTATTTAGCAGGACAACTCATTGATTATCAAATTGGATTTACTATGGTCAGTGTTATGGATCCTCTAAGTCAGATTCAAGTTCCTGTTACAGGAAATTTTTATTATCTGCTTGTTTTAATCCTCTTTCTTATTAGAAATGGTCATCATAAACTTATTCAGGCTTTGTTTTATAGTTACGATGTTCTTCCGATAGGAGAAGCCGTTTTTACGAATCAATTGACAGGAAGTTATATTCATATTGTGGCAAATAGTTTTGTTATAGCTTTTAAAATTGCAAGTCCATTTATAACGGTAGTACTTATTCTTGATGTTGCATTAGCTGTTTTAGCACGGACAGTTCCTCAGTTGAATATGTTTGTTGTTGGTTTGCCTTTAAGGCTATTATTAGGTTTGGCATGTTTATTTATTGTAGCATCCTTATTATCTTCAATATTCAGTTATGTTTCCAACGAGTTATTCAGCGAGTTGTTTAAAGTTATTAAAGGATTGATCCCATGATAATAAATCATAAAAATTCAAATGATTGTCCAATACTCTATTATGATTTACAGTTTTTTGCGGATAAAGACAGTAAAACAGAAAAACCAACTCCAAGAAAAAGAGAAAAGGCCCGGGAAGAAGGACAAGTTGCAAAAAGCATGGAAATCAATACAGCTTTTTTGCTAATTTTTATGTTCGCTGGCCTGAAAATTTTTGCTTCTTTTATGTATAAAAGAATCACTTCCGTTTTTAAAAATACCTATATGCTTTTTCCTCAATTAGATGATCTTTTTAATGTTTCATCTATGTTAAAATTTGCTTCTGATATTTTTACTCAAACGTTAATTATTGTTGCACCTTTGTTTGCCATTTCAATGGTAGTAGGATTTAGTGTAAATTTTGCCCAGGTTGGCTGGCACCCAACTTTGAAGCCTTTAAAGCCGAATTTTGACAGACTAAATCCTATAAAAGGTTTTTCCAGATTATTTTCTAAACAAGCACTGATAGAACTTTTAAAATCTATCGGTAAAATAGCTATTATTGCTGTCATTATATATAATTGTATTGTTGATGAAATGGAAAACCTTTTGCTTTTATTGGATATGGAATTAATGCCATTTATCATATATATTGGTTCTTTGTTGATTAATATTGGTTTAAAAGTCGGTTTGTTTTTCATATTTGTTGCAGCGGCGGATTATTTTTTCCAAAGATATGAATTTGAACAAAATTTAAAAATGACTAAAGAAGAAGTTAAAGAAGAATATAAGATGACAGAAGGAGACCCCCAGGTAAAAAGCAAAATAAGACAAAAGATGCGAGAAGTCTCTTTAAGAAGGATGATAAAAGATATACCTAAAGCAGATGTCATCATAACAAACCCGACTCATTATGCTGTTGCGCTGCAATATGATTCCAGTGTTCATTCTGCTCCTGTAGTCATAGCTAAAGGAGTAGATTATCTGGCTATGAGAATTAAGAACATTGCTAAAGAAAATAATATAGAAATTGTTGAAAATAAAGTGCTTGCAAGAACACTTTACCAAACTGTCGAAATAGGAGAAGAAATTCCTCCTGAATTGTATCAGGCTGTGGCAGAAATTTTGGCCTTTGTATACAGCTTAAGACACAGCTATTGATATTTTGCAATTTAGGATAACAAGGGGGATTTTATGTGAATTTCAAATTTGGCGATATATTTTTAGGGGTATTTGTTATTGCCATTATTGCAATGATTATTGTTCCATTGCCTCTGTTTTTGTTAGATATATTATTAATTTTAAATATTTCTCTTTCCCTGATGATTTTATTAACTGCTTTATTCTCCAAAGAACCTTTGGAATTATCAACCTTCCCAACGATATTGCTGATTACTACTTTGTTCAGATTAGGATTAAATATCTCTACAACCCGCTTAATTTTAGGTCAGGGAGATGCAGGTGCCGTTGTAAGAACTTTTGGAAGTTTCGTTGCCGGTGGCAATATTGTTCTAGGTGTAATTGTATTTATCATTATAGTAATTATACAATTTTTAGTTATTACAAAGGGTGCTGAAAGAGTATCCGAAGTATCTGCCCGCTTCATTTTAGATGCTATGCCAGGTAAACAGATGGCTATAGATGCGGATTTAAATACTGGTTTGATTGATGAAGCTGAAGCAAAATTAAGAAGAAAAAAGATTCAGGATGAAGCAAGTTTTTACGGAGCTATGGATGGAGCAAGTAAGTTTGTAAAAAATGACGCCATAGCTGGAATTATAATCACTTTTATTAATATTATAGGTGGTATTATTCTTGGAACTACAGGAATTGTAACCAAAAAGCCCATGCCTATTATGGAAGCTTTAGATGTTTATACTGTTTTAACAATAGGGGATGGTTTGGTAAGCCAAATACCTTCTTTATTAATTTCTACAGCAACAGGTATTTTGGTAACAAAGACAGCTTCAGAAAGCGATATGAGCAGTGATTTAATAAAACAGTTGGGCAGTACCCCCAGAGTCTTACAAATTACAGGAGTAACCATTATTATTTTAGGACTGGTTACACCACTGCCGGACTACATTACTTTGCCAGTAGGTATTTTATTACTCCTTGGTGCCAATACCATTGATAAAAATCTTAAACTACAGTCTATTAGTGAAGAAATTTCTTCTGAAGATATAGAGGCTGAAGAAGTCAGAAGACCAGAAAATGTTGTTTCACTTCTTAAAGTTGATCCTATAGAAATGGAATTTGGTTACGGCATCATTCCGCTTGCGGATATAAATCAAGGAGGAGACTTACTTGACAGAGTTGTTATGATTAGGAGACAAATTGCCCTTGAATTAGGGGCTATTGTACCCATTATCAGACTTCGTGATAACATTCAGTTAAGTCCCAATCAATATGTTATTAAAATTAAAGGGGTAGAAGTATCGAAAGGCGAAATTCTGTTTGATCATTATATGGCCATGAATCCTGGTTATGTAGAAGAAGAAATTGATGGTATCGAAACTGTAGAACCTGCCTTTGGTCTTCCTGCATTATGGATTTCTGAAAGCCAAAGAGAAAAAGCAGAAATTCTTGGTTATACGGTCGTAGATCCTCCATCTATTATTGCTACCCATTTAACAGAAATCATAAAACGACACATTCATGAATTGCTGAGCCGGCAGGATGTACAAACTCTAGTGGATAATGTTAAAGAAACACATCCTGCTCTGGTGGAAGAATTAGTTCCTAAAATATTAACCATTAGCGAAATACAAAAAGTATTAGCCAATTTGTTAAAAGAATCTGTATCCATACGAGATTTAGTGACAATATTTGAAACATTAGCAGACTATGGAACAATTACAAGAGATACGGATTTACTAACGGAATATGTCAGACAAAAATTATCAAGAGCAATTTCTAAAAAATTTCTTAATCAGCCAAGTAATAAAGTGATTACCCTTGATCCAGATTTAGAACAAAAAATTATGGATTCTGTTCAGCAGTCAGAACAAGGATCATACCTTGCATTAGATCCTGAAAGCACGCAAAAAATATTTGAAAGATTAAATCAAGAGATCCGTCGCTTTAATTCCATAGGCCAGCAACCTATTCTTCTGACGTCTCCAATCGTCAGAATTTACTTCAGAAGACTTACAGAACAGGTTGCTCCGGATTTAATCATCTTATCTTATAATGAAATTGATCCCAGTATTGAAATACAGTCAATAGGAATGGTAAGCATTAGTTAGATAATAAAAATGAAGGTATGGTGTTTGAAATGAAGATTAAAAAGTATGAAGCAAAGACTGAGCAGGAAGCAATTGAAAAAGTTAAAGAAGATTTAGGAAAAGATGCCCTCATTTTAAATATAAAAAAGATTACTCCAAAAGGTATCTTTAAATTATTTAAAAAGCCATATGTTGAAGTTTTAGCCGCGTTGGACGAAGTTAATAAAAAGGATTCTAAAAAAGTCCAGGCTGATGATATTATTAAGGAGCAAAAAGAAATTATTAAAAACTTAGAGAATAAACTTGATTCTATGGAAGAATTACTTACAAAAGTTATGGAAAAAGTTAGTACAACCAGTCAGGTAAAAGATTCTAAAGAAGACAATCAAAGATATCATAATCCAGCTTTACAGATTATTTATGATAATTTGACTAATAATGAAGTATTGCCTGAATTAGCCGATTACATTTTAAAAGATTTAGATAAAGATAAAGAGCTGAATCCGGAAGATGTTAATGAAATGATAACGGTCATTTATAATCGGATACTGGATTTAATTGGCGAACCTGCTCCAATAAAAGCAGATGGCAGCCAGCCTAAAGTCGTATTTTTTATTGGGCCAACAGGAGTTGGAAAAACAACGACCATTGCAAAAATCACAGCGCATTTTTGCCTGACAGAAAGAAAAAAAGTAGGGCTGGTTACAGCGGACACCTATCGCATTGCCGCTATTGAGCAATTAAAAACCTATGCAGAAATTCTTAATATTCCTGTTGAAGTGATTTATAATCCCGATGAATTACCAGAAACACTTAACAAAATGAAAGATTATGATTTAATATTAATTGATACTGCGGGAAGATCTCATAAAAATGCAGAGCAATTTAAAGAATTAGATTATTTACTGTCTACTGTAAATGAAAAACAAATCTATCTTGTATTAAGCGCAACTACGAAACATAAAGATATGCTTAGTATTTTAAAACAATACACCTCCATATCCGATTATAATATCATTTTTACAAAAATAGATGAAACAACTTCTTTAGGAACCATATTAAATGTAAGATATTTAACAGACAAGCCATTATCATATGTTTCTTTTGGGCAAAATGTTCCTGATGATATTGAAATTATTAGTCCTAAAAAATTGACAAAAGCATTATTGGGGAGTATTGATGAACTATGATGGATCAAGCTGAAAAACTAAGAAAGATTGTTAATGAACAAAACAGGCAATTAGAAAATAGTGTCTTTAAAACAAGAAAATCTCGGGTAATAACGATTACCAGTGGAAAAGGTGGCGTTGGTAAAAGTAATTTTACTGCTAATTTGGCGATACAATTACAAAGAACCGATAGAAAAGTTGTTATCATTGATGCGGATTTAGGTTTAGCCAATATTGAAGTAATATTTGGTATAGTTCCACAATTTAATCTTACTGATGTTATTTATGGCAGAAAAAGCATAGCCGAAATTATGACTCCCGGTCCCTTAGGAATTAATTTTATTTCAGGAGGTTCAGGCATACAGGATCTTATTCATTTAAACAGTCAACAGTTATCTAATTTTATAAGTAACTTAAGCCTGTTAGATGAATATGCAGACATTATTTTAATCGACACGGGGGCAGGATTAACTGACTCTGTTATCAATTTTTCTAAAGCTGCTGATGAAATTATTCTGGTAACTACTCCTGAACCAACTTCCGTTACAGATGCCTATTCTCTCATTAAAGTGTTGTGTAAAAACAATTTAATACCCAATATTAAACTTTTAGTTAACCGAGTGGAAGATGACGAAGAAGGTAAGGAAATATTTAATAAGTTATACAGAGTATCAAAAAAATTTCTTAATATTGAAATTAATGAATTAGGTTATCTGCCTTATGACAAAAACTTAATTAAATCCGTTAAATTACAAGAACCTGTTTGTATTAGCTTTCCAAATAGTGAAATTAGCAGGGCTTTTAGGAAAATTTCTTATAAAATAACAGAAGATGAGCCACAAGAAGAAATGAATTTCGGATTTACCTCGTTTGTTAAACGCTTAATGCATGTGTTTGAAAGAAATAATTAATAAGCAATTATTTCAACAAAGGAGGCACTTACGTGAAAAATATTTTTTCACCGGGAGTTAAAGTTGAAATAAAAGAATATGGAACAGATGATAATGATTCTTATTGCTACACCAGCCAAATTGAGGAAGTTCTAAAAAAAGATGTGTTAGTACTTGGTACACCTATTGTTGGCGGACAAATTGTTCCTCTGAGAATAAACAGGATTTATATCCTCTATATTTATTCAAGTAATGGTATTTATAGTTGCAAGGTTCGTCCTGTCCGTCATTATAAAAAAGGGCTTATTGAGTTGGTTCAAGTAGAAATTATTTCTGATTTAGCAAAAATACAAAGACGAGAGTTTTTCCGGCATGAGTGCGTTCAGCCCTTTAAATTTAGAATCAATGAAAATTGGTTTGACGGTGTTATTAAAGATATTAGTGGTAGCGGGATAAGATTTATTAGTAATGATGAATTAGAAGTAAAAGACCATATTTATTGCAGAATTCCTATAGAAAATGACAGTATCGAAATCGAAGGTATTATTTTATTTAAAGAAAAGGCTAATGTAGAACTTTACAAATATCAATACAGAGTAAAATTTATCAATGTTGTTAAAACGGATCAGGATAAAATTGTTCAGTATATTTTCGAGCAGCAAAGAAAAAGGGTTAGGCAGGAAAAAGGATTGTGATGATAGTGGATAGGAAAATAAAAATCTTAGTTGTTGATGATTCTGCATTCATGAGAAGGGTTATTTCTGATATAATTAATAGTGACAACAGGTTTACTGTAGTCGGTACGGCTAAAAATGGGGAAGAAGGTTTAGAAAAAGTTAGACAATTAGATCCGGATGTCATCACTTTGGATGTTGATATGCCAGAAATGGACGGACTGGAAATGCTTAAGAATCTCATGAAAGAGAATCCAAAACCGGTTCTCCTAATCAGTGCTTATACAAAAGAAGGGGCTGATACGACTATAAAAGCACTGGGATTAGGGGCAGCTGATTTTATTACAAAGCCAAGCAATATTTTCAAAATGCAGGACAAAGAAATCAGAGACAATATCATTAAACGAATTCTCTTGATTTCTAACATATCAAATTTTCCGTCTGACAATAAAAGACAGTTAAAAGAAACAGGTCACAATAAACAAAAAGAGCAAGTACATAGTGTAAAGATTAAAAAGATAGTTGCCATTGGAACATCTACTGGTGGGCCAAGAGCATTACAAGAAGTTTTACCTGAGCTTCCGAAACATTTACCTGCAACTTATGTTATTGTTCAGCATATGCCAGCAGGTTTTACTAAATCTCTAGCTGAACGATTAAACAACTTATGTCAGATAAAAGTGAAGGAAGCAGAAGATAAAGATATTTTACATCCAGGTGTTGCTTATATAGCCCCGGGGAACTATCATATTTTAGTTGAAAAAATGCCTTATTCCAATGATTTGTGGATAAGATTGTCAAGCAGCCCTTCTGTTTCAGGTCATAGACCTTCTGTCAATGTTATGCTGAATTCTCTTTCGGAATTAAATATTGATAACATTGTAGGGGTTATTATGACTGGAATGGGAAATGACGGTTGTGAGGGCATGAAAAAGCTTAAGCTGAACAATAAGGCATATGTCATTGCCCAGGACGAAAAAACTTCTGTCATTTATGGTATGCCAAAAGCTGTAATCGACGAAGGTATTGCAGATGCAGTTGTACCGATTAATCAAATCGCCAAGGAAATCATTAGAGTAGTGGAGGTGCTTTAGCATGGACATGAGCCAATATTTAGAAATTTTTATTGAAGAATCTAAAGAGCATTTGCAAAGTTTAAATGAGTCATTACTTCAGTTAGAGCATGAGCCAGGTAATATGCCCATACTCAACGAAGTATTCCGTGTTGCTCATACTTTAAAAGGTATGTCTGGAACCATGGGCTATACCAAAATGCAAAATCTGACACATAATATGGAAAATGTTCTTTCAGAAATACGTAATGGTAATATTGTTGCGGATTCAAATTTATTAGATGTTTTATTTAAATGTTTAGATGCTTTGGAAAGTTATGTGGATGAGATAACAAACTCAGGAAAAGAAGGTAATGAAGAGTATAAAGATATTATTGATGAATTAACGAATATCTTATCAGGAAAATCAAAAAAAGTGGATAATAATGTAGCAGTGGCTTCCAGCCCAGAGATAAAAGCGCCTGTGACAGAAGACAATATAACAAATAATATTACTGATGATTCCGGCGATGCAATAGATGTTAAAGAGGCAGCTTTAACGGATTTTGAAATCAATGCAGTAAGAGAAGCCTTTGCCCGCAATTACAATGTATATCAAATTCATATATTCTTAAATCATGGCTGTGTACTTAAATCTGCCCGCGCTTTTATTGTTTTCAGAGCGTTAGAAACACATGGTGATATTATTAAATCCATACCTAAAGTAGAGGATATCGAAGACGAAAAATTTGAATTTGATTTTACAGTTGTGGTTATTTCTAAGGATACTAAAGAAGATTTTGAAAAAGATCTCCTTTCAATTGCTGAAGTAGATCAGGTTATTATTAAAAATGTATTATTAAGTGATAAAATTGAACTGGCAGCAGAAGATGTGAAAGAAGTACATAATACGCCTGAATTTGACAGGCAAAGTAACGTTAGCAGAAGTATGGCTGATGATGAGTCAGATGATAATGACAGCAGTGGCAAAGCAAAACGTAAAGCAGGAAAAACTGTCCGGGTAGATATTGACAGATTAGACACTTTAATGAATTTAGTCAGTGAATTGATTATTATTAAAACAAGGCTCGAGGGTATTGAGCGGGATAAAACGAATCAAAACTATAATGAAGCAATTGAATATCTTGAACGTATAACAACCAGCCTTCATGATGCTGTAATGAAAGTTAGAATGGTGCCTGTAGAACGAGTATTTAACCGCTTCCCAAGAATGATAAGAGATTTATCCAGAAAATTAGACAAAGATATTGAACTTATTATGTCTGGTGAAGATACAGAATTAGATAGAACAGTTATTGATGAAATTGGAGATCCATTGATTCATTTATTAAGAAATGCCGCAGACCATGGTTTAGAAACGAAGGAAGAAAGACTACATAGTGGTAAACCTGAAATTGGGCATATTTACCTGCGAGCATATCAAGATGGTAATAATGTTGTAATCGAAGTAGAAGACGATGGAAGAGGTATTAATGTTAATAAAATTAAACAAAAAGCTATTGAAAAAGGTACCATTAGTTATGAGGCAGCTGCAAATATGTCTGATCAAGATATTATAGACCTCTTATTTAAGCCAAGCTTTAGCACCTCAGAAAAAATATCTGATATATCTGGAAGAGGCGTCGGTTTAGATGTTGTAAAAACTAAAATTGAAGCACTTGGAGGAGATATAGAAGTTAAATCTGAGCTTGGTAAAGGAAGTAAATTTATTGTCAGACTTCCACTAACCTTAGCAATTATACAAGCTTTAATGGTTAGACTTGGAAATGAAAAATATGCAATTCCTCTTAATACTATACAAAATATTGAAGATATTAATGTCTCCGATATTCAATTAGTTCAACAGCAAGAAGTTATCCTTTTAAGAAACCAAGTGATTCCAATTATTTATTTAGAAGATATATTAGATGTGCCTAAGAATGAGCAATGCAATACAATTACAGTGGTTATTGTAAAAAAAGGTGAAAAACAAGTAGGCTTTGTGGTAGATGGTTTAATCGGACAACAAGAAATAGTTATTAAATCTCTTGGTAAATATTTAAGCGGAATAAAAATGATTGCTGGTGCAACAATTTTAGGCGACGGAGAAGTAGCGCTTATTTTAGATATTAATACATTAGTATAATTGGGGGCGATGATATGGAAGGCATTTCCAACCAAGAAGTGAGGCAATTTATAGTTTTCAAATTAGGAAATGAAGAATACGGGATTGATATATTAAATGTACAAAATATTGAAAGAGTACTAAGTATTACCCGGGTTCCTAAGGCTCCCTTTTTTATAAAAGGAGTTATTAACCTTAGAGGTGAGATTATTCCCGTAATGAGTTTAAGACTTAAATTTAATTTAGAAGCAGATGAATATACGGATGATACTCGTATTATTATCGTGAAAATTGATGATAATCAAATCGGTATGATTGTAGATGAAGTTAAAGAAGTTCTTCAACTTACTGCTGATTCCATAGAAAGTGTTCAAGGTGTTTCAGGCATCAATACGGACATTAATTTAAGCTTTATTCAGGGAGTTGGAAAAGTTAACAATCATATTGTAACCTTGTTAAATATAAAAAGCTTAATTGATTCTATTTTAGTTGATAGTTTAGAAAATGCATAAAGATTGATCGGCGGTTAGTTATATATAGTTATATATATATTTGATAGATTTCCAAACTAAAGCATTAGGAAGGAAATCTATCCCTATTTAAAGGGGTGAAATAGTGCAAAACATTGATATGGTAGATATTGATAAGTTAAATCATTTACATCTGGATATTTTAAAAGAAATAGGTAATATAGGTGCAGGAAATGCGACAACGGCACTTTCAAAACTCATCAATAAAAAAGTAGATATGAAAGTGCCTAAAGTTAATATTTTAGAATTTAAAAATTTAGCAGATATATTAGGAGGACCTGAAAATCCTGTGGTCGGCGTTTTACTCGATGTCTCTGGTGAAATTGAAGGAATGATGATGTTTGTATTGGAACAACGTTCTGCTCATACTTTGGTAAATATTTTAATGGAAAGAGACATTCATCATATTTCAGAGTTTAGTGAAATGGATATTTCTGCTTTAAATGAAATTGGGAATATATTAGCAAGTTCATATTTATCTTCTTTGTCTGCACTTACCCGTTTAATGATTGTACCATCTATACCTCATCTTGCCTTTGATATGGCTGGAGCAATACTTAGTGTTCCTGCCATTGAATTTGGAAAGGTTGGCGATAGAGTATTACTCATAGAAACTGAATTTGCAGAGGGTATAGACCGAGTTGTTGGGTATTTTATTTTAATACCTGATATTAAATCATTTAAAAAAATTTTATCGTCATTAGGGGTTAGTGTATGATGAGTTCGCAAGAAATAATTAAAGTAGGAATGGCAGATTTAAATACAGCAGTATATCCGGATATTCTGACCACTTTAGGATTAGGTTCATGTGTTGGGATAGCATTATATGACCCTGTGGCAAGAATTGGGGGGTTAGCTCATATAATGCTACCCGATAGCACCCAAATTAAAAATAATTCTAATAAGGCAAAATTTGCCGACACTGCTACCATTATCCTGGTTGAAGAAATGATTAAATTGGGTGCAGTAAAAGAAAGAATTGTTGCGAAATTAGCTGGCGGTGCACAAATGTTTGCATTTAATAATGCAAATGAATTAATGAGAATAGGACAAAGGAATGTAGCTGCAGCCCATAGTATACTTGAAAAATTAGGTATTAAAGTTATTGCTTCCGATACAGGTGAAAATTACGGTAGAACCATTGAATTATATACTGAAGATGGAAGATTAGTTATAAAAACAATAGGGCACGGAATAAAAGAGATTTAGGTGATAGAATGAACAAAAAGTTGGATATTATTCTCCCTTTGATTTCTGCTATAATAATTTTAAGTATCGGTATCATAAAAAAAACAGCTTATATCACAATTATAAAAGAATTAATTATCATTATTATTATTTTTTACTTTATAGGGAATATTTTTAAAGGACTTATTAATAATATTTATTCTGAGTCAGATAAAAATGACCATTCTCAAATTACAGCTAAAGCCGATGCCAATTTAAGCTTAAATGATAATATCAGTACAAATTCTGAATCGGAGGGCAATATTCAAGAAGAAGCAGGCACTCAATAGACAAGCTTTGTGACAATCGGTAAGCGCGAAAGATTTGTCTCTGAAAACAACTGCTTTCAGGAGGAATTATATGTCTGAAAAAAGTCTTGAAATGCTATGGGAACAGTACGAAGCCACAAAAGATGTATCCATAAAGGATCAATTGATTATGGAATACGCCCCATTAGTTAAATATGTAGCTGGAAGATTGAACATTTATTTGGGTCAAAGTGTAGAGTATGAAGATCTGGTAAGTTATGGTGTGTTCGGTTTGATTGATGCGATTGAAAAATTCGATTTTAAAAAAGGAGTAAAGTTTGAAACTTACGCTTCATTAAGAATCAGAGGATCAATAATAGATAATATTAGAAAATTAGATTGGGTTCCAAGGTCTTTAAGACAAAAAAATAAAGAAATTGAAAAAACCATTATGGAATTAGAAACGGAATTGGGTCGGACTGCTACAGACGAAGAATTGGCTCAGAAAATGAATATTTCCATTGAAGAATTACATGAGATTTATAAAAAGACAAATCTTATATCTCTTATATCGTTAGATGAGTATATAGAACAAAATAATGATTATAATATAAGCTCTGAAAAAAGCCCTGCCACTGAACAACCAGAATCTTATATTGAAAAGCAAGAATTAAAAAGAATACTTAAAGAATCCATTGAAAAACTACCGGAAAGAGAACAAAAAATTCTTTTTCTTTACTATTTTGAAGAGTTAACCTTAAAAGAAATCAGTTCTATTATGGGCGTTTCCGAGTCAAGAATTTCACAACTTCATACGAAAGCCATTACACGTTTAAAGACTAAGTTGGGAAAATATAAATCTATCTTATACGAATTATAAAGAGGAGGATACTCATGTATAATCCTGACAAGTTCACAAGGAGTGGATATCCTAATTTTGACGGCTTTTTTGATTTCGAATTAAGAGAAGATGGTCTTTATCTTATCCTGCATGGACCCATGGGTAAAGGAAAGCCCGTAGAGCTTGATGAATTTTTGAGCCGCCTTAGACAAAAAAACATAACAAATTATGATTATGCTAAAATCAAAGAGGCAGTTAAAAACATAAAAGATTCGGAAAAATTAGAAATATATATTTCTGATCAACAGGAGTTAGAAGTTATCGATGAAGAAGTAGTCGTAAATATTTCGAAAGATAAAATGTTTGCTGTCATTAGTTTTATTCCTCCCGAAAACAATGGAAGACTTTTATCTTATGAAGAAGTTATGCATGCAATTGAATCTGCAGGCGTTAATTTTGGTATTGATGAAAATGAAGTAAAAAGAGCCTTAGAAGAAAGAAAGCCTAATTATAAATATGTGATTGCGAAAGGTCTTAAACCCGTTGAAGGGACACATGGCAAATTAGAATTTCACTTTAATGTTAACAAGGATCTTAAACCAAAAGTCTTAGAAGACGGTTCTGTAGATTTTCGTAATTTAGACATTATTAATAATGTTTCAAAAGGACAAGTTCTGGTTACGTTAATTCCTGCCCAGCCGGGAACTCCGGGAATGGATGTATTAGGAAGAGAAATTTTTCCTCCGAAAGTAAAAAATCCAACCCTTCCTAAAGGAAAAAATACGGAAATATCTGAAGATGGTCTTAGTTTAATTGCAACGATTGATGGTCAAGCGATTTATATAAATAATAAAGTGACGGTCAATCAAACTTATGAAGTGCCTAATAATGTAGACAATTCAGTAGGCAATATCGATTTTGTCGGTAACGTTATTGTAAAAGGTAATATTTTGACTGGCTTTTCTATAAAAGCAGGTGGTAATGTCGAAGTTTACGGTGTAGTTGAAGGAGCATGCATTGAAGCTCAAGGTGATATCATTTTGTATAGAGGAATTCAGGGAATGAGCAGGGGAATTCTTAAATCCATGGGAAATGTTGTAGCAAGATATATTGAAAACAGTACGGTCGAAGCTATGGGGAATGTAACCAGTGAAGCCATTATGCATAGCAGGGTTAAATGTGGTGGCAGTGTTATTGTTGAAGGTAAAAAAGGGCTTATTGTAGGGGGCATTATCAGGGCAGGTAAGGAAGTGAATGCAAAAGTCATTGGTTCACATATGGCAACATCTACAGAAATAGAAGTAGGTATAGATCCTACAATTGTCGAAAGATATCGCTATTTAAAAGATGAACAGGCTAATATTAAAAAAGAAATTATTAAAACCAATCAGGCTATCGACTTATTAAATAAAATGAAAGGCACAAACCGCTTAACCGATGACAAAAGAGCATTATTGCAAAAATCGATCCGTACGAAAGTATTTCTGAATGACCGCTTGAAAAGTATCAAGAACGAAATGGCTGATTTGGAACCCTTAATGGAAGAAAGAGATGACGGAAAGGTTCGTGCTTTTAATGTTATTCATCCAGGTGTTAAAGTTACCATTGGAACAGCTACAATGTATGTAAGAGAAGAAATTAAATATTGTACGTTATATAAAGATAATGCTGATATAAGGACAACTAGTTATTCTTAGGGGGTGAAAATGTGTCCATACGTCCTGTTGATATGCAAGTGATTATTCCAAAAACGACAGAAATATCAAAACAAAATCAGGAACAGACATATAAAGGTGAAATACAGCAACAGGAATTTGCACAGCAGATGGAAAAAAAGATTATGCAACATCAGCAGCAAGTGGTGAATACCAATAAATCTGAATATGCAGTCAATGATGAAGGACGTAATAAAAATCAGAATCAGGGCAATCAGGCCAAGAAGAAAAAAAATAAAAATGAAAAAGATAAAAAATCCAATATTTCTGATAGTAACAGCATCATCGATATAAGAATTTAATTGAGGTGTATACCATGTTGCAAAGTGAAATTTTAAATATTATGATTTTTTTTGTAATCAGCATAGGAATGATTATACTAATTATTGGACTTGTTTTTATAAAAGAAAAAAATCAGGGGGAGCATTCCAGCAATAAAAATGAGAATTTTGAAAAGGAACTGGAATCACAAATTAATGAAGCCGATAAAATGCTTCAGGAACTCAATCATTTTTCTTCCTATATTAAAGAAGAATTAGATAATAAATATAAGGAATTATTGTTTATATATCAATTAATTGATGAAAAAGGTAAAGAGTTATCAAATGATAAGATTCAACTGGTTAGTGAGAAAAATGATAAAAACAGTAGCGACAAAGATAATAATGCTCATGACTTGGAAGCTTTACAAATTTTAAATAATAAGAATTACGATCAGATTATCAAATTGTATAAAGAAGGAAATGATATTTCAAGCATCGCCAAAAAGCTCAATATTGGAAAAGGAGAAGTTCAGTTAATACTCGGACTAGCGAAAATGAGGTGAAGTAATTTGGGATTATCTACAAGAAGTTTTATGATAGGATTGGGCTTAGGGATTGTTATTACAGGAATAACTTTTTGTTTTATTCCTTATAAGTCGATATCTGATGACGAAATCATTCAAAAATCAAAAGAATTAGGCATGGTAAATCCTCTCGATTTGTCACCAGAAAAATTTGTTTTATCACAGGAAGAAATCATAAGAAGAGCTAAAAAACTTGGTATGGATTTTGTTAAAAAGGACGATAATTTAAATGAAAAAGATGAATCTCATGAATATTATGAGCTTGATGTGGTTACCATATTTATACCACAAGGTCTTGATTCAAAAGAAATCAGTAGTTTATTGTACGAAAATCATTTAATTGATGATCGTGATGCCTTTGATTCATATCTTCGGAATAATAATTTAGACAGAATTATTGCTTACGGATATTTTGACATTCCTACAAAAAGCGATTATAAAACCATTGCTGATATAATAACCAGAAGAAGCCATGATTAGTGAAAAATAATCGTGGCTTTTTAATGAAATTTATCATTTTATTAAAGTTAATTATTGATTATAGGATGATTATGTGCTATACTTCCATGTGGAAATAAAACACACGCATCGGATTTTCTAATATGGTGCCAAGAGGTCTTTTAGAAAAGATGACGATTGCGGAGGAAAAAACCAAAATAGGAGGAGAAAAAAATGAGTGTAATTTCAATGAAACAATTATTAGAAGCAGGTGTTCATTTTGGACATCAAACAAGAAGATGGAATCCTAAAATGGCGGAATACATCTTCACAGAAAGAAATGGTATTTATATTATTGATCTTCAAAAGACTGTTAAGAAAATTGAAGAAGCATATCAGGTTATTCGTGATGTTGTAGAAGAAGGTGGCAATGTTCTTTTTGTAGGTACTAAAAAACAAGCTCAGGATTCAATCAAAGAAGAAGCTGAGCGATGTGGAATGTTCTATGTAAATCAAAGATGGTTAGGTGGTATGCTAACCAATTTCAGGACTATTCGCTCAAGAATTGAGAGATTAAAAGAATTAGAGCGAATGGAAGAGGACGGAACTTTTGATGTTCTTCCTAAAAAAGAAGTCATAAAGCTTCGTCATGAAAAAGAAAAACTTGAAAAGAACCTTGGCGGTATTAAAGAAATGAATTCTTTACCAGATTTAATTTTTGTCGTTGATCCGAGAAAAGAAAAAATTGCTATTCAAGAAGCACATATTTTAGGAATTCCTGTGGTAGCGATTGTAGATACTAATTGTGATCCTGAAGAGGTAGACTATGTCATTCCTGGTAATGACGATGCTATCCGTGCTGTTAAATTAATTGTTGCTACAATGGCCAATGCAGTTCTTGAGGCTAAACAAGGTGTTCAAACCTCTGTTGCAGATGAAAAAGTAGAAGCAGAAGAAGTAGTAGCAGAAAACGAAGTTGAAGAAGCAGTAGAACAAGTAGAATAATATTTTTAATAGAGACGATAAATATTATTTGTTAATGCAATATGCATCTTGCTAAAACTGCCTTTATAAAAGAATTGCGGCAAATGCCGCATTTCTTTTTAAAATATTGATCCTGGTGATAATAAGTTTCATCTTTTCTATAATAAAATTAAATATTTGGAGGTTGAAAAATGGCTATTACAGCAAATATGATTAAAGAATTAAGAGAAATGACCGGTGCAGGAATGATGGACTGTAAAAAGGCATTAACTGAAGCTGACGGTAATATGGAAAAGGCTGTAGAAATATTAAGAGAAAAAGGATTAGCAAAAGCTGCTAAAAAAGCTGGTCGTATTGCTGCAGAAGGTTTAGTAGCTACTTATGTATCTGAAGATGGTAAGACTGCGGCATTAGTTGAAGTTAATAGTGAAACTGATTTTGTTGCAAAAAATGAATTATTTAAAACTTTTGTTGACGAAACTGCTAAGCAAGCAGTGCTAACAAAAACTGACAATATTGAAGATTTTATGAAAGAAGCTTGGCATTTAGATAATTCGAAAACAGTTCAGGATGTTTTAACTGAAAAAATCTCTGTTATTGGAGAAAATTTAAATATCAGACGTTTTGTAAAATATGAAATAGAATCTGGTATCATTGCAACTTATATTCATGGCGGTGGAAGAATCGGTGTAATGGTTCATTTAGATTGCAATTCTTCTTCTGATAAATTGGCTGAAGCAGGAAAAAATATTGCTATGCAAATAGCAGCTGTTTATCCCAAATACATTACGATTGATGAAGTTCCTGCTGATTATGTTGAAAAAGAAAGAGAAATTTTAAAGCAACAAGCTTTAAATGAAGGAAAACCAGCTAATATTGTTGAAAAAATGATTGAAGGTCGTTTGAAAAAATCTTTAAAGGAAATTTGTTTAATGGATCAGGCATATATCAGAGATCCTGAAATGACTGTAAGCCAATATTTAGACAGCGTTTCCAAAGAAATTGGTGATAAAGTAACTATTAAAGCTTTTGTTCGTTATGAAACCGGAGAAGGTATCGAAAAGAAAGAAGAAAATTTTGCAGAAGAAGTTGCTAAGCAAATGAATCAATAAATAGTGATATTTTGATTTAACAAAGGAGACACATAGTGTTTCCTTTTTTTTCTGAATAATATAAATTCAAATTATAGTCATTTAAATTTTGATATAATATTTATGAATAAATATTGTATAATTATCTGGAAAAATATAAAAAAATATGATACATTAATAACGGAGGAATTATTCAATGAGTAGCTATAAAAGAGTGTTAATTAAATTAAGTGGTGAAGCATTATCTGGTACAAAAGGATATGGTTTTGATTATGATATTGTGAATTCTGTTGTAAAGCAGTTAAAAACTGTAGTTGAGCAAGGTACTGAACTCGCGATTGTAATTGGTGGAGGAAACTTTTGGAGAGGTCGCACCGATAATAAAATGGATAGAACGAAGTCGGATCAAATTGGCATGTTGGCAACGGTTATGAATTCATTATATGTGGCAGAAGTATGCCGGGCAAATGGACTTAATGCGGTTGTCCAAACCCCTTTCCAAATTGGAACAATAACTGAATTGTTTTCTAAGGATTCAGCTCTTGAACATATGAAAAATAAAACCGTTGTATTTTTTGCTGGTGGAACAGGTCATCCTTATTTTTCAACAGATACTGGGGCTGCATTAAGGGGATGTGAGATCGAAGCTGATGTTTTACTATTTGCTAAGAATATAGATGGTGTATATGATTCTGATCCAAAGTTTAATCCTAATGCAAAAAAATTCACAGAATTAACTGGAAAAGACATAATAGAAAAACAACTAAAAGTTATCGATACTGCAGCTGCCAGTCTTTGTATGGATCAGCACTTAGATATTTTAATATTTCCTTTAAATTTTGAAAATAGTATAATCGATGTGATTTCAGGTAAGAATATAGGAACAATAATAAAAAATTAAAAGATTTAAGGGGGTAATTAGATATGGATAAGCAGTATGAACAATTCGAAACGAAAATGCAAAAGTCAATTAATGCATTGGAAAAAGAATTAAACATGATCAGAGCAGGCAGAGCAAATCCTCATATTTTGGACCGTATTTTTATTAATTATTACGGGGTACAGACTCCCGTCAATCAAGTAGCCAATATTACTGTACCAGAAGCAAGAATGATACAGATTCAACCTTGGGATGCATCGGTCATAAAAGATATTGAAAAAGCAATTTTAGCTTCCGATATTGGAATTACTCCTAGTAATGATGGTAAAGTGATACGTTTAGTATTCCCAGAATTAACCGAAGAAAGAAGAAAAGAATTAACTAAAGAAGTAAAGAAAAAAGGTGAAGATGCAAAGGTTGCTATTAGAAACATACGTAGAGAAGCTTTAGATCAT
Source organism: Candidatus Epulonipiscium sp. (assembly GCA_012521395.1). Classification (GTDB taxonomy): domain Bacteria; phylum Bacillota; class Clostridia; order Lachnospirales; family Defluviitaleaceae; genus JAAYML01. Next base: position 6,971 of record JAAYML010000002.1, on the reverse strand, counting down.
TTCAGAAAAGCAGAAAAAGAAGGAGAAATTTCAGAGGATCAATTGAAAGAAATTGAAGAAGATATTCAAAAAATGACTGATAAATATATAGAAAAAATTGATGTACATATTGAAAATAAAAATAAAGACATTCTTTCTATATAGCATAGTATATAAAGCCCCTTTTATAAGGGGTGTTTTCTTAATTTTACGCATTCTGTTATCTTATTGCTGTTATTGCATCTTGCACCAGATTTGAGGAGGTCTGTATGGATAACCATAATTATAAAAATAAGTTAAAAATGGATTCTCTCCCAAAGCACATTGCAATTATTATGGACGGAAACGGCCGATGGGCTAAACAAAAACAACAATCCCGGTCTTTTGGTCACAAGGCAGGTTCCAAAGCTTTAGAAAGAATTGTTAAAGCGGCGGATTCATTAGGTATCGCTCATTTGACGGTTTACGCTTTTTCAACGGAAAACTGGAAGCGCCCCAAAGAAGAAGTCAATGCTTTGATGAAATTATTAAGTCAATACCTAAATCAATATCTTAAGGATACGAAAGATAATAATGTAAAAATTGATGTCATTGGTGACATAACAAAATTTGACGAAGAAATACAAAGAAAAATTGAAAAAATTCAAGAATTGACTTTGAAAAAAAATGGACTCAATTTACATATCGCTTTAAACTATGGAAGTAGAGATGAGATGACCCGTGCTGTTAAAAAAATTGTTACAGATGTAATGGAATCTAAAATAGATTTGAATTCTATTGATGACTCTTTAATTTCTTCTTATTTAGATACTAAAGAAATTCCTGATCCGGATCTTTTAATCAGAACAAGTGGTGAAAAAAGAATTAGTAATTTCTTGTTATGGCAAATTGCCTATACCGAATTTTATTTTACGGATAAATTATGGCCGGATTTTGACGAAAATGATTTATATAAGGCAATTTTTGAATATCAAAATAGAGAACGACGCTTTGGAACTATTTAATATCGGAGGAGATTTTATTGGGTATACGTATATTAACGGCACTCTTAGGGATACCTTTACTTATATTTGTTATTTTATCGGGTGGTTTAATATTAAAAATTGCATTATGCGTTTTTGTTTTAATTGGCATGTATGAATTCTATAAAGCTATGGATAATAAATTTAATCCAATAAAGCCGTTAGGTTATATTTTTGCCTTATTTTATATCTTATTTATTTCGTCAGGACAGCAGTTTGCTTTTCCTTTTATGATTTTATTTTTAATAATATTGTTATTAGCTACCGTTTTTTTGCATAAAAAATATAAGGTCGTTGATGTGGCAATTACCTTTTTTGGATTTTTTTATGTATGTGTTTTGTTTTCTCACATTGTTCAAATAAATCAGCTTTTACATGGAGAATTATTTATTTGGTTAATCTTTATTAGTGCCTGGGGTAGTGATACTGCAGCTTATTTTACTGGTATGTTTTTAGGCAGACATAAACTTTGTCCCAGTCTAAGTCCTAAAAAGACTATTGAAGGAGCCATAGGAGGTTTTATTGGAAGTGTTCTTTTATCACTTGTATACGGGATAATCATTCAGTCTGGTTTAAACGTTTCAATGAACCATTTACTCCTTATCTGTATTGTTGTTGGAGGACTTGGAAGTATAGCTTCGCAATTAGGAGATTTAGCGGCTTCCTCCATTAAAAGGTATGTTGAAATAAAGGATTATGGTTATTTATTTCCAGGACATGGCGGCGTATTAGATCGTTTTGACAGTATTTTATTTACAGCTCCATTAGTCTATTACATACTTTTATTATTTAATTTTATTATAGGCTAAGTTATTGTCAAAATTTCCATTCTAAGATTCTTTGGACTGCTTGGACTACAAAATTAAGAGGTGAGTTTTTTGAAAGCAATTTCTATATTGGGATCCACTGGCTCAATAGGTACTCAAACTTTAGATGTTGTCAGAAATTTAGGAAATATCGAAGTAAAAGCACTATCAACGAATAAAAATATAGACTTATTAGAAAAGCAAATAGAAGAATTTCATCCTAAAAAGGTAGCAGTAATGGATGATGAAAAAGCATATGAATTAAAAAAGAGAATTGGAAGCAAAATAGAGGTGTTAAAAGGATTAGAAGGCCTTTGTGAAATTGCTGAAATGGATGAAACAGATACTGTGGTAACTTCTGTTGTCGGTGTTATAGGATTGATTCCTACTTTTAAAGCGATCCAAAAGAAAAAAAATATTGCTTTAGCTAATAAAGAAACCTTGGTAACTGCAGGTAAAATTATTATGGAAGAAGCCAAAAAAAATAATGTGTCCATCTATCCGGTTGATAGCGAACATTCAGCTATTTTTCAATGTTTGCAAGGTAATGCCCATAACAAGATAAGTAGGATTATACTTACTGCTTCGGGAGGTCCTTTTCGTGGTAAAAGTTTAAAAGAACTTGAAATGGTTACAGTTGAAGAGGCTCTGAAGCATCCTAATTGGGAAATGGGAGCAAAAATAACTATTGATTCTGCAACCATGATGAATAAAGGCTTAGAAGTTATTGAAGCCAAATGGTTATTTGATGTAGAATTAAATCAAATAGAAGTTTTAGTTCATCCTCAAAGCATTATACATTCTATGGTAGAATTTGAAGATGGCTCCATTATGGCTCAAATGGGTGAGCCGGACATGAGACTGCCTATTCAATATGCCTTAACTTATCCCAAACGGATAACAAATAATTGGCCAAGAATTAACTTTCGTCAAAGAAATATGCTTTCTTTTGAAGAAGTTGATTTGTCCGTTTTTAAGTGTTTACAATTGGCCTACGATGCCCTTAAAATAGGGGGCACAATGCCAGCAGTTTTAAATGCTGCCAATGAAGTTGCCGTAGATAAATTTCTTAAAAAAGAAATTAATTTTTTAGATATAGCAAAAATTATTGAAGCTACAATGGAAAAACACGAGTTGATTAAAAATCCTTCTTTATCCGATATATTAGATGTAGACCAATGGGCAAGAAAAATATGTTAATTGAGGTGAAAAAATGGATGTATTGACCATTTTTATATCAATTTTAGTTTTCGGATTAATCATCCTGGTGCATGAATTTGGACATTTTATTGTAGCAAAAAAGAGTGGGATAATGGTAGAAGAATTTGCCATGGGTATGGGACCTAAACTAATTAGTAAAAAGATTGGTGAAACTGTTTATTCTATTCGTGCATTTCCTATTGGCGGTTTTTGTAATATGTTGGGAGCAGATACAGCTACCGATGACAGTCGTTCTTTTACAAACAAGCCAGTCAGGACAAGGATTGCTGTTATTGTTGCTGGTCCTGTCATGAATCTTCTGTTAGCCTATATCATTATTGTTTGGTCTGTAGCATCTGGTGGCTATTTAAGTACAACCGTTAACAGAGTTCTTCCCAATTCAGCGGCAGAAGAAATAGGTCTGCAAGCAGGAGATAAGATTATTTCTCTGGATGGACAAAGAATACATCTTAAACAAGAGATTGATATGATTGTTCAGCAAACCAAGGGTAGTCCACTTCAAATCGTTATTGAAAGAGACGGAAGCCGGATAACAAAACTTGTAACACCGAGACAAGAAGGTGACCGCTGGTTAATTGGTTTTGAACCTAAAATTGGAGAGAATAATGTATTTAATGTTCTCAGTCAGGCTTTTTGGCAAGTCATCTTTATAATTAAACAAGTTATTATTGGACTGATACAACTGGTTACTTTAAAAGCTAAAGGACAAGTTGCAGGACCTTTAGGTGTTATGGATATTATTGGTGAAGCTTATCAGGAAGGTATGAAAGCCAGCTTTTACGTAGCCATCCAATATCTTTTAAGTATTACCGCTTTAATTAGCGCCAATCTGGGTGTAATGAATTTGCTGCCTTTCCCTGCTTTGGATGGAGGCAGATTAATATTCTTATTTTTAGAAGGATTAAGAGGTAAGCCTGTTGACGTTGAAAAAGAAGGATTAATTCATTTTATTGGTTTTGCTGTACTGATGACACTGATGGTTGTTGTTTTATTTAATGATATATCGCGGATTTTTATCCATTGATAATGGAGGCAATATTTCATGATAAATATTAAGCGAAAAAAAACAAGAACTATTTTCATTGGAAATCTTCCAATTGGCTCGGAACATCCCATAGCCATTCAGTCCATGTGTAACACAGACACGAGAAATGTAGAAGAAACTGTAAAACAAATTCACCTTTTAGAAGAAGCAGGTTGTGAAATCATAAGAGTGGCTGTTCCAGATATGGAGGCAGCTAATGCCATTGCTGCAATTAAAAATCAAATCCATATTCCTTTAGTGGCGGACATCCATTTTAATTATCGCCTGGCTTTAACGGCCATAGAAAAAGGGGTAGATAAATTAAGAATTAATCCTGGAAATATTGGTTCCAGGGAACGTATAAAGGAAGTTGTAAAAGCAGCAAAAGAACGAAATATACCTATTCGTATAGGAGTTAATGCCGGCTCTTTAGAAAAAGATTTATTAGATAAATATGGCGTTCAGCCTCAGGCACTGGTTGAAAGTGCTCTAAGACATATCCGTATTTTAGAAGAATTGGATTATTATAATATCGTTGTCTCGATTAAAGCATCAAGTATACCTTTGTCTTTAATGGCTTATGAAGCTTTATCTGAACAAATCGACTATCCGCTTCATGTCGGCATCACTGAAGCTGGAACTATAAAAAGCGGAAGAATGAAATCGGCAGTAGGCATTGGGGCAATCTTATCAAGAGGTATAGGGGATACCATAAGGGTATCCTTGACTGGAGATCCTGTAGAAGAAGTGCTCTGTGCCAAAGAAATATTACAAGCTCTTGAATTAAGAAAATTTGGTGTGGAACTGATTTCTTGTCCTACTTGTGGAAGAACTGAAATAGACTTGATTTCTTTAGCCAATGAAGTAGAAAAGAGATGCGCTAATATCAATAAAAACATAAAAATTGCTGTCATGGGCTGTGTGGTAAATGGTCCTGGAGAAGCAAGGGAAGCCGATATTGGCATAGCTGGTGGAAAAGGTGTTGGTCTCATTTTTAAAAAAGGTGAAATTATTAAAAAAGTTCCGGAAAATCAATTGTTAGAAGCATTATTTGAAGAAATCGACAAACTTTAATTATAGTAATTGTCCATAGGACAGATGGAGGTTAAAATGCTACAAAATGAAAAAAACCATAACTTTTTAGATGTTTTTCCTCAGTTGCATGTTGACGCTCCAATCAAAGAAATGCTAAAAGATGCTAAGATCAAAAAAATAAATGTTTATAAAGAAGATAAAGCTATAGAAATCTTACTGGATGTAAAAAATATTATTTACAGGGAAATTCTTGAACAATTAAGCAGGCAAATTCAGAAACAGTTTAAAGGAATCAATAAAGTATATTTAAAGTCAAAATATATTTCAGATGATGATTTATTAAATAATAAGGATTCCAAAAGCAAAGTGATTCATTTGTATTGGGATAGTATTCTTCATTCGATAAATGATAAACATCCCATTGGTACTGGTATTTTAAAAGATTGCCATTGGAAACTGAAGGATAATTATCTGGTATTAAAAGTAAGTAACAATCAGTCATCGTATTTAAGGAAGAATGAATTGGATAAAAAAATTAAATGGATGTTAAACGAAGAATTAGGACTGAACATGGAAGTTGTATTTGAAGAAGAAATGATTACAAAAGATAAAAAGAAAATTTATGAAGATAATTTATCAAATATAGAGCATGATATTGTTGAGAATCTGCTGGCAACAAGTACTACACAGGTCATTAATACTGAAGAAGTAAAAGATCATATGCCGGATAAGGAAACCCCGGATCCTGTTATCCTGGGGAAAGATATAAACAGTGAAGCCATTCGAATAAAAGACATTACTGAAGAATCTGACGAAGTTGTTATTCAGGGAGATATTTTGTCTATAGAATACAGAGAGATTAATCATTCAAAATATATCGTTACCTTTGACATTACAGATTATGAAGATTCCATAACGGTGAAGTTTTTTGTAAAGAAAAATATCTTTGAAAACGCCATCAAAAACAGGTTAAAAGAAAAATGTCATGTCTGGGTTAAAGGTTTGATTCAATATGATAATTTTTCTAAAGAAATTGTCTTAATGGCAAAAGATATCGTTGAAAAGACTTCAAAATTAATCAGAATCGATCAAGCCCAGGAAAAGAGAATCGAATTGCATGCCCATACACAAATGAGTTCCATGGACGGGATTGTTTCCGTAACCGCTTTAATTGAAAGAGCTGCAAAATGGGGGCATCCAGCTATTGCTATTACTGACCATGGCGTTGTACAAGCATATCCCGATGCAGCGTCCGCATCAAAAAAATATGGCATTAAAGTGATTTATGGAATTGAAGCTTATTTAGTTGATGATTTAAATGCAGTGATTCAAAATCCACAAAATCAGACTTTAGAGGATGAATATACTGTTTTTGATATAAAAACCACAGGGCTGTCTCCAACAAAAGATAAAATTACAGAAATTGGTGCTATTAAAATTAAAAATGGAAAAATTATTGATTATTTTAGCTGTTTTGTTAACCCTGAAATGCCCATCCCTGCTAATATTCAAGAGTTAACGGGTATAACAGACGAGATGGTAAAAGATGCAGCGACCATAGAACATGTGCTGCCAGACTTTCTGAAATTTATAGGGGACAGTGTTCTTGTAGCCCACAATGCCAATTTTGATGTGAGCTTTATCCGTACTGCGGCTGAAAATATGTCTTTATCTGTTCAAAATACTGTTCTAGATACCTTGGAATTATCCAGATTATTATTTCCTTCATTAAGCAGACATAAGCTGGATATTGTTGCGAAACATTTAGGGGTTTCTTTAGAAAACCATCACAGAGCTGTAGATGATGCAAAAGCAACTGCTGAAATATTTATTAAGTGCATAGATATCCTGAAAGAAAAAAATATACAAAATTTAAATGAAATT
>JAAYML010000126.1 GCA_012521395.1 Candidatus Epulonipiscium sp. | reverse complement strand
CCCTTAAAACAGAAATATTTTCACGTTTTAAAACGTATTCTTTACATATTCCCTGTTTTAACTGTTTAGTTATGCCTATTGCAAGAATTGAAGCAAACAATTCTTGAATATTATCAAATTCTTCTCCGGCAATTTTATCATATCCCGTCTGTTTCAATATTTGAAATGCATAACTGAGCATATAATAAATATTTTTTATTAAAATTCCCTTATCATTAGTCATTAAAAACACCACGCAATAAGTTTTCCCACTTTTGAACTTTTTCTGGCTCATCAAACCAATATTCACTTAAAGTTGGCAAAATATCATATTCAATAACTTCCTTCAGCCATTCATCTGTACATTCCTCTTGTCCACAAAAGTAACTATGCCCAATACAAAAACCGTCTCCAAGGGAAGGATCTAAAGCAATATCCTTGTTAAGTTCTTTAATTCTTTCAATTAATTCATTAAATGTATCATTATCCAAACTTGCCTGATATTCCTTAAAGCCATCAGAATTAAATCCTGGATTCATTTTATAGAATGAAAAACGCCTGCGTAATGCATAATCAATCATTGCTATGCTACGGTCAGCAGTATTCATCATACCAATAATATGTAAATTTTCTGGAATTGAAAAAGGCATTCCGTTGTAAGCAAGAGTTAGTTTAGTTCCACGATAATCTTTTTCAATAAGCATAAGAAGTTCACCAAAAATTTTACTTATATTTCCGCGATTTATTTCATCAATAATAAAGAAATAAGGTTTATTAGGCTCATTAGCCGCCTTCTTACAGAAACGATAAAAAATACCATACTGTAATTCGAAACCTTCATCTTTTGGCTTATATCCCATGATAAAATCTTCATACGAATAGTTTTGGTGAAATTGGACAAATTCAATACGGTTATCATCTTTTTCTCCCATCATCGCGTAAGCCAGACGTTTAGCAGTAAAAGTCTTACCTACACCTGGAGCGCCTTGCAAAATTAAATTCTTTTTATTTTTCAATAAAGCAATCAGGGTATCAAACTGCTCTGGTGACATATAAACTTCTTTTAAAAAATCTTCCTTAGTATAAATTTCTGCAACAGTATTTTTACTAACTGGATTTTGCTCCCGGATTAAATCCATAATAAAATCAAATTCATTCTTAGTAAGTTTAAAAAAACTTCCTTTTTGGTTTTTAAAGAATTCCATATCTTCTAATTCAGGATAATTTCTTAATTCAGCATAATCTATGGGTGCAACTAAGTCTTCGATTTTTTCAAAAGATAACTTTTCTCCATCATTTTCTTCCGCTACTTTTAACAATGCTACTATTTGTTTTACTGGATTTGATTCATACCCGATAACCAAATCACCTGTTTTTGCATCTAAAAAATTTTGAAAAATCCGTCGTTTGTTTCCATTGTCGTTGTAAAGTGTATAGCTTTGAATTTCACTAATCCCTATCTCAGAAAAACTCCAAATTTTAGGATTCGCATTTAACCACCAATACCCACAGTTATCAGCGCTATCTTTCTCATATAAAGGTATTTGAGAAAGATCGACCTGATCTAATGCTTCACTGAGCTCATCACGTAATTTCCAAATATAATTTCCTTCTGTATTTTTATCAGCATATTTTCCTTGATATAAAATCGGCCACCATTTCGAATTTTCATTGTTTTTATCAAAGAGAACACATCCTGTAACCTTAGCTATCCGCTTTGCCAAAGCGCTTGATCCTGCATTATAAAAATTAATACTTCCTCCATATTTATTCGAAAGCTGTGTACAAGTTGCAATGCCACCAAAATCTTTCATACGCTTCATAATTTTTAAACTTTTTTCGTCAAATACAGTTTTATCGCCTAAAAGTTTTAACCACTGTTGAGTGGATATATTAGGACTATAATCTGTTGGAAACCATTCACTTTCATTGACCACATTTTTTTTAGAATAATAACGACTAATATAAAAAGCTATATCACCAGTCAAAGTTTTATATGCAGGGTCTAAATAGCAATCTTCTGTTAATGCAGTTTTAAACATTTCTATTAATTCAACGTCTTTCTCGATATACGCGCACATTTCATCATAAAGTTTATAGCCGTTAATTAAATTAATCGTAGACATTCCTTTTTTAGGAATAAAGTTACTTTCCAATTCCCTGGCTGCATTACGGCACTCAAAGTATTTATAAATATAATATTTATCAGGATATCGCAGCCAAAGATAAATGCTGATAGCATTCAGAGATTGATAATGCTGCTTCCATCCTCCATTGCCATGTTTTACTTTTATGTTTTCTGAATCTGTACTAAATTTCTCAATACGTTGCGCTAAATCTTTGTTTTCATCATAAAGATTAATAAACATTCCCCTGACTGCCTCAGGATCTGCCAATATAAATTCCTTCATCATAGCTCTCGGAAAATTATTCATAGATGCAAGTAAGTTGCCTGTTTTGCTTGTTGCTTCCATAAACATGTTTAAAAAATCAGAAGCATTTATATCCCAATGATCCTGAAAATGCTTTACAGCTTCCCATTTATACTTTTCTTCATGCCATTGACGTTTAAAATCTTTTTTATAACTTTCAAGGACCGATCTTAATTTTTCAGTATTTATCATGCTTTTCCCTCCAAAATTTTATCGATATCCTTTAAAATATTAGTTAAAAAATTTTTCATCAAAAGTCTTTGTTTGTTCTAAATAATTTAAAATTGTCATATATTTTGTTTCAATTGTACCATTATATAAATGCTTAAACAAAGGTATATCATTTTTAAGACAGTAAAATAAATCAGGAATCAAATAAGAATTTTTAATAAAAAAGCCGCAGATTAATGCAATTAAATCATTAATCTGCGGCTTAAAATTTTACAATTCGTTTTTTTTAGCAATCCTAACTATTTACAATTTTTAATAATCTTTTATCTTAGATCTTATCTTTTCCGATAACCATTTCAATAAATCGTCGAAGAACTGCTGAACTTTCAGCACGGTTAGTTAGTCCCCTGGGGTCAAAAAGATTGCCGTTTTTACCGTTAATCACACCAGCGATTTGCAAATGGCTTACGGCTTCTTTTGCATAAGCAGCAATTTTATCACTGTCAGCAAAAGTTTTTTCTTGTTCATTTTCTGGCAAGGTAAAGCCCAGAATTTCAGCATAGTTATCCATAATCACTGCCATTTGCTCACGGCTTACAGGCTGTTCCGGAGCAAATAATCCATTGCCAATACCATTGATGATTTTCTTTTCATAAGCCCACTGGATATAAGGCATATAATAAGAATCCTTGTCTACATCCAGGAAGCTGCTTTCTATTTTACAAATAATAATTAAAATTTCTAAAAGCAGAAATACATGCATCATAATCCTTT
>JAAYML010000125.1 GCA_012521395.1 Candidatus Epulonipiscium sp. | reverse complement strand
TTAAAAAAATGGGAGCCCGCAGTTGGTGAGGTTATTGATATTAAAGAAAGAGATAACAGGGTAAAAGCTTATAAATTTAAGGAATATACACCTGTTGTGAAATTTGAAGCAAATAATGGTGTTGTTACCGGGGATGACGGTCTTTACTTCTTAGATAAAGAACTTCCTTATAAAGTTGGTGATAAAGTTAATATTCGTTATAATCCAATAAATAATAATCAATTTTATCTTGTCCATGAGATGCATAAAAAGCAAATCGATCCGAGAGCAGCTAGTCTTATGTTTGCAGGTATTATGCTTATTGCATTAGGGATTATGGTTTTATTGGGCATCATGTAGAATGTTTATTAGGATATTTTTCCAGGATTTATTTTTTGTTCTTATATTGATTCGATTATTCAAATATGTAACGGCTATTAATAAGCGGATATTTAATTTGCTTTGTTCAAATTAAATATCCGTTTTTATTTATATTGTATATTTTACAATAAGCTTAGAGTCTATTATTCTGAAAGTAAAGGATTCGCTAATAAAAAGCTGCACAGTTTTTTCATCAGACGATTCATAACCAATAGAAAAGTCATTGCCCAGAGTCATTTCCAGATTTTCATTGTCGTAGGGAAGTAATAATGCTCCATCGACAATTTCACTGTATATTACAGACTTTCCAGTTAAATTTTCAATTTGTTTTTTAAGAGGATAACCGTCTGTTTCCACATTAATTTTTATCCAGGCTTCTTTTCCGGCTATTAAAGTATAAGGGCTATTCACAAAAGCATTTTTTAATATTATCATCCCTTGCGAGATAGAATGTATGATTTCTTCATTATTGTTACCAAAGGGGAGTTCTTCATGACTTGAAGCTTCTTCCAGACCTTGTATGTTTGCAGCTTCAAATCCTTTATACAGGACTCTTTCTTCAAACAAAGCGGCTTTTTTTACGGCTTCCTCCAGGGGGGTAAGGTCAATATCTTTTGCACCCCGGCTTAAAAGATCCATTTCCCTTTTGCTAAGTTTAAAGTATATTTTTGATTCAAGTAAAGGTTTTACTTCATATATGCCCACACAAAAGTCTTCATCTTCTTTGACCGGATTTAAGCGTCCTTCGGGAATAACCGTATAATTCCAGCCATAAGGACCTTTGACATGGATGGCTTTTCTGGCTGACAGTTGGCTTAAGAGAACTTCTTTTGCCCTGGATTCTATTTCATCCCAGGCTTCGGTCGTTAAGGGTGCCAATTCTTTTTTTAAAATGTCCATTACAATGCCTCCTTTAGTTTTTCATACTGCCGATATTGAGCTGTGAGTTTTTTAAGCTTAGGGGTTTGTCAAAAGAATTAGCTTCTTCTTCCAGTCCAACAATGGGACCAGTGGTAAATAAGTATTTACGGAGTTCTTCATCCCAGCCTGGCGCATTTCTTCTTAGCCATTCTATTGCCATGACGGCATGTTCGATTTCTTCGTCCCGGTTATGTGCAAGTATTTCTTTAACTTCAGGATTGTCAGAAGCAGAAACTCTCTGGTGATACCAGTTTACTGCTTCAACTTCTTCTTTTAAACTATGAAGCATTCTGGCAATATCCCTTGCTCTTTTGTCCAGTAATTCTATAGGTTCATGGTAGTCCATCATATGCCTCCTCTTTAGTTGGATTGTATATTTATCATAGCTATTTTATGCCGTATTTATTTTATTATTCAAAGGATGGACTGTATTTATTTATAAATTAGGAATCAGCAGTCAATAAAAAAAGAACCTTAAGCGGTTCTTTTATGTATTGAAGTTATATATTTTAGTTTGTCAAAT
>JAAYML010000124.1 GCA_012521395.1 Candidatus Epulonipiscium sp. | reverse complement strand
GTAATAAATAAGAGGAGGAATATTATGAGGATATTTTTAATCATTGCTGTTATCATTGCATGTTTAACAATTGCTTCAGGTTTGGCAGGTTTATTTAAGAGAATTAAAGTTTCTAAATCAGGTCTTAAGAAAAGTTTAGGTCTTAGCATAAGCTCTTTTATTGTAACCATCCTTGGAGCCATTTTGACGCTTATTCCCGATATGGCTATGGCGGCAGAAACAGCTGCTGCAGAAACAGCGTCAGGCTCAGGCATAGGATTTATTGCAGCAGCCCTTAGTACAGGTCTTGCAACCATTGGTGCTGGTTATGCAGTAGGTGCGGTTGGATCTTCTGCTTTAGGTGCAGTTTCTGAAGATCCCAAAATCTTGGGTAAAACGCTTATTTTTGTTGGATTGGCAGAAGGTATTGCAATTTATGGTCTTATCATATCCATTATGATTTTAGGAAGGTTATAATATGAAGTCATATTTAATTAGTGATAATAAAGATACTTTAGTTGGCCTGCAGTTGGCAGGCATTAAGGGTATTGTTGTCAGTGAAAAAGAAGAGGTTTTAAGAGAAATTGATAAGGTTCTTCAAGATCAGGAAACAGGTATCTTGATTGTAACCGAATTAATCATGGAAATGGCCAGAGAAGAGTTAATGGAATTAAAGATGAAAAGAAGATACCCTCTTATTGTTGAAATACCTGACCGTCATGGCTTCAGAAAGAAAGAAAACTTACTGGATTATATTAATGAAGCCATTGGCGTTGGTAAGTGAGGTGCAAAAATGGTAACCATAAAAGAAAAATTAAATCTTTTTTCAGAATGGCTTTATCAAGATGTTATTGAAAAGAATGAAAAAGAATTAAAACAAATAGAAGAAGAAAACAGGACTTATATAGAAAGCTATAAAAGAGAATTAGAAAAAAGAGTCACAAGTATCCATCGGAATATGGAAAATAAAATCAGTCAAAAGAAAAATGAAATGATCAGTAAAGCAAATTTAGAAGTTAAGCAAAACATACTTATAAAAAAGCAGGAATGCTTTGACTGTTTAATTGATGAACAGATTAAAAAAGCAAAAGAATTTACAAAGACGAAGGCGTATGAAGCATTTTTTATAAAGACCCTGGAAACTGTACTGGATAAGTTAAAAAATGCAAAAAGCATAGCGATTAGCTTAACAAAGCAGGACCGGCAAAGATTTCAGGTTCTTATTGAAGAGCTGGCAAAGAAAAAAGGACTTTTGCCAGCCAATATAACTTATCAGGATGCCCCTGAGGAGATTATCGGAGGGATGATGGTATCCGATGAAGGAGCAGCCATATGTTATAATGCAAGTATTATGGCATTAATAGAAGATAAAAAAGAGTTTATTATGAAGAAATTAGATGAAGAATTAAAAAAAGCTGGTGATGGTATTGATGCATAAAGAAGGAATTGTAACCTTTATTAATGGCCCAGTTGTAAAGGCAGAAAACATGTCTCTTTTTAAGGTTAGGGAAATGGTGACTATAGGTCAGCAACGCCTTATTGGTGAAGTGATTTCTATAGAAAATGATGAGGCCACCATACAAGTTTATGAAGAGACAGAAGGCTTAAAGCCTGGTGAAACCGTAAAGTCTACTGGCAGCCCGCTTTCTGTAAAACTGGCCCCTGGCATGATTGGGAATATTTTTGATGGGATTCAAAGACCTTTAAAAAGAATCGATGAAATTTCTCCTGATTTTATTCCCGAAGGCATTGGGCTTCTTTCTTTAGATGAAGAAAAGAAGTGGGAAGTTCATATCTTAGTCGAAGAAGGGCAATATTTAAAACAAGGGCAAGTTTTTGCCCATGTTCCTGAAACGTCTGTTATTACCCATAAACTCATGGTTCCTCCAGGGATTGAAGGGAAAGTCATTTTTAAAAAAGAAAATGGACACTATCCCATAAGGGAAGTATTGATAAAACTTGAAGACAAGACGGGAACAGTTCATGAGCTCAATATGATTCAAGAATGGCCTGTCAGAACTCCCAGACCAGTATCCAAAAGAAGAGCCATTGAAGAATTATTAGTCACTGGTCAAAGAGTTCTTGATATTTTTTTCCCCATTGCAAAAGGGGGAGCAGCAGCGGTTCCAGGCGGCTTTGGTACAGGGAAAACCGTTATCCAGCACCAGCTTGCTAAATGGTCCAATGCAGATATTATTGTTTATATAGGCTGCGGAGAACGTGGAAATGAAATGACCAATGTTCTGGAAGAATTCCCAAGGCTAATTGATCCAAGAACTCAAAGACCGATTATGGAAAGAACCATATTAATTGCCAATACTTCCAATATGCCTGTTGCAGCCAGGGAAGCAAGTATTTATACTGGCATAACCATGGCAGAGTACTATAGGGATATGGGTTATGATGTGGCCATTATGGCAGATTCAACTTCCAGATGGGCGGAAGCTCTTAGAGAAATTTCAGGAAGACTTGAAGAAATGCCGGCAGAAGAAGGTTACCCGGCATATCTGCCTTCCAGATTAGCCGAGTTTTATGAAAGAGCTGGTGTTGCAGAATCTCTTAATGGTGAGACAGGTTCGATTACCATTATTGGAGCAGTATCCCCTCCTGGAGGGGACTTTTCCGAACCCGTTACGGAAAGCACCAAACGCTTTGTCAGTGCTTTTTTAGCTCTGGACAGAGCTTTGGCCTATGCAAGACACTATCCGGCCATTAATTATTTAATCAGCTATAGTGCTTATGTCGATATGCTTTCTGACTGGTATAAAGAAAATGTCGGGGAAGATCTTTTAGACTTACGGGCGAAACTGCTTAGCATTTTGCAGGAAGAAAAGAAACTGATGGAAATTGTTCAATTGGTAGGAGAAGATGTCTTGCCTAATGACCAAAGGCTTATTTTAGAAATTGCCAGAGTCATAAAAAATGGCTTTTTACAACAAAATGCCTTGCATAAGACAGACTCTTTTGTCAGCTTAGAAAAGCAATATAAAATGGTAAAAACAATCTACCATTTATACGAAAGGGCATATAAATGTATAAAACTTGGTATTCCTATATCACAGATAAAAGATGAAAAACTTTTTGATGAAATTATAAAGATTAAATATACCGTTGAAAATGACAAAATTGAATTGATTGATAAAGTGAATGATGACATTGATTTATATTTTGATGAACTAGAAGAAAAGTATAAGGATAACTTAAAATAGGATGTGATGTCGTGAGGAAAGAAATTCTTCAGATAGATAAAATAGATGGTCCTCTAATTATACTTTCAAATATAGATGGCGTTTCTTATGGAGAAATCATAGACATTCTGGTGGATGATAAGACTTTAAGAAAAGGCAAAGTTGTAAGAATCGAAAAAGATAAGGTGGTTGCCGAAGTTTTTGAAGGAACTTCAGGCCTTTCCACAAGAAATGTCAGGGTTAGATTTACAGGTAATCCTCTTAAAATCCCTTTGTCCAAAGAAATTTTAGGCAGGACCTTTAACGGTATTGGAGAGCCTATTGATTTTAATTCGCCAATTCTTTCAAAAGAAAAATACAATATTAATGGAAGGCCAATGAATCCTGTAGCCAGGGTTTATCCAAGGGACTATATTAATACAGGAATTTCAGCGATTGATGCGCTTATGACCTTAATAAGAGGACAAAAATTGCCGATATTTTCAGGGAATGGGCTTCCTCATAATGAATTAGCCGTTCAGATTGTTAAACAAGCCAAAATACGAGGAAGTGAAGGCGGAAATTTTGCCATTGTCTTTGGGGCAATGGGTGTAAAGCACGATGATGCTGATTATTTTATAAAGAGCTTTAAAGAATCCGGGGTATTAGAAAGAGTGGTTATGTTTTTAAACCTGGCTGATGACCCCATCATTGAAAGGATTTCTACCCCCAGATGTGCCCTGACGGCAGCAGAATATCTTGCCTTTGAACATAACATGCATATTCTTGCTATATTAACGGACATGACCAGTTATTGTGAGGCTTTAAGAGAAATGTCTGCAGCCAGGGAAGAAGTGCCTAGCAGAAAAGGTTATCCCGGATATATGTATAGTGATTTAGCAGGTATTTATGAAAGAGCAGGTCAAATTAATGGGAAAGGTGGATCCATTACCCTTTTACCTATATTGACGATGCCCAATGACGATATTACCCATCCGATTCCAGACTTAACAGGTTTTATTACAGAAGGACAAATTGTGCTGGGAAGAGAATTATATCAGAGAAATATTTATCCGCCAGTTGCTGTTTTACCTTCACTTTCAAGATTGATGAAAGATGGTATTGGGGAAAAGTATACAAGAGAAGATCATGCCGATGTAGCCAATCAGATTTTTTCCTCTTATTCTAAAGTACAAGAAATAAGAGATTTGGCCCAGATTATTGGTGAAGAAGATTTGTCGGAAATTGATAGAAAGTATTTGGAATTTGGCCGGAAATTTGAAGAGGAATTCCTAAGCCAGAGAAAGGATGAAAACCGTTCTATAGAGGGTACCCTTGATTTGGCCTGGAAATTGCTTTCCATCCTCCCAATAGAAGAGTTAGACAGAGTTGATCCGAAAATAGCCCAAAAATATTACAGAAGGTGATTTGATGGCTGTAAATGTAGCACCGACTAAGGCCAATCTGATTAAAGCGAAAAATGCCCTGGCGCTTTCCCAAAAGGGCTTTGAACTTTTAGATAAAAAAAGAAATGTATTAATACGGGAAATCATGGCTCTTATTGATAAGGCTAAAGATTTACACGATAAAATGGATAAGGCATTTGCAAAAGCTTATCAAGCCTTAATGGTAGCTAACATTACCTTAGGTATCCAAAACGTTCATGAAATTGCTTACTCGATTCCCAGGGATGAAGAATTTGAAATTTTAGTAAAAAGCGTCATGGGTGTTGATATTCCTTCTATTATTTATGAAAAAAAGGAACTCAAACCGAGCTATGCCTTTCACAGGACCAATTCTGCTCTGGATATTGCTGTGATGGAGTTTCAGGAAATAAAATATTTAATTTATGAGTTGGCGGAAGTGGAAAATTCTATATATAAATTGGCAAAAGAAATTGAAAAAACAACAAAACGTGCCAATGCCTTAGATAACATTCAAATACCAAAATATGAAGCACAAGTTAAATATATTGAAGAAGTATTAGAAGAAAAAGAAAGGGAAGAATTCTTTAGATTAAAAAGGTTGAAGAAAGGTTAGATAGGATGTTATTTATTGTTGTGATACTTGTTATTGTTCTTATAGATCAAGTCAGCAAAGCCTGGGCAGAGAAAAAGTTAAAGTTAAGTGACTGGAGGCCGACATTAAAAAATAAGATTTATTTAACCCTTTGCAAGAACCAGGGGGCTGCTTTAAATTTGTTTGAGAAATATCCTAAATTTGTTAATGGTTCTTCTGTCATTGCTATGTCCTTACTCCTTTTTTATTTATTGAAAGCAATAAAAAATAATGCCTTTTTTTTGACAAAACTGAGTTTAAGTTTTATCATAGGAGGTGGAATAGGAAATATCATTGATAGAAGCAAAAAGGGATATGTGGTAGATTTTTTTGCCTTTAAGATTAAAAAATCCCCCATTTTTAATATTGCTGATATTTTTATTATCTTTGGCGTGATTCTTTTACAATTAACCGTTTTATTTAAGAAAAATCCAATTGCTGGAGAGTAAAGTGAGGGATAAAAATGTCGGATAGGGTAGCCCAGACAATATCTACCGAGGAATTAAAGCCCGGGATGGTACTGGCAGAGGATGTTTTTAATTCGGTTGGTTTAAGACTTTTTAGTGAAGGAACCAGGCTTGACGACAAGAGTATTGCAAAAATCAGAATGTACGAAATAGATTTTGTTTTAATTTATGAAGATGTCAATATTGATTATGTTAAGGCGAAGGTTGAAGTAGAAAGCAAAAGCATTAGAAAAGTTCATGAGTTTAAAGCTTTTAAGTCTTCTTACATAAAAAATGTTAATACACTTCAAGATTACCTGACCACTATAGGGGAAGGGAAAAATGTAAGTATTACGGATCTTTTTTCCTTAAGCCAGGAAATCGTATCAGAAGTACAGACCAAAAGTGATATTTTAGCTTTTATGCATAATCTGAAAGTCTCTGATGAACATACTTATACCCATTCTGTTAATGTGTCTTTACTTTGCAATATTTTCGGTCAGTGGCTTGGTTTTGACAGTGAAAAATTAAAAAATATTACAGTTGCAGGTCTGATTCATGATATCGGAAAAATTAAAGTTGATCCCAATATATTGAATAAACCTGGGAAGCTTACCCCTGAAGAATTTGAAGAAGTAAAAAAACATCCGGTTTATGGCTATCGGATGATAGAAAAAACGGATATGCACAAGGATATTAAACTGGCTGTTTTAATGCACCATGAAAAATATGACGGCTCGGGTTATCCGACAGGTGCAAAAGGTAATCAAATTAACGATTTTGCAAAAATTGTAGCCATAGCCGATATTTATGATGCCATGACTTCTAACAGATCTTACAGAGATAGATTTTGCCCCTTTAAGGTGATTCAAACTTTTGAACAGGAATGCTATGGAAAGTTAGATACAAAGTATTTGCTTATTTTTCTGAAAAATATTGCTTATAACTATTTAGATTGCTGGGTAAGGCTTTCTTCAGGTGAAGAAGGGCAAATTGTATTTATCAATCAAAATAACCTTTCAAGACCGATTGTTTCTATCGATAATGTTTTGGTGGACTTAAGCATGGAAAAAGATTTGACCATTGAAGAACTGATATAAAAGGGTAATAAAAAATACAAATTATTACTAAAATACATATTTTAGCTACTTGATTTTTGTTATAAATATGATATAATAAAGTTAACCATAATCACATTTGTTTCCTGGGATGACCGAAAACCTGGTATTTTGAACCTACACCGTTAATATGGGAGTTCTATATCCTGGAGTTAATGTCAGGCCTCATTTTTTTCCCTTTGGGACAGAGGAAGGCAGAGGTTCCAGTGAGGACACCCACCTGGCATGAGCTAGGGCGTCAAAAATCAGGGAAACGGCATTTTGGGTAACAAGTATCAAAGAAAAACCTGCACGTATGTGCAGGTTTTTCTTTTTGCTTTATAAAGAGGGATAAGAGGAAGAGGATTATTTAAATAAATTCATAAATTCTTCCAGGGATGAAAAGTCTTTTTTATAGCGGTAGAAAGATAGAAGGTATTTTTCATCTACTAAGTCCCTTATGGTTTTTTCATCAGCTTTTTCAAAAGCAACGACAAACACATCACTTTTTGTAAGGAAATAAATATCTTTATAGTTGTCTTTAATATCTTTTGGTACATCGATGGCTTCAAAAGAAAAATCAGGATTATGGATATGTATAAGGGTCAAATCTAAGAATAGATCCTCGGCTTCCTGGATGTGTTTTTCTAATGCATTTAAAAAGATTTTTTCATGGTTTGGGGTCAACAGTTCAGCCTGGTTTTTAATTCGTAACAGATGATACAATACGGGTGCAATATGATTTGCAATGGTGTCGACGGTAAGTAAGCTTTCCTGATCTGAAAGTATGGCATTGGACAGTTCAAAAACACATATAAGTCCCAGTAATTTCGTTTCGGCATCTTCTATACATATAGGAACAAATAAGGCACCAGCCCCGTTTTTTATAGATTCAGCAAATTCTTTATCAAGCAGCTGAGGGATTTTTTCGTTACTGTTAATAATGAAATAATCTCCTTCTTTCAGACAAGAGAACTTATCAGACAGTTTGAAAGAAGCAGGACAGTTTTCAAGATTTAATGACTTTATAACTTCAAATTTTTCATTATCGTATAGGGCAAAAATACCGGATTTTATACCAAAAGAAATATTCAGGGTGCTTAAAGTCAAATTAGCCAGTTCTTCGGTGGTTGCCGCACTATTGATATTTTTCATTAAATTATTTAAAGAAACCAGTCTGTTAAACTTCTTTTGAAGGAGCAATTTCTGCTCATTGGTTTCTTTAAAGTATTTGGCGTTAGAAACAGCAATATAAGTTGAAGAAGCAAGGCTTTCAATGAGTTCAAAAATGCCTTTGTTATAGGGCTTGTCTGTTACTTTCTTACCAAGGGTTACAAAACCTAAAAGCACCTTATTTTTTATTAAAAGGACAATGTAGAGAGGTCTTAAATTTTTAATAACCGCTTTACTGTTTTGGAAAGAATCCATAAATAATTGATAGTCTTCCTGAATACTCATATCTAAAATTGATTTTGAATAATCAAAGAGGGCATCATTTTTTAAGTAGACAGACATTGTAAGTTGGTTAGAAGGATTAAAAGTATCCCTCATTCCTCTTAGAACATAATTTTCTCCCTTTTCATCATATAAAAAGAAAGAAGTAATAGAACTTTGAGTCAGTTCTGCAAAAACATCAATAGAAAGATTATAAAGCACCGTTAAATCCAATTCGCTAAGAAGTACCTTAGAGGACTGATTAATCGCAAAAAGATTAAAGACTTTTTCATCCAATTCCATTTTTGCAGTTTGCAGACTCTGATAGCTCTTATAATTATTTAAAGAGGTATTAAAAAGCTGCATCAGGGCTTCTGCAACAATGGAATCTTCTTCGTCAAAGGCTGGCTTATCTTCAAAACGGTTGGTTAAGATAAATCCATATAATTCACTTTCTATAATCAGAGGAATAGCTAATTTTGATGGAAAGTCTGTCAGAACTTTTGAGGGAAGATACTCCTCTAAAGCATGACTATTTAAGATATGACCATGAAACAAAGCAATTTCATCATATTTAGGCGTATATTCCGTTGAATATTGATGGATATTATAGCCTTTTGATTTAAGTAAAGTATATTGATTTTTTTCTTTATAAAAAATAGCAATCTGATCTACAAGAATCAGTTCGTTCACAAAGTCATAAGCAAATTCTAAAATTTGATCAATGCTAAATTTTTGTGAAAAAAATTCTATAGCATGGATTAAACCTGTATAGCGATATAATTTACTTGTAATATTTGCTTTTTGTTTGTCATCTTTAATTTTCTTTAGTACATCATCATAGCTCATATCTATCCTCCCTTCTTAGCGCCCGGATTTCTAACTGGATTTTAATTCGTTTTCAAGGACGTAATATGTAATAGGTCCTCTGGTTTGATCCATAAATCTCTTTTGAATATTTTTTATTTCAAAAGTCGTATTGCCATGAACTATACCATAAATGGTTATCTCACCTTCACCTTTAGTACGCAGGTAAGATAAATAGTTTTTTCTTTCTGCCTGTAATCTTTTTAATTCTTCTCTTAGATTGGAGATATCTTTTAAAATTCTTTTAAATTCATATTGATGTTTTTCTGAGAGGTTGCCGCTGCCTCTGTATATAGCAGCCCGGTGTTTTAACTGGGCTAAATCTTCATTAATCTCTTTTATAGAATCATTGATTTGATCAAAAGTATCTTTAAATTTTTTACGGTTAAAGCCTTTAACATGGATATAAGTTGGTATTTCTGTACGGTTTCCGACTTCATTGGCAACAACTTTTATTTCAGCGTCAATTCTTCCGCCAATAATTCTGCTGTTTTTAGACTCAAAGATGACTTGTTTTGCTTTTATATAGCAATTGATTGCATAAAAGCCGATATAAACGGTTCCTTCACATTCTATAATACAGTCGGAGGCAAACTTGGTATATAGGTTTTGCTTGCAATAGATACGGGCTTTATTTTTACCGGCAATGCCGCCGCGGATATAGATGCAGCCGTCTTTGCTGTAAATTTTATTGATACCGCCAATACCCATAGAACCCAGGACTTCAATATCATGTTTTGCTTCAACCGAAAAATTATCTTCAATGGTTCCCTTGATATTAACAAAACCATCAAAATTAATATTTCCTGTTTCAAAGGATACGTCACCTTCAATTTCTAAGTAATCGTACACATAGATGACATCGTCTTTATAAAATACGGCACCGGATTTTTTTGCAATGAGTGTTGTTATGCCTTTTTCTTTATCATAGACTTCTTCTACTGAATTTCTGTCATAGAGCAGAGGAAGCTGTTTCCCCGGTTTTGCAGGAATTTCTTCACCAAAAACAGATTTTCCCGGTTCTCCTGGTGTAGCATCAATTCTTTCACCAAGCCAACCGCCTCTCTCAACTTTATTAATTAAGTTGAGCTCATAATGGTTTACCTTGCCGTCTTCAGTAATTTTAGGTTGTGGTTCCTGAATTTCATACATTTTAATAACGGAAGGTTTCCCTTCAACAGGAAGTTTTCCCTGAGCAATAAGAAATCTTATTTTGGGCTTAAATTCTTTTAACAGGGCGTCCTGGATAATACCATAAACAATGCCTTTGTCCTGTAAGGCTTCTAAGATTTCGAGGGCTATTTTTTCTCTGTTTTCTTCCGTTAATTCAGATGCTGGAATATATAAAGTAGCAAATGCTTTTAAATGGTCTTTGGTAACGGTAATTTCGACCCGCTCTCTTTTTTCAGCAAATTTTGTCTGAAACTTTGGTGCATTGAGGATGGTATTTCTTAAGACAACAAAATTGGTAATCCGGATTTGCGGGAAGTCTGATAATATTTGATTAAACTCTTCTAATGTGTAACCTTTTTTATAAGACTCTATATAAAATCCATCATCTTCTTCGATTAATTTAATATAATCATTTGAAAAAATGACCTTTGACATATTGCTCTCCCCCCCCTTACTAAAATTCTCCTTATCTATATTATACATTGTTTTTACAAATAAATAAATTGCTAATCTGTAGAATTATAAGTTTTTTTGTCTTTTTTTGCGACAGGGCGAGGTATTTACAAAAAATGTCAGTTGTATTACTATAAAAATAGTAGTTCTGCTTTCATTATATAAGGGGGTCAATACAGATGACAATCAAAAAAAAGAAGTCTAATTGCCTGTTGATGCTTTTGGTTGCTATTTTACTGCTTACTTCTTGTTTAAATTTCAATCAAAAAAATAAAAATAAAACAATTGATGAAGAAAACAATCGTATTCCCAGCACAGAAAGCAAAGATCGTTATTCTTTGGAGACAGGCAGAGATATGACGGTTTCAAGAGCTTTGGCAGCTAAAATGATTGCTTTGACCTATAACGATATTGGAGATATAAAAAGTATGGACAGGGAAATCAAATATAAAGATGTCCAACCCGGGGACTGGTATGATATTTATATTAATGCTGTCACTGTTCAAGGCTTTATGAATGGAAAAGGTGATACCTTTGAACCCCTAGAACCTTTAACTTATGCCAATGCTCAAACGCTTTTAGAAAGGCTAGGAAAAGGCAAATACAAAATCAAAATGAACTTATCCCAGGAAGAAAGCAAAAGGTACATTACTTATAAAGACTGGTTGAATATTTATCTGAAATTAATTGCAAAACTGGCTGAAGAAAAAAGTATAGAAGAAGCTTATGGTATTAAAGAAAGGGATTTGGTTGTTGTGGCTACTCCTGCCAATAGTACAGAAGTAAAAGCATGGCAGATGGGAACTGACAAGGGCATTTATAGTTTTTCAGGCTTTTCTATGGATTCTTGTATTGACAAGCAAATAAAAGTTTTATTAAAAGACAATGAAATCTTTGCTTTTTTAGGTATAGAAAGCGATGCCCCAAAAATCAGTAATGTCTACATAACAGATTGTAACAATAAAGAAGTTTCTATATTTGTAGGGGGCGTCAACAGGACTTATCAAGCAATTAAAGATTTTTCCATGGCAAAAGAAAAAATTGCAGATATAAAAATCCAAACAGGAAAAATTACCAATCTTGAAACCTTTGAAAAAGAAATAAGAGGAAAGGTTTTAAGAGCAGATTCCAGCACGATAGAAATAGAAGACTTAGGCAATATTCCTCTGACAAACGATTATAAACTATATAATATTTCTGCAAATAAGGTTCAATGGAGCAGTTTAAGCAATTTAATTGTTGGAGAAGATATCGCAAGATTTATTATGAAAGGCGATAAAATCGCTGCTGCCCTAATTGATAAAAAAGCAGTTCCTCAAAAGATGCGGGTCGTCTTACATAAGACGAACTTTTCTGGCTTAACTCATTCTGATGTCAGGATTAGTTCCGAGGATAGCTTTAAAGTCTGTATAGGGGGAGAAGAAATAAACTTTAAACCAGGTGAGGTCTTTGATATTAAATCTGTTGAAGCTAAATTATCCGATTCTACGCCCAGAGTTAGAATTATTACCCATTCTCCAGATAATAAAATAAAAATTTTATCCATTCAAAGAAATGGAGACAATCCGCAATACAGAGGAACAATAGATATAGTAAAACTGTCGGGAGGCAACTATAGCATCATCAATGAGCTTTCTCTGGAAGAATATTTATATAGCGTTATTCCAAGTGAAATGCCTTCTTCTTATGGTCTTGAAGCGGCTAAAGTTCAGGCAGTTACAGCAAGAAGTTATGCTTATAGCCAGTTTTATTCCAACCGCTTTCATGCTTATGGGGGCAATGTAGATGATTCAGTCTCCTGTCAAGTTTATAATAATGTTCCCGAAAACGATATTTCCATACAAGCCATAAAAGCCACTCAAAATGAGGCCTTATTTTATGAAGGTAACGTTGTCAGTGCCAACTTTTTTTCCACTTCCTGTGGTTATACAGCCAATTCAGGAGAAGTCTGGGCAGATTCTGTGGATAAATCTTTTCCGAGTTATACACCACCTTATCTGACTGCCAAAAAACAATTTGAAGGAAAAGATTTTGGAGATTTAAGGAAAGAAGAAAACATTAAAAGCTTTTTAAAATCAAAAGACATTGATGCTTTTGATAAGGAATTTGGCTGGTTCAGATGGCAAGTCAGTATGAGCCTGGAAGAATTATCTGCTTCTATCAATGCAAATTTAAAAAGCAGGTACGAAGCCAATCCAAAACTGATAAAAACCTTAGATGAAAATAATATTTTTAGAAGCCGTCCCATAGAAAGTATTGGCCAGCTTAAAAAAATCGATATTATAAAAAGGGGCGAGGGTGGCAACATTATGGAAATGGTTTTGATAGGTTCTGAGGCAACTATAAAGGTCGTCACAGAATATAATGTTCGTTTTCTTCTTCAGCCCAAACAGTATATAAAAGGCAGGGATAATATTATCATCTATTTGCATAACGGAAACAAAATGTCCAATTACAGCATTATGCCCAGTGCCTTTTTTGTGATTGAACCTATAGAAGATAAAGATGGCAAACTCATGGGCTATACTTTTTATGGCGGAGGCAATGGTCATGGGGTTGGTATGAGCCAAAATGGTGTAAAAGGCATGGTGGATAAGGGGTATAACTATAAAGAAATTCTTAAACATTATTATCCCGGAACAGAAGTAAAAAAAATATACTAAAAATAAAAACATTAAGCCTTCCAGATGGAAAAATAAGTAAATCTATCAGGAAGGCCTTTTTAATATGAAAAATTTGTCCAGTGGATGAGTTAAAGGGAATATTCATTGACAAAGGCATTCAGGTAAAGTACAATAAGAATGTTCAAACCATGAACAAGGAGCGGTATACATGGAAAAAGAATTAGAAATCCTGACCCATATTCAGGAAAATGAGTATATTACTCAGCGGGAAATAGCAGAAAAAACTGGTCTGTCTTTAGGTGCTGTTAATTTATTGCTTAAAAAAATGATAAAAACGGGTCTGGTTAAAATCGAAAGGTTAAATGCCAGAACATTAAAGTACATATTAACACCTGAAGGTATAAAAGAAAAAACTGCAAAAACTTATCGATATATCGTAAAGACTTATGAAAACATTGTCCGTATTCAGGCTGCTGTCAAAGTGATTATTGAAAAGCAAAAAGATAAAGGAATTAAGAAGATATATCTGTACGGTAATCAGGATGAGGTCTATAATATATTACGAATGGCTGTATCGGATATTATTGGAACGCTGGAAATAGAATATGAGCTCATTGATGATTTTGATGCTATCCTTAGAGAAGAAAAATACATTTTATTAATATGGAATGAAGAGGAAGAAGAAAAGTTAAAAGAAAAAGAAATTCCATATATTAATATCTTATCTGTAATATAATTTATCAATTAATGCAGGTGATTTTATGAAAAAATTATTAATCATAGGTGCTGGTGGGTTAGGAAGAGAAGTTGCACAATATGTAAAAGACATTAATCAGATAAAGCCAAGCTTTGAGTTGCTGGGTTTTATAGACAGTGATCCTGATAAAAAAAATATATGCTTTGATAATGTACCTGTTTTGGGAGATTTTAATGAGCTAAAAGATCAATTGAATTCTGTTGAACCCATCTATGGCTTTTGTGCAGTGGCTAAGCCAGAAATTAAAAGAAGACTTGTTCAAAAAATGGAGGATTACAAGATTCAATCAGTTAATATCATACATCCTGCTTCCTATGTCTCTCCTCAGGTTAAAATAGGAAAAGGGGTATTAATCAGTCCATATTGCACCCTGACAACCAATATTATAATAGGGGACTATGTGCATATTAATCCCCAATCTGGTATAGGTCATGATTCGAGGATTGGAGCTTTTTCTACTTTATATTGGAGTGTCAATATATCTGGTAATGTTACAGTAGAAGAAGGGGTAGAAATAGGCAGTAAAGCTTTTGTAAAACAAGGCTTAACCATAGAAAAAAATGCAGTCATTGGAGCTGGAGCAGTTGTAGTTCATTCTGTAAAAGAAGGAAAAATAGTTGTAGGTGTGCCAGCAAAAGAACTTTAACGGAGGTTTATATGTTAGCAAGAAAAATCTTTTGGATTTTGACTTTTTTATTAATGACTGTCATTTTTATATTTTCATCCAGACCAGGAGACCTTTCTATACAAGATTCAGCCTGGTTCCTGGATAAAGCAAAAATCATGGATGAAGAAGAAGCTTTAGATACAAGCAATATGCAGGCCATGGTTGTGCAAAGAAAAATCAGAAAAGCTGCTCATATTATATTATTTGCCAGTCTGGCAATGCTTATATATGCTTCTATATATGGCTATGCCGGGAAAGCTTTGGAATCAGGAGTAATTTCCTGGTTATTGACTATCCTCTTTGCCATTAGTGATGAAATTCATCAGTATTTTGTACCAGGCAGATCAGCCCAACTGCAAGATGTTATAAGAGATGGAAAAGGTGCTTTAATTGGCTGCCTTCTGATGATGATATTATTTTTAATCATAGAAAGATTACCTCAGTTACAACGTTTCATCAATAAAATATATAATTTTAATGCCGATAAGATTTTTTTTAAAAACCGCCAGTGATGGATAGTTTTATAAAAAATCAGAAAAATATTGACAACAAAAAAATGGAAGTTTAAAATACAATTAAATGTTCAAAAGATGAACAAAAAAATTTTAATAAATAAAAGATTCAGCTGCAAAAAATATAAAATAAAGTAGGTAATGCATTATGAAAAAAATCATCGAAATAGCAGCAGTTGATATTACCATATATAAATTTGTTCTGCCTTTGATGAAAGAACTAAAAAAATCGGGCTTTGAAGTCCATGTGGCTGCACAAAATGTGGGCTATACGGAGAGTTTGGGAAAAGAAGGTTTTAAGGTTCACAATGTTCATATGCCCAGAAATCTTTCTCCTATAGCCAATATTAAAGCTTTTCTAAAGTTAATTTCCTTATTTAAAAAAGAAAAGCCTGATATCATTCATACTCATACGCCTATTGCTTCAATATTGACAAGACTGGCAGCAAAAATGACGGGTGTACCAAAAATCATATATACCATTCATGGCTTATACATGAAGTTTCCTTTTACCCAAATTGAAAAATTCATGTGCAAGTATTGCACGGATATCATTTTTACAGTTAATCAGGAAGACAAGGATTATTTATTAGAAAACAAAATAAAAACTGCTGATAAAATAATCAATATTAACAGTGTTGGTGTTGACATCAATGTCTTTAATCCTGAGCGCTTTAATGAGGACATTAAAAATCGTCTGCGTCAGGAATTAAAGATACAAAAAAAGCCCTTGATTGGTTTTGTCGGGCGAATGATAAGAGAAAAAGGGGTTTTGGAACTGGTAGAAGCTTTTGTTAAAGTAAGAAAAGCGATTCCCTGTCAGCTTCTGCTGGTGGGTTCTGCAGAGTTGGGTGAAAGAGACGAAAATACCCTGAAGCAAATAAAAGCGTATATTGCAGACAATAAATTAGAACAAGATATCATTATGCCTGGTCATAGGGAAGATATTCCAGAACTATTAAGTATCATGGATATTTTTGTCCTTCCTTCTTATCGTGAAGGCATGCCAGTATCCTTGCTGGAGGCTATGGCCATGGAACTGCCAGTGGTGGCTACGGATATCAGAGGCTGCAGAGAAGAAGTTGATGGAACTTGTGGTATTTTGGTTCCAAAGGCTGATGTTAACAGCTTAGTAAAAGCACTGGAGTATTTACTGAAAAATCCTCTGGAAGCAAAGGCTAAAGGAAAAAATGGAAGAAAAAGAGTCTTGGACTTGTTTACTATAGAGGAATCTGTAAAAAAACAAATCAATTATTTTAAAGATTAAGTGAGCGTTCATTTAACAGCTTAAAACGAGCTAATGTAAAGGAGAATTAAGATGGCAAAAAGGATCTATCTTTCATCGCCTCATATGAGTGATGAAGGCTATGAAAAAGCATATATACAAGAAGCATTCGATACCAATTCGATAGCCCCTCTTGGTAAAAACGTCGATGAATTTGAAAAAGAATTGGCAGCAAAGGTTGGAATCAAAGCTGCAGCAGCGTTATCTTCAGGAACAGCAGCTATCCATATGGCTTTAAAGGCGGCAGGAGTGGGCGAAGGAGATATTGTCCTTTGTCAGGATTTAACTTTTTCTGCCTCAGCCAATCCCATTATTTATCAAAATGCTACACCAGTGTTCATAGACAGTGACTATGAAACATGGAATATGGACCCCAAAAAATTAGAAGAAGCCTTTGAAAAATATCCGAATGCAAAGGCCGTTGTAGTTGTTCATCTTTACGGTCTTGCTGCAAATCTGGATGAAATAATAAGTTTGTGTAAAAAGCATCATGCTATGCTTATAGAAGATGCGGCAGAATCATTAGGAACCTTGTATAAGGGCAAATATACAGGGACCTTTGGTGATTACGGAATTTATTCCTTTAACGGTAATAAAATTATTACCACTTCTGGTGGTGGTATGTTGGTCAGCAACAATGAAGAAAGAATAGCAAAAGTGAGATTTTGGGCTACACAGGCCAGAGATCCGGCAAGACATTATCAACACAGTGAATTGGGTTACAATTATCGTATGAGTAATGTGGTAGCAGGCATAGGAAGAGGCCAGCTAAAAGTACTTGATAAAAGGGTAGAAAAGAAAAAATATATTTTTGAGTTTTATAAAAGAGAACTTGAACACCTTGAAGGTTTGGAAATGATGCCAGTAAATGAGTGGAATCAGCCAAACTTTTGGCTAAGCTGTATTATTTTAAGAGGTAAAGTCAGACCTATAAACGTTATAGAAGCTTTGGAAGCCGAAAATATTGAATCCAGACCTATATGGAAACCGATGCATATGCAGCCTTTCTATGAAAAATATGATTTTATCGGTGAAGGAGTTTCTGAGGATATATTCAATAATGGCGTATGCCTTCCAAGTGATACAAAAATGACCGATGAAGATTTAAAACGTGTTTGTGATATTATAAAAGGGTTGTGGAATTAATGCGTACTAAGGATGAAAAACAACAAGGCTTATCCCAACTGCCCGGGAAGAGCATACTTTACAGCAAATATTTAAAAAGGCCTTTGGATTTTATCCTTGCTCTTTTTGCCCTTATCGTTTTCAGCCCTTTTTTAATACTTATCGCTGTACTGGTAAGGATTAAACTGGGCAGTCCAGTAATCTTTAAACAAAAAAGACCTGGTTTAAATGAAAAAATATTTACTTTGTATAAATTTAGAACCATGACTGACGAAAAGGATGAAAAAGGTGAATTACTCCCAGATGAAATCCGGTTAACTAAATTTGGTAAGTTCTTAAGGTCAACTTCCTTAGACGAACTTCCGGAACTATTTAATATTCTAAAAGGAGATATGAGTTTTGTAGGTCCCAGACCTTTACTGGTGCAGTACTTACCCTTGTATAACGAACACCAAAAACGCCGGCATGAAGTAAGACCTGGCTTATCCGGCTGGGCCCAGGTAAATGGCCGGAATGCCATCAGCTGGGAAGAAAAATTTGATTATGATGTTGAGTATGTAGATCATATAAGTTTTATACTGGATTGTAAAATCATTTTCATGACGATAAAAAAGGTGCTGAAAAGAGAAGGAATCAGTTCAGAAACGTCAGTGACCATGGAACCGTTTAAGGGAAGTAAAGTAAATTATAAATAATTTATAAGTTATTTATCATGATAAATAAGGAGAATAATAATGGCTAAAGATGTGTTAATGATAGCTCACTTTTGTGATGACTTTGACAAAAGAGGTAATAACAGATTTAATTATTGAGGCAATTGCTAAAAATCCTATATTAGGAATCGGAATAGCAGGTGATAGAGTTTTACTTGAAGGAAGTTATTCTCATAATATTGTTATTGAAGTTATAAGTAATTTTGGTATTATCTTAGGAATACTACTCTTGTCTGTTTTAGGAATAAAATGGATAAAGTCTCTCTTTAGTAAAAATGAAAGTTATTTAGATATAATTTTAATATGGTCTTCAATAGGATTTATACATTTATTTATAAGTAGTTCATATCTTATTGATTTTAAGTTTTGGATATTTATTGGAGTATTATTTAACAACACAAAAAATTGTAATAATAGTTAAATTAATAGTTGTAAGTATGAAGGTGGAGTTTAATAATGTTAGAAGCACAAGAAGTTAAAGATTATGTTGAGCATTTTTTAAATTTTGTATTTAAAGACGAAATAAATATAAAAGTTGAAGAACAATCATATTTAATAAATAATAAGCTAAATGTAAAAATGTATAGATTTTGGGAAAAAGACTATAAAAGTCTGCTAGAAGATTTTGAAGGATATAGTTTTAAAAATGATTATATAGGTACTATTTTTTTCTTTTTATCAGGCTATTGGGAATATATTAATAACGATAAAAGAGATATACATGGTAGATTTCCATCAAAAGAAAGTTTTTCTTATAAAAAGAACATTTTAGAAGAACCAATTGTTGATATTATTGTGAATAAAATATCTCAAAAATTAAATTTAGCTTATAGAGAATTTTTTGCAGCCCTAAATTTTTGATTACGCATGATATTGACTATTTAAGTTTGCTAGATAATAAAAGATTTATAAGTTCATTAGGTGGAGATATATTATTAAGGAAAAATTTAAAAATGGCTTTAGATAAAGTACGAAAAAAGATAAATAAAGATGATCCACATTCTATTTCAAGATTACTAAATATACATAAAAAATATAATACTAAAGGCATTTTTTTCTTCTTAACCGATTTTCAGCCAAGCAATACAAAAGGTGGTTATAATCTTTATACTGAAAAGAATAGATTAAAAGAAATTAAAGAAGAAATAGTTCATGCAAACTGCAATATTGGAATACATTATGATTCGAGATATTTAGAAACTGATAGATTGAAAAGCGATATTGAAAAGCTTGAAGATATATTTAAAATAAAAATCATTTCAGGTAGAGCACATTATTTAAAATTTGATATTACCAAAAGTTTTGATTTATATGAAAAATATGGAATATTAATAGATACTACCGGTTTATATGCAGATGCAATTGGATTTAGATTCGGGACGAGTTATCCATTTATACCATATAATTTTAAAGAAAAAAGAATGTATAATGTATTGGAAGTTCCTTTAATAGTTATGGATACTACACTGAAAAGTAATATATATATGAATCTTTCGCCAGAAGAAGGACTTAGCAAAATTATAAATTTAATGCATAAAGTTAAAAAATATAATGGAATCTTTACTTTATTATGGCATAATACTTCTTTTTATTCAGGTGGATGGGCTGAATGGGAACATATATTAGAAAAAGCTATAGAAAATGGTATTCAAAATGACTTTTATTTTATTGATGAAGATATTTTACTAAATCATTATTTTAAAAACAAATAAAATAGCATTACTATAACAAGAAATTATATGTTGAAATAGGTGATAAACTTGAATATTATAAAAAAGTTAATCGATAACAAATTTTTCAGAAGTGTAATATTAATAGCAGGTGGAACTGCTTTTGGACAAGCAATTATCATTATATCTTTTCCGATTATTTCGAGATTGTATTCTCCAGAAGAATATGGAATTTTAACTACATTTACAGCAGTATTGGGAATGTTAGCAGTTGTTGGTTCATTGAAATATGAATGGGGAATAGCTATAGCTGATGATGACGATAAAGCAATTAATGTTACAGCATTAAGTTTTTTAGTTTTGTTCGTAGTTGTAGGATTATTAGCGCTAATTTTATACGGTTACGGAGAAGAAATATTGGTAATTATGGATGGAGAGAACTTATATAAGTATAGGTTATTTATTCCGATAGGAGTTTTATTTATTGGTATATACAATATTTTAACACAATGGGCTTTAAGGAAAAAAATTTTAAAGCGTTATCAAAAACAAAAGTAAGTCAGAGCATTGTGCAAAGTTTAATTCATATACTATTTGGGTTTTTTAATATGGGTCCCATTGCCCTTATTATTGGGCGTATTTTAGGGCAAAGTGCAGGTACAA
The DNA here is from genome assembly GCA_012521395.1 of Candidatus Epulonipiscium sp. Taxonomy (GTDB): domain Bacteria; phylum Bacillota; class Clostridia; order Lachnospirales; family Defluviitaleaceae; genus JAAYML01. The sequence continues at coordinate 1,874 of JAAYML010000124.1, read as the reverse complement.
TTACACTAGCTATACCTTTCTTGGATAAGGATAGAAAGTTGATTAAAAAAATAAATAGAAAAGATATTTTCTGGAGTGCAAAAAGATATATAAAATTTCCATTAATTTCCTCGATAAGTCAGTTTCTTAATACTGCAAGTATCCAGCTACCAGTTTTATTCATATCTTCACAATATGGAAACAAAGCTATTGGATTTTATGGTTTAGCTAATAGTATTATTAATTTACCAACTACTTTAATAGGAAATGCAGTAGGCGATGTTTTTTATGGTGAAGCTGCTAGTGTAGGAAATCAAGATCCTCTTAGATTAAAACAACTATCAATTGAAGTATTGAAAAAATTAATGATTATTGGATTAGTGCCTTTAATAATAATTGTTTTATTCGGTCCTTATTTATTTTTGTTTGTATTTGGAGTTGAATGGAAAGAGGCAGGTATATATGCAAGAATAATATCTTTTCTAGCATATGCAAGATTAATTTTTATACCTGTTAGTAGGATTTACTCGATTTTTGAAAGACAAAAAGAGGCATTCCTAATGGATGCTTTAAGAGTAATATTAGTTATCATAGTATTTACAATAACTAATTATTTAAATTTAAATTCATTGTATGCAGTATCACTTTATTCATTTTCAATATCGTTAGTTTATTTGATTACTTTTTTAGTTTCACAGAAAATAATAAATTACGAAATAAATAAGGTATCTTAATTTTCTTGTAATAGATTATAAAAAAATAAAATTTTTAAATAAGTTTTAATAAATGTAATGATTACAAATATATGAATTAAGGTGATGTTATGACAAATAAAGAAAAATATAGAGAGTTATGCAGTATAAACAAAGATATTCCTATTTTTTCAAGAGATTGGTGGATGGACGCTGTATGTGGGCAAGATAATTGGGATGTATTACTTGTAGAAAGTGATGGTGAAATTATAGCGTCTTTGCCTTATTATATAAAAAAAAGATGGAATCTTAGATACATAACTCAACCATAATTAACACAGTCAAATGGAATATGGATAAAATATCCTGAAGGACAGAAATACGAAAAAAAGCTTTCATATGAGAAAAAAATTATGTATGAAATGATAGAGCAAATTAAAGATTTAAAAATTGGTTATTATAACCAGAATTTTCATTACTCAATATCGAATTGGCTACCATTTTATTGGAAAGGATTTCGACAAACTACAAGATATACTTATGTAATTGAAGACATATCAGATATAGAAAATGTATTTAAAAACTTTGATTACTCTAAAAAGAAAAATATCAATAAAGCAAGAAAAACTGTAAGAATAAAATATGATTTATCTGCGCAAGAGTTTTATGAACATCATAAAATGACTCTTAATAAGCAAAATCAAAAAATATCTTATTCACAAAATATTTTCTATGAATTATATCGTTCTGTATATGAAAGAGGATGTGGTAAAACTATTTATGCAATCGATGATAATGAAATAATTCATGCAGCATTATTTGTTGTATGGGATAATAAAAGTGCATATGATTTGATTAGTACCATTGATCCTGATTATAGAAATAGTGGTGCATCTAGCTTATTAATTTATGAAATTATAAATTTCTTAAGAGATAAAGTAAGAAAATTTGATTTTGAAGGAAGCATGATAGAATCTGTAGAAAATTCATTTAGGAAATTTGGAGCTATACAAAAAGCATATTTTAATATTAATAAATCTTTTTCTTTTACTTTTAAATTAATAAATTCTATTAAATAAGTCAAGTCCAAAATAGTGTGTAAATTGCCTCGGTTGTTAAACAGCAGCCAGCCAGACACCCAATAACAATAAGCGTTTATGCCGTGAAAGCTAATGAGTTCATGGCATGTTTGGCTGATAGACG
>JAAYML010000013.1 GCA_012521395.1 Candidatus Epulonipiscium sp. | reverse complement strand
CTTAAAGATTGGGGGTATTTATCTGAAAAGTTTTCTAGAATTAAAAACAGCAAATTTATTTTTTTTATATGGAAAAATATAGAACTAATGTTATAATAAGTATAGAATGTTTTATCGTTTAAAAAATTAAAAGGAGGTCATTTATGGATTTGGAAATGGTTAACAGGGAGGTTGCCGATGTCTTTAGTACTTATGAAACGTCTATGGAGAATCGGATCAGATATATTTCAGGCATGGAACATTTTATTCAGTATTTATACCATCAAAATATCGAGTTAGAAGATGTAGGGGAAACTGAAATTCAGCAATATGCAGAATCTTTAAGAGCTTTAGGATATCCGGATATATTTATTGATACCAATATAGAATCCATAAGAAAATATTTTTCCTATTTACAAAACAAAAATTATATAAAAAACCACACTGGTTTGATAGATTAAATTGGGGCGTAACAATAATATATGTGAATACATTTTTTGCATAATAAAAAAGTAATGGGCTGTTACATTAACAGGTAATAACTGTTAATATAACAGCCCTTTGTTTTATATTGTCTGGTTCTTAAATTGTGTCATATATAAATTGTAGTAAAAACCTCTTTGTTTTAATAATTCGTCGTGTTTTCCTTTTTCTATAATTTTCCCGTCATTGATGACCACAATTTGGTCAGCATCTCTTATGGTGCTTAATCTGTGGGCAATAACAAAGGAAGTTCTTCCTTTCATTAAATTTAGCATGGCTTCCTGAATATGCAGTTCTGTACGAGTATCAACACTGCTGGTTGCCTCATCAAGAATTAAAATTGAAGGATTTGCAAGAATGGCTCTTGCAATGGTAATCAGTTGTCTTTGCCCCTGGCTAAGGTTGCTGGCTTCTTCAGAAAGTACGGTATCATAGCCTTGGGGAAGTCTTTTAATAAATTTATGGGCATTGGCAAGCTTTGCGGCTTCTTCTACTTCTTCATCGCTTGCATCGAGACGACCGTAACGGATATTTTCTCTTACACTCTCAGAAAAGAGGTAAGCATCTTGTAATACAATACCCAAAGAAGAACGAAGACTTTTCCTGTTTATTTTTCTTATATCTGTACCATCGATTTTTATTAAACCTTCATCGATATCATAAAATCTTGTCAGAAGATTGATAATGGTTGTTTTTCCGGCGCCTGTAGGACCAACCAGGGCAATGGTTTCACCAGGATTTATATGAAGATTAATATTTTTAAGGACAGGAGTCTTTTTATCATATGAAAAGGTAACATTTTCAAAATCAACTTTTCCAGATATATTACTAAGACGGATAGCATCCTTTTCATCTTCTTTTTCCGGGCTTTCATCCATAATTTCAAAGACTCTTTCAGCCCCGGCAATAGCCGTTTGAAACATATTGATTTGATTGGCTAATTCATTAATGGGCCTGGTAAATTGCTTTGAATAATTAATAAAGCTGGCAATTACGCCAATCGTAATGATTTCTCTAACTGCAAGCCAGCCGCCTACACCAGCTATAAAGGCAAAGTTAATATTGTTAAGTAAATTCATAAGAGGAGGAATAAATCCCGATAAAATTAAAGCTTTAATTCCTATGTTTTTTAATTCTTCATTGGATTTATTAAATTCTTCAATTTGCTTTTCTTCTCTGGTAAATACCTTGATAACTCTTTGACCAGAGATACTTTCTTCAATCATTCCATTTAATTTTCCCAAAGCTGCCTGCTGATTAAGGAAATATTTTCTTGACCTTTTCGCAATTTTTCCAGTGATAAAGAGCATGACAGGAATAATCAGCATATTAATAAACGTCAGAATCGGGCTTAAGTAAAGCATCATGATGACTGTGCCAGTAATGCTGATGATACTTGAAATAATCTGAGTTGAACTGCTGTTTAAGGTATTACTGATATTATCAATATCATTGGTTAAACGGCTCATTAATTCGCCTCTGGTGTTGCTGTCAAAAAATTTTAAAGGCAGGCTTTGCAATTTATCAAAGACGTCTTTTCTAATTTTGAATACCGTTTTTTGTGAAACATCGACCATAAGATACATTTGAAGCCAGTTTGCCAGGGCACTTAAAACGTAGGCAGCAATCAGAAGAAGAACAATTTTAAGAAGTCCTGGGAAATCACGGGGAATAATATAGTAATCTATGGCAACACCAATGAGATAGGGACCAGCCAGCATCAATAGAGAGCTGATGATGACCATAATAATGACTAAAATCAATTTAATTTTTTGATATTTCAGGTAATCCCAAAGCCTGAGAAGTGTAGCTTTTAAGTTTTTTGGCTTAATCACGGGAGCTCCGATTTTGTGATGAGAACCGCTTCTAAAAGCTACAGGAGGTTGCATTTTTTTATTATCATGGCTAGTCATTGAGGCTCTCCCCCTCTCTTATTTGGGAATGATAAATATCTTGATAAATGGGACTTGTTTTAAGCAATTCTTCATGTCTGCCTTCGGCTACAATTTCTCCATCTTCCAGGACAATAATTTTATCCGCATTCATGACAGAGCTAATTCTTTGAGCAATAATAAAAATAGTCGTTCCTTTCATTTCTTTTAAGGCTTTTTGGATTTTTGATTCTGTTTCCATATCCACAGCACTGGTGCTGTCATCTAATATCAGAATTTTAGGTTCTTTAATTAAAGCCCTGGCAATGGATAGGCGTTGTTTTTGTCCACCAGATAAATTGACCCCGCCTTGTCCTAAAAGTGTATCGTATTGCTCAGGAAAGCTCATAATAAAATCATGGGCGCAAGCAGCTTTGCAAGCTGCTATCATTTTTTCGTCTGAAACATTTTTATTTCCCCATTTCAGATTATCTCTTATGGTACCAGAAAAAAGTACAGATTTTTGAAGTACGACACCAATGCCTTTTCTTAAGGCATTTAATTTATAATTTCGGATATCTTGATGATCAATTAAAATTCTTCCACTGCTTACATCATACAGTCTTGGGATAAGATTAACTAAAGTTGTTTTACCTGAACCTGTACCGCCTAATATAGCTACTGTTTGTCCACTTTCAGCTTTAAAGGAGATGTTTTTTAAGACAGCATCGCCCTTTGCCCCTGTATATTGGAAGGACACATTTTCAAAAATTACTTCTCCCCTTGTTATTTCTATGTCTCTGGCTGTTTCTGCATCTTTAATATCCACTTCTGTTTCAAGAACTTCTATGATTCTTTCAGCCGATATTTTTGCTCTTGAGACCATCATAAGGATAAAAGCAATCATAAGCAGTGAAAATAAAATTTGTGTTAAGTAATTGATAAAAGCAATGAGTTGTCCTTCTTTCATAGCTCCTGCATTGATTTGCAAGCCTCCAAACCAAAGCACGGCTACTATGGATAAATTCATAATAAGCATCATGACTGGCATGGTAGAGGAGATAAGTTTCGAAGCATTTATCATGGTTTCTGTCAGCTCGAGGTTTGCATTATGAAATCTGGCTTTTTCTTTTTCTTCTCTGACGAAAGCTTTCACAACCCTGATACCTGCAAGGTTTTCCCTCATTACCGTATTGACGCGGTCAATTTTTTCCTGAACCAGTGTAAAAAGCGGAAAGCCTTTTTTAATAATTAAAGATACAGAAATAATGAGGATAGGTATTGAAATAATAAGGATTAAGGTTAATTTCAGATTAATGGACATGGCCATAATAATCCCCCCAATAAACAAAAGAGGGGCTCTTACCATTATTCTTAAAGACATTAAAACAATGTTTTGTACTTGAGTGACGTCATTGGTGAGTCTGGTAATCAATGAACCGGTTTTAAATTTATCAAGATTAGAAAATGAAAAGCTTTGTATCTTTTTAAATAAATCTGATCTCAGGTCCGTAGCAAAATTTTGGCTTGTGATAGTAGAACTGATAATACATCCAAATCCCCCCAGTCCCCCGATAAAAGCCACGCTGATCATGAAAATTCCAGTTTTAATGATATAATCAATATTTCCTGCATTTATTCCGTTATCTACAATTCTGGAAAGCAAGGTGGGTTGGAGTAAATCCATAATAACTTCTATAAACATTAATAGTGGGGCCAGGATAGCAGTTCTACGATAAGGTTTAAGATAAGTCAGGATTTTTTTCATCTTATTCACCTAGTTAAAATTATTAGATTTTGTAACGAACTTTATCCTTATCAAATCATTTTTATAAATAATTTTTACCTCAATATTTAAAATATCCGATGAAGAATATATTACTACATTAAAAAAATTATGCAATAAATTTTAAACAAAAAGGACTATTGATATAAATCTATATAATATTTTTGAGAGTATGCTATAATAAGCTTATAACAGAAGCTTAAGTAAGTGTGGAAGGAAGCCAAATATGGATAAACAATTGACCAATTCAATGCCTTTTACTCATCTTCATGTTCATACAGAATATAGTCTTTTAGATGGTTCTGCAAAGATTGAAGAATTAATTGCAAGAACAAAAGAACTGGGAATGGATAGTATTGCCATTACTGACCATGGGGCAATGTATGGGGTAATTGATTTTTATAAAGAAGCTAAAAAACAAGGGATTAAGCCGATTATTGGCTGTGAAATCTATGTCGCTCCAAGAAGCCGTTTTGATAAAGAAAAACAGGATGCCAATTATTATCATTTGGTTCTTTTGGCTGAAAATATGGAAGGCTATAAAAACCTTATTAAACTGGTTTCTTATGGCTTTATAGAAGGTTTTTATCATAAACCCAGAGTGGATTTAGAACTCCTGGAAAAGCATTCCAAAGGTTTAATAGGCCTAAGTGCTTGTCTGGCTGGTCCTGTTGCCAGGGCCATCAGGGAAGAGTCTTATGAAAAAGCAGTGGAAGTAGCTTTGCAATATGAAAGAATATTAGGGAAAGGTAATTTTTATCTTGAACTTCAAGACCATGGTCTTAAAGAACAAGGGGAAGTTAACCAATGCCTGGTGCGTATGAGTAAAGAAACTGGTATCCCTCTGGTTGCAACCAATGATATTCATTATATTTATAAAGAAGATAGTAAAGCGCATGAAATACTGCTTTGTATTCAAACCGCAAAAACCATCAATGATGAGGACAGGATGGTTTACCCTGGGGGAGAATTTTATCTCAAATCCCCTGAGGAAATGTATCATAGATTTCCTTATGCTAAAGAAGCTTTAAGGAATACTTATGAAATTGCACAGCGTTGTAACGTAGAATTTACCTTCCATGAGCTTAAGCTGCCTGAATATGATGTACCAGAAGGTTATACAGCAAAAGAGTATTTAAGAAAATTGTGCTACGAAGGATTTAATGACAGATATCCTGATGCTGATGATGAGCTTAAGGCACGACTTGAATATGAGTTAGATACGATTGAACGGATGGGATATGTTGATTATTTCTTAATTGTATGGGATTTTATAAAATATGCTAAAGACAACGGAATTATGGTGGGACCCGGACGGGGCTCAGCTGCTGGAAGTATGGTTGCTTATTGTCTTCAGATTACGAATATAGATCCTATAAAATATCAATTGCTTTTTGAACGTTTTCTAAATCCTGAAAGAGTCAGCATGCCTGATATTGATATTGATTTTTGCTATGAGAGAAGACAAGAAGTTATTGATTATGTAATAAGAAAATATGGAGAAGACCGGGTTGCACAAATCATCACTTTTGGAACCATGTCTGCCAGGGCAGTCATCCGTGATGTTGGCAGGGCAATCAATATGCCTTATGCAGAAGTGGACAAAGTTGCAAAAATGATTCCTGCAGAATTAGGAATAACTATCGACAGGGCCCTTGAAATTAACGGTGAATTAAAAGCTTTGTATGAAAATGATGAAGAAGTCCATTATCTGATTGATATGTCAAGGAGATTAGAAGGACTTCCAAGACATTCATCAACCCATGCTGCAGGGGTCGTGATATCCAAAAAACCCATTATGGAATATGTTCCTTTAAACGCCAATGAAGGCGTTATTACCACACAATTTCCCATGACGACTTTAGAGGAACTGGGTTTGCTGAAGATGGACTTTTTAGGTTTAAGAACCTTGACAGTGATTCGCAATGCCGTTGAACAAATTGAAGTGAATCATAATATTAAAATTGATATTGATAAAATTGATTTTAACTGTAAAGAAGTCTACGATTTGATTTCTGCAGGAAAAACAGAAGGGGTATTCCAGTTAGAAAGCAGCGGCATGAGGAGTTTCATGAAAGAACTGCAACCCAGGACTTTTGAGGATATCATAGCAGGAATTTCTCTTTACCGTCCAGGTCCCATGGATTTTATACCTAAATACATTAAAGGAAAAAATAATCCCCTGGCCATAGAATATGCGACAGATGCATTAAAACCTATCTTAGCTGCAACTTATGGCTGTATTGTTTATCAGGAACAAGTGATGCAAATTGTAAGAGAACTATCAGGCTACAGTCTTGGCAGAAGTGATTTGGTTAGAAGAGCCATGGCCAAGAAAAAAGCAGAGGTTATGGCTGAAGAAAGAAAAAATTTCATTTATGGTAATGGCAAAGATGTTCCGGGGTGTGTGAATAAGGGCATACCTGTAGCGGTTGCTGAAAGAATATTTGATGAAATGGCTGATTTTGCCAAATATGCTTTTAATAAATCCCATGCAGCGGCTTATGCGGTTATTGCGTATCAGACGGCATGGTTAAAGGCCCATTATCCTATTGAATTTATGGCTGCTTTGATGACTTCTGTCATGGATAATACGGACAAGCTGAAAGAATACATTTATGCTTGCAGGGAAATGGGCATAGAAATCCTTTCACCTGATATCAATGAAGGTTTTGCTTCTTTTTCCGTTTCAAATGGAAAAATCAGATATGGATTAGCCGCCATTAAAAATGTAGGCCGGGCAATGATTGCTGCGATTGTAGAAGAAAGAAATAAGAATGGAAAGTTCCTTAGTATGACGGACTTTTTTGAAAGAATGGACAGTGGTGAATTAAATAAAAGAAGTATTGAAAGTTTAATTAAAGCAGGGGCTTTTGATTCCCTTGGAGGAAAGAGAAGCCAGTATATTGCAGTTTTTAAACAAATTTCTGACAATATTAATAACAGACGAAAAAAAGCTATAGAAGGACAGATTGATTTATTTGATTTTGGACAAGAAGATATTACAAATGAGGATATTCTTCCTGACATAGAAGAATATCCTGCAAAAGTTTTTTTGCAAATGGAAAAAGAAGTATTAGGCATGTATTTAAGCGGGCATCCTTTGGATGAATATGAAGAAGAATTAAAGAAAAATTCCAATGTTACAAGTTATGATTTTATAAATCAGGAATCAGAGGAAAGACCTGTTTTAGTAGATGGTCAAGTAGTACAATTAGGAGGAATGATTACTGAAAAAAGCATTAAATCAACAAGAAGTAATCAATTGATGGCATTTATCACTTTAGAAGATTTATATGGTTCCGTAGAGATTATTGTTTTTCCTAACAAATATGAAGAATATCAAAAGTACCTCAATGAAGATGAAATCATATATGTTAAAGGAAGGGTTTCTTTAAAAGAAGACGAAGACGCTAAATTAATCTGTGAAGAAATTATTCCTTTTGATAAGATGAAAGATTTAAGGAAACAATATAATCAAAAGCTTTATTTAAAGATTCCTGCTTCTGAAGAAAAATTTGAAGTCATTGAGAAGGTAAAAGAAATTCTGAAAACTTCTAAAGGAACGATTCCGGTTATCATCTATATAGAGGCTACAAAGGAAACCATGAAAGCATCAAAAAATTTATGGATTAATCCAAAAGAAGATTTAATTTTTAAATTAAAGCAAGTTTTAGGTAAAGAAAATGTACTTTTAAAATAAAAATTTATAGAAAACGTAAAATCTTATCTTTTTATTGCAAAGAAAATACAAATTGATTACAATGTATATGTGAAAATGTAGGTATTTTCTAGTATGATTGAAGGAGTCGCATAAAGATAAAGTATAAGATGGTGGAGGTAGAAGAATGAGCAAAAAAATTAGTACTATTGGTGTATTGACAAGTGGCGGAGATGCTCCGGGAATGAATGCTGCTATAAGATCCGTTGTAAGAACAGCTATTTCAAAAGGCATTAAAGTAATGGGCGTAAGAAAAGGCTATAACGGATTAATCAATGGAGATATATTTGAAATGAATACAAAAAGTGTATCGGATACGATTCAAAGAGGGGGTACCATTCTTCAAACGGCAAGATGTGCTCAGTTTATGACGGAAGACGGACAAAGAAAAGCAGCAGAAATGTGTAGAGTGTTTGGTATGGAAGGCCTTGTTGTTATTGGAGGAGATGGTTCATTACAAGGAGCTGAAAAGTTATCAAAGTTAGGAATTAATACGATTGGTATTCCTGGTACCATCGATCTGGATATTGCTTGTACAGATTATACGATTGGTTTTGATACAGCAGTAAATACTGCTATGGAAGCAATAAATAAGATCAGAGATACTTCTACATCCCATGAAAGATGCAGCATCGTAGAAGTTATGGGAAGACATTCAGGATATATTGCTCTTTGGAGTGCTATCAGCAATGGGGCTGAGATGGTTTTAATTCCTGAAAAAGAAAGACCTTCTGATGAAGAAATTGTTAAAGAAATTTTGGAAAGTAAAAAGAAAGGGAAAAAGCACTTTTTGATTATTGCAGCAGAAGGAGTAGGTGGTTCAGAGCAATTGGCAAAAAAAATAGAAGAATTAACAGGTATTGAAACAAGGGCTTCTATCTTAGGTCATTTGCAAAGAGGAGGTAGTCCTTCTGCACTGGACAGGCTTCATGCTTCAATGATGGGTGCTATTGCTGTTGAACTTCTTTGTGAAGGTAAAAGCAACCGTGTTATAGCGTACAGAGATGGAAAATATGTAGACTTTGATATTAATGAAGCATTACAAATGAAGAAAACCATTAATGAAAAAATGTATGAAGTTTCAAAGATTTTATCCTTATAGATGAAATTTAGGATTTTTTATGTCATAGATAGCTTAACTGGAGGTAACAATGAGAAAAACTAAAATTGTTTGTACATTAGGACCGGCTACAAGTGATGTGGACACGATAAAAAAATTGATAAAAAGCGGTATGAATGCTGCCAGAATAAATTTTTCTCATGGAACCTATGAATCCCATGGAAAAATCATTGATAATCTTATTAAAGCAAGGGAAGAATTAAATATTCCGATTCCTTTGCTTTTGGATACGAAAGGTCCTGAAATCCGCATTAAAGATTTTGTAAAGGAGCCAGTATTTTTACAGCAGGGTCAGACTTTTACCCTTACTACAGAGGATGTAGAAGGGGACGAAACAAGAGTTAGTGTCACTTATAAAAATTTACCCTTTGATTTAAGAAGAGGAAGCAGAGTTCTTATTGATGATGGTCTTATTGAACTTAGGGTTAAGAATTTAACCGATACAGAAGTAGAATGTGAGGTTATTAATGGTGGACCTTTGAGTTCTAAAAAAGGGGTTAATATTCCTGATGTCTATGTCAATCTTCCTTCTTTAACAGAGAAGGACATAGAAGATATTAAGTTTGGGATAAAAAAAGGCTTTGATTATATTGCAGCTTCCTTTATCCGTTCTGCCAGCGATGTTATAAAAATACGTAGAATTCTTGAAGAAAATGGCGGAAACGATATTGATATTATTGCTAAAATTGAAAATAGAGATGGTGTAGACAATATCGATGAAATTTTGGAAGTAGCTGATGCCATTATGGTCGCCAGAGGGGATTTGGGTGTTGAAATCCCTATAGAAGAAGTGCCCCTGGTTCAAAAGATGTTAATAAAAAAGGCAAACCAAATGGGCAAGCCGGTTATTACGGCTACTCAAATGTTGGATTCAATGGTTAGAAACCCAAGACCAACAAGGGCAGAAGCCAATGACGTTGCTAATGCTATTTTTGATGGTACGGATGCTATTATGCTTTCAGGAGAAACGGCAAAAGGTGCTTATCCAATTGAAAGTGTTTTGATGATGGCAACCATTGCAGAAAGAACAGAGAGTTCTATTGATTACATTAAGAATATGACTAAGTTTCATACGTCTATTCAAAGCAATATAACAGATGCCATCAGTCATGCAACTTGTACAACGGCTGCCGACTTAAATGCTGCATGCATTGTTACCGTAACACGCTCTGGGGGTACTGCAAGAATGGTTTCTAAATTCCGTCCTTGTGCGCCTGTATTAGCATGTACCGTTGATGAAAAAGCCTGGAGACAATTAAATTTAGTTTGGGGCTGTATTCCTGTTAAAACAGAATTTAAGCATACAACGGATGAGCTTTTTAATCAAGCGGTTGAAAAATCTGTAGAAACGGGTTTGGCTAAGAATGGTGATATTATAGTTATTACAGCAGGTGTTCCAGTTGGCGTGAGTGGTACAACCAATATTTTAAAAGCGCACATTGTGGGAAATGTATTGGTGAAGGGGAAAGGAATTGGTAAAAAAACCGTTTCAGGAACTGCCAGAGTCATAAAATTAATAGAAGAAGCGGATAAATACTTTAAAAAAGGAGATATTTTAGTCACCAGTAATACGGATAATGACTTTCTTCCATACATTAAAAAGGCTTCAGCCATTATTGTTGAAGAAGGGGAACATGGTGAAAATTCTCATGCTGCAATCGTTGGAAGAGCATTAGATATTCCAGTAATTATTGGTGCTAAAAATGCAGTGGACTTAATCAGAGATGGCACCTTAATCACTGTGGACAGTAAAAATGGATTAGTCTATAATGGAGCACCGGAAGATGTTCAATAACCTTTGTGTTTAACAATTATTGCATTTAGTATAAACAAATGGTATAATATGCATACTATACATGTTATATTTAACCTGTTTACCATAAGAAAAATTTAATAAGCTACTTTATATTATAAGAAAAGCAACTTTTAAAGTTGTTTTTCATATAAAGAGGAAGGGAGAAATATTATGAGTCAATGGGTATGTTCAGTTTGTGGTTATGTTTATGATCCTGCTGAAGGAGATCCAGATAATGGAATTGCTCCGGGAACTGCATTTGAAGATCTTCCGGAAGATTGGGTATGTCCAGTTTGTGGTGTAGGTAAAGACGAGTTTGAAGAACAATAAGGGTCCCAAAAGTAAAAAGCAGAGAAATTCATAGAATTTCTCTGCTTTTTTTTGAAAATGATTAGAGAAAAATAACTTATAAATTATAAATATGATTTTTTAATACAAAAAGCTACATAATTCTTGTATTGAAATGAAATTAATGGTAATATGTTATAGATAATATTTTAACACATGGGTGATCATATGATACGGGTATTACTCGTTGAAGATAATGATTATGAAAGACAAAGATTGGTACAAATTATTAATGCTAATACTGAGGGAATAAAAGTATATGAAGCAGAAAAAGGTTCTACGGCAATAAATATTATAAAAAATCATGATATCGATTTATTTTTAATGGATATTGAGCTTCCGGATATATCTGGGATTAAGTTGGCAGAAAAAATTAGAAAAGTACCAAAATATGAATTTGCTCATATGGTTTTTATTACAACCCATGGTTATTTATTATTAGATGCATTTAAAAAAATACATTGTTATGATTTTATTGTAAAGCCTTATGAAAATAAAGAAATTGTAGATGTGATTAATAAATTGACCCGTGCAGTTATCAGACAAAAGAAAGAACATGTTCAGAAGCGGGAGGAAATCAGATTTAAACTTAAAAGTTGTATCTTAAGAATCTATGTAGATGAGATATTATTTATAGAATCTCAGGGAAGAAACTGTATTATCCATACGAAGAAAAAAGAATATGAAATTAGCAATTATAATATGAGTAAAATGCTCAGTATATTGCCTCAAAATTATTTTATGCAAACGCATAAGTCTTATATTGTCAATATTAATAACATACGAGAAGTTGATAAAAGAGAGCGTAATTCATGGACTGTTTTCTTCGATGATTACGATATACCTGCTTTTGTAGGAAACACATATAAAAATCATTTTATAGAAAGAACAAATGATGTGAGAGTGGTGGAATAAATGCGATGGTATGAAACTTTTATTCTTTCTTGTATGGAAATTTGCTGCTTATTTATTTTGTGGGATAGAATAGATGACAGATTTAAAGGAAAATATTTATATAAATTTATATCAACGATTTTCTTGGCATTATTATCCGTAATAACCATTAATCATAATATAAATTTTATTTTTATCTATCTGGCTATCTTAGTGGTTACTAAAATAATGTTTAAGGTTCCGTTTAGCTCTATTTTTTTTTCTTTTATCATATCTTTTATGATTATTATTGGGGTTCAAATGTCAGGAACGTACATTTTTACCTTATTTTATAAATCGATGAATTATAGTTTTCCAGTTGGTTTAATCATTAATATGGTAACGATTATAATTTGTATGATTATTAGAAATACGAATGTTTTAGAAAAAATTAGAAACAGAGTTAACAAATTTAATAATATTTTTGTGATTGTTTTATTTAATATTGTTTTTGTTGCGGTTGCTTTTTTATATGTCTGGGAGAATAATAAAGATATTGTTTGGAATTATAGTTTTGTATGGTTATTTGCAGTTGCATGTTGGACAATTATTAATTTCTATATTTTATTTCAAACCATAAAAATAAAAGAGCAAGAAGAAAAATTATATATACATGAAAGATATGTCCCTTTTTTAACCGAATTAGTAGAAGAAGCAAGAAGAAAGCAGCACGATTATGCCAATCATCTTAATGCTATTTATGGTCTGACTGAATTGGATGATTCTAATTTATGTAAAAAAGAAATAAGAAAATATCTTAAAGGATTAATTAGAGATTTTAAGACATTAGATAAAATATTGGCTATAAGAGAATCAGTTTTAAGTGCTATTATATATAGTAAGAGAGCTTTAGCAGAATCTCAAAATATCAGTTTTAAATTGGAAATTATTAACCAAATTCCTCATTACCCAGTAGAGGATTACGAATTGGTGGAAATATTGGGAAATTTACTAGATAATGCCATAGAAGCCATTAATTTAAATAATACAGAATTTGCAAAGGAGGTTATTTTGACTTTAGGAGAGGAGGAGGAAAAGAAAGTTATCGAAGTAAAAAATTCAGGAGAACCTTTTGAGTTGAAGAACATAGAAACTCTTTTTGAAAAAGGTTTTTCAACAAAAAAAGGAAAGCATCGTGGTTATGGCCTTTATAATGTAAAAAAAGTCGTTAACAAATATAATGGCACCATCGAGCTTTCCTTAGCAGATAATTATACAATTTTTAGAGTCTTATTTTAATAAGCTTTTTGGGCATTTAGGTTCGCCCCACATGAAGATAGAACAGCGTTTAGTTAAGATTCCTGCAGCGATTACGAAGAAAGATGCGAGTGAGAATAAAATAGATTGAGAAGAAAGCA
Organism: Candidatus Epulonipiscium sp.; assembly: GCA_012521395.1. Taxonomy (GTDB): domain Bacteria; phylum Bacillota; class Clostridia; order Lachnospirales; family Defluviitaleaceae; genus JAAYML01. The sequence goes on along the minus strand of JAAYML010000013.1, from coordinate 12,442 downwards.
GGGTTTTTTTCATTCTTTTTCCTCCTTTCCTAAAAATAATTGCATTGCCTGCAGGAATATGGTCCATATTCCGCAGGTGAAGAATATTGGGCTTTTGATGAGAGTCAGTAGAATTACTAGACAAATTGTAGATGAAAGGGCGGATAGTAATTTGAAGGTTTTCCTTCTTTTTTTATTAATAATAGGGCGTAAAGCTGATGGCCGTGGGGAATTTAGGGAGAGGATGAGGACACCGCTTAGCCCTATTATTAATCCATGATAAAAGTTTAGAAGAAAGAATTTAGGTAAAATAACAACGGATAATAAAAAGAAAACAAGCGAGAAGAAAAAACAAGCGATAGAGTTTTCAAAGTGCAATCCTCCAGAATAGGTTCTTATGGACATTAAAATACAGAATGAAAATAAAAATAAAGGAAGATGTCCAATTAGTTTAAAGAAAATGATGAGGATTATAATTTTTATGAGTTCATTGGATAGGACGGTCATACCATAAATCATTTTTCGTATGTCACTGTGGGGTAATATTTTTTCCTTATAAATTTTATAAGCAAATAAATTAATAAGATATTTCAGTGACATTTATCATCCCGTCTTTCGTTTTTTCTATGGAAATTGTAGCACATAACGTTATATTTGTGCGTAAAATGTAATGAAATGGTAGTTAAATGTAATAAAAGATAAAAATATGTTATTTCGTTACATTTCACTACCAGTTCGTAACATTTAAGTGGCAATATTTAGGTTTTCAAGAGAGATATATCATGACAGCTGTCATGGTATTTTTTTATTTTCTTTTAAAGATGAATAAAAAACAGTGAAAAATGAAATATTCTATCAAATTCTGTATTTTTGACTTTTTTATTCATTGTGTTATAATATTTAAGATTTAATAAGACTTTGGTCCCATATGGAATAGCATAAAAAAGAATGATTTTATGATGATTTGGTCATAATGAAAAAGAAAATAATGATATGGAGAAATTGAAAGAAGTGTTTTTATGATTGAAAGCATTCAGAACAAACATATAAAGTGGCTTATCGCTCTGCAAAAAAACAGAAAGAACCGTGAAAAAGAAAAATTGTTTATAGCAGAAGGGATAAAGATTATTGAAGAAATTCCGGCAGATTGGGAAATCATTAATCTTTTTGTTTCCAGTTCGTTTATTAGGGAGCATCATTCCTTTATAAAAGATATAAAAATTGATAAAAAAAATATCATAGAAGTAGCAGATAAAGTATTTAATGCAATTTCCGATACGGTTACACCGCAAGGCATATTAGCTGTATGCAGACAAAAAATTTTTTCTTTAGAAGATATTTTATCTGTTAAAAATGGATTTTTTATTATCCTTGAAGAAATACAAGATCCGGGTAATCTTGGGACCATTATAAGGACTGCAGATGCAGCAGGAGCAGATGCAATTTTTTTAACAAAAGGCAGTGTGGATTTATACAATCCAAAGGTGATACGCTCAACAATGGGTTCAATTTTCCATCTGCCTATTTTTACAGAAATGGATATTGACACGCTTATAGAAGAATTGAAAAATAGTAACGTTTCAATTTTGTCAGCTCATTTAAAGGGAAATTTATACCCTTATCAATACAATTTAAAAAAGGCCAGTGCTCTTTTAATCGGAAATGAGTCAAAAGGGATAAAAGAGTCTACTGCTCAAAAAACAGACGCTTTATTAAAAATACCGATGCTGGGAAAAGCTGAATCATTAAATGCCGCAATAGCAGCTTCTATCCTTATGTATGAAGTTGTAAGGCAGAGAATTGAAATATAAAATGATTACAAGAGAAAAGGAGAAATAATCATGGAAAAGATCATGAGAAGTATTGTCACTTTTATATTGATAGTAACGATCAGTCTGGGATTTTTTAATTTATCCTGGGCAGATGAAATTTTAAAAGATGAAATTCCTCAGTCCATGAAGACAGCAATAACAGAGGTATTGGAAGATTTAGCGACAGCTTTAGGGAAAGTAGATTATGCTTCTTATTTAGAATTGTTTCATAAGAAAAGTCCCATTTATACGATGCATTATTCTGAATTAAAAGAGACGCTTAATATTTTATCCTCTTATGAGTTAAATTATGAAGTTGAAAGTATTAAATTTATTGAGCATAATAATAAAGAGATAAAGGTGGAAGTTGATATATTGGTTCAATCTCATAAAAATGATGAATATTACGACCGTAAAAATACTTTTGAACTCATTTTTAGGGAAGATAATGGAAAAATAAAAATATATGATATGATTATAAGAAATATTGAATTTCTTGATGAAAAAGATAAAATTAACAGCGTTTTAGGCAAAAAAAGACTTTATTATAATGATGGGAGTCTTGCATATGAAGGTTATGTAAAAAATGGTCTTCCTGATGGAGAAGGAATCAGATATTATAATAATGGTAATATCATGTATGAAGGAACTTTTAAAGAAGGAGAAATGACAGGAAAAGGGATACTTTATGATGAACAGGGAAATAAGGTTTATGAGGGAGAAGTAAAGAATGGTCTTCCCGATGGTGAAGGAACAGCATATTATTATAGTGGAAAAGTTTATTATAAAGGATATTGGAAAAATGGCTTATTTAACAGAAGAGGTAAATTGCATTATGAAAACGGCTTAACAATGTATATTGGAGAATTTTCGGAGGGTAAAGCAGAAGGTAAAGGTAAAGGCTTTTATGAAAATGGTATTCTTTGTTATGAGGGTGAGATGAAAAATAATTATTCTCATGGATTCGGAATTGAATATTATGAAACAGGAGAAATCATGTATGAAGGAGAATTTGCCTATGGACTTCCTCATGGTAAGGGCAAAAAATATGATAAAGAAGGCAATATCATTTTTTCAGGATATTGGGAAAATGGATCGATGGTAACCGATAAATAAAAAAGGTTGTGCATTAAAGGTTCAGCACCGTTAGTGCACAGCTTTTTTATTTTCGAAGGTTTTTATGATTTTCATGCTTCGAAGCTTTCAGCTTCATATCAATTTAGAATTTGTCTTAGTTTATAATTAGTTAAATTAAATTCTTGTCAGCTATTTTTTATAAAATTCTTTTTGAAGATTAAGAACAGAAAAAATTAATATTTATTGTATTAAAATATTTAAATTATTAAGCAAATATTAAATAGTGGAAATTAATTATAAATACATGTATAATAATTAATAACTTTTACTTTTATCTATTATTTTTGATAAGCTGTTTGATGGATTTTTATATATCCGGGGATGTTTTTAAATCCCGTAAAATTTTAAAGAGGAGATGAGCAATATGTCATTTTGGCAAGGTTTTTCAAGTAAGGTTAAAAATATCGCTCAAAATGTAGCAAAAAAATCAGGTGACATGGTTGAAGTGACAAAGATAAATTTGAGTATCAGTACGGAAGAAGAAAATATTAAAAAGCTTTATACAGAAATCGGAAAATATTGTTACGAAATATATGAAAAGAATGTGAGATTCGACAACACAATCAATGAACTATGTGAAAAGATAAAGGCACATAAGAATGCAATTGAAAGTCTTAATGAAAAGATAAATGAATTAAAAAATGTTGTAAAATGCCAGGCGTGTGGTAATGTACTTCCAAGAGACAGTGTTTATTGTGCTAAATGTGGGGTAAAAATAGAAATAAAGGAAGCTCAAATAGAGGCAGAAACAGAGAAGAATAGTATGATCATTGAAGCAAATCAGGAAGTTCAAAATAGAAACTCATCGTTATAATTAATAAATTTGTGTTATAATAAGGGGGTATTATTATATCATGATATCCCTTTTTTTATTGATTGAATACTGGTACAGGAGAACTTATGGAAAAAGAAGTATTACCCCAGAAAATTAAATTTAATTTAAATACAGATTTTTTAAAATTAATAGCTGCTGTCACCATGTTCATTGATCATATCGGTGCTGTCTTATTTCCTGATATCCTTATGTTCAGAATAATAGGCAGAATTTCTTTCCCTTTATTTGCTTATTGTCTGGTGGTTGGTTTTCTTTATACAAGCAATATAAAAAAGTATGCTTTAAGATTATTGATATTCGGAATAATATCTCAGCCCATACATGTTTTTACCTTTGATGTTTCCTGGGCTCAATTAAATATCCTGCCAACTCTATTAATGGGCTTAATTCTTCTTTATTGTCTCAGGGAAAAGAAATGGTTTATATTTATTTTACTCATTGTATCCGTTTTTTTTATTAATTTTAATTATGGCATAGAAGGCATTCTTCTTATCATCTTATTTTATGTCTTCAGAAATCATACTTTTGCTGCACTAATATCAACCAGTCTGTTGTTAATCAAACCACTTTTTTATGGTCATATACAAGGTTTTGCTGTTTTTTGCATTCCTTTCATTTTTTTTCATACAAATGTTAAAGTTAAATTAAACAAATATTTTTATTATTTATTTTATCCCCTGCATTTATTGCTGTTGTTAATTTTAAAAATGATATTAGCTGTCTAGTTAAGTAAAAAAGGATGCTCAAAAGATAAGTTGAAAATTACAGGAGGTTGTTATGCTATATCCTTTAAAGATGAATCCTATATATAAAGAAGCTATATGGGGAGGTGAAAAACTTAGAAAAGTTTTTGGTAAAGCAATTCCTTCCTGTCATACTGGTGAAAGCTGGGAGATAGCTTGTCATCAAAATGGGATGAGTCTGGTTGCAAATGGTGAATTAGAAGGGAAAAGTTTAAAAGAAGTGCTTGATATTTATGGAGAGGAAGCATTAGGTACAGAAATTTGGAAAAGAAAATATGGTAAGTTCCCTTTATTGGTTAAGATAATTGATGCATCCGATAAACTATCCGTTCAGGTTCACCCTCAGGATGAATATGCGAAGATACATGAAGGTGATCTGGGTAAGACGGAAATGTGGATTGTTCTGGATGCTAAGCCTGATGCAAAATTGATTTATGGTCTTAAAGCAGGTATTAGCAAAAATGATTTTGAAATAGCAATTGAAGAAGGTAGCCTGGAAGATGTTCTGAATTACGTAGATGTAAAAAAAGGTGATGTGTTTTTTATCCCTGCAGGAACAGTACATGCAATTGGTGAAGGCATTTTAATTGCAGAGATACAGCAAAATTCAGATACAACCTATAGGGTTTATGACTGGAACAGGACGGATGATAATGGAAATTCAAGAGAACTGCATATTAAGAAGGCTTTAGATGTTATTTCTTTTTCAAATCTTGCTGGTAAGGAAAAAGTTGTTGGAAAGCTTGTGAAAGAAGGCAAAAATACTAGAAATTATCTTATTTCATGTGAATATTTTTCAACAGAACTTCTTGAAATTCATACTGAGAGCAAGGAAAGCTTAAATGGGGAAAGATTTAATTTGCTCATATTTATAGAAGGTGAAGGAAGCTTAGAATATAAAAACGGTTATATTTCTTTTAAAGCAGGAGATTCTTTTTTTATTCCTGCAAGTATAGGTGATTATTTTATTGTCGGACCAGCTAAAGTCATTAAAACTTATATTGAATAAAAAAAAGAAAGGTATTTTATTACCTTTCTTTTTTATTGAGGGGATATATGTGAGTTTGAAAGTTAACGGTTATTATTAACGATGTTTTGCAGATTTTCACAGGCTTTTTGAATATCCAGCATAGCATTGTAGATGGTTTCAATGCTTGCATTGTGTTCCTCGGTGGTTGCCATAAGTTCTTCTGTAGCAGCAGAGTGTTCTTCAGAAATGGTTGCAATACTTTCAGTTTCAGCCCGTATTTGCGAAAAGAGGGATGAAATGTTTTGGTTCTTCGTTAATTCTTCATAGATATATTCATCAATCTTCTTAAAGGACTGATTAATTTTTTCAAAGTTTTCATTAACGGCTTTTGCTATTTTCTCTCCTTCATTCGTAGCAAGGGTTCCATTTTGAACATCTTCCAGGACGTCTCTGGATTTTTCCTGGATATTAATGATGATTTCACTGATTTGTTCGGTGGTTGTGGCACTTTGTTCAGCAAGCTTTCTGACTTCTTCAGCAACAACTGCAAAGCCTTTTCCTGATTCACCAGCTCTGGCAGCTTCTATAGCGGCATTTAAAGCCAATAAATTCGTTTGTTCAGAAATTTGCGCTATACTTGTTAAAAAACTGTTGACTGCGTCCATATTCTCATTCAGTTTTAATACCGCTGCATAAGATTTTGTTACAGCCTGGTTAATAATGTCCATTTGATGTGCCATATTGTTTATTTTTTCAGAACCTTCACGTACAGTTTCACTGGTTTCTGTAGAGATATCAGCTAATTGCTTAGAAAGTTCGTTAACTTCTTCCACTCTTTTATCTGCATCATTCATCATTTCGCTAATCCTTGAAACGCTTTCTGTTTGCTCAATAATTCCTTTTGATATTTCCTGTACACTGTGGGTCACTGTATCCCCATTTCTTTTTATCAATTCCAGGTTTAAATTAGAATTTTGAATATCTTTACTTAGGTTTTCTGAAGTTTTTTGAATGATTTCCATTGTTTCATTTAACTGAGATAATAAATTGTTCGATTTAATTATTTCTGCATTTGCAAGATGGATTAAGCGGTTTCCTATCAGGGATAAAGTGAGTAAAATAAGGATAGTAAAATCAATAATAAGAAGTGTTGTAATAAAATAACTGTTTATGTTGCCTGCTAAAAGTTCTTTAGCAAGGATGGAAATATTTAAAACAGTACTGATTATAATGACTAATTTCTGATTAAAGTACATAGAAGCAACGATAACAGGAATAATGGCTATAAACAAGTATTCATTACTTGGCAAAGGCAGTACGAATAATAAAACGAGGGAAAAAGATAATATATAGGAAGATACCATTTCTAATTTTTGTTTACGGTATGAATAAATCATAAATATTGATGAAAAGAGAAATATTGCAAAGTTTGCCAGTAAGATGGGCATACGGAGAACAAAAGAAGAAACAAGAGCAGTCACAGCTAAAAAAATTAGAAAATAACTCATTGCTTTATTGACTTTATGAATATGATTCCTTAATACAGTAATGTTCATAGCTATCCTCCCGTATTGATTTAAATTTTTTCTTTATTATATCATTAAATGTAGATTTTTTGAATAGTTTTTAAATATTTTGTCGATTTTTAGCAATTAATATAGATACTGAAATACCAAGGAGGATATTTAGAAGTTGATTAATTATCTAGATTGTTTTATTATACTAATAACATTATGTAAAATAGGAGGATAAGATGAAATCTCTGGGAAATTTTGATATAAAAATTGAAGACATATTAATGTGGAACATCCTTTTGGCTTTATTGATTATTTTATTGACAATTGTTTTAAAGAGAGCCATTATAAAACTGCTTATAAAATTATTGAACAGACTAACTAAAAACTCAAAAGGTAATTGGATGAATAAGTTATTTATGGTGCTTGATAAACCACTGGAATTAGCTTTTGTGACTTTTGCATTTTATATTGCTTTAAAACTGATTAGCTTTCCTGTAAATATAGGATTAGTCATCAATAATATAGCCAAAACCATTGTGCTTTTTACTATATTTTGGGCAGCCTATAGGATTGCAAATGTTTTTGATTCATTATATGAGGTCATCACAGAAAAAACAGATAAAAAATTAGACGGTATGGTGCTTTCTTTTTTGAAGAATGGTATCAAAATCGTTATTGTCATTATAGGAAGTATTACAATATTGCAGGTATGGTTTAAAGAATTAGGGGGCTTATTAGCAGGTTTAGGTCTTGGTGGACTGGCTTTTGCTCTTGCAGCACAAGAAACAGCAGCAAACTTATTTGGTGGTATAGCCATTATGAGTGACAGGCCTTTTGAAATAGGTGATTGGATTCAGACGCCTAGTGTTGAAGGAACTGTAGAAGAAATAGGCTTTCGTAGTACCAGAATAAGAACTGTTCAACAGACTCTTGTTACCATCCCTAATTCGGTGCTTAGTAAGGAAGTTATCCGTAATTGGTCTAAAATGGGCAAACGATTGATCAGTTACAGATTGGGATTGGTCTATAATACTGGTTTAGAACAGCTTAAAGCTTGTCTGGAAGAAATAAGAAAAATGTTGAAAGAACATCCAGAAGTACATCCTGAAACAATCTATGTATACTTCGAAAGATTTGGGGAAAGCTCATTGGATATTTTCATTCATTTCTTTACGAAAGCTACAGAAAGACAAAAGTATTTGGAAGTACAAGAAGATGTAAATCTTAAAATACTGGAAATTTTGAATAAATTAGAGATATCAATTGCTTTTCCTTCCAGAACAATTTATGTAGAAAAGACAGATAAGAAGTGATATAATTTTACATGTTTTATAGAGCTATTTTTGTTACGATTGATGTTGTATCATATGAATGAAGATCAGAAAGGCAGAGGTGCAATGAAAGTAATTATTGTAGGTGTAGGGAAGCTGGGCTATAAACTGGCAGAAACATTGGCTAATACAGATGTTGATGTTACAGTAGTCGATCAGGATGAAAAAGTCTTAGAAGGGATTAATAATTATTTAGATGTACTAACCGTTTGTGCGAATGGAATAGAAATAGAAGTTTTAAAAGAAATCAATATTAGATCCTATGATTTACTCGTGGCAACAACAGAAAGTGATGAAACCAATGTTCTTATTTGTACTTTGGCAAAGAGATTAGGTTGTAAAAGAACCATTGCCAGGATTAGAAATCCTGAATATACAAAGCAGGTAGAATTTATTAAATCAGAGTTAGGAATTGACCATATCATTAATCCTGATTTAGCAACTTCAAATGAAATAGCCAGATATCTTCTTAAAAGCTATAATTTTTATTCCGAGGATTTTGCTAAAGGAAAAGTTTCAATTGTTGATTTTAACGTTAATCAGATCCCGGAACTCATTGGCAAAAAAATAATGGATCTGGATATATTTGAAGATTTACTTATTGTAGCAATATTTAGAGATGGGGAGCTTATCATACCCTATGGGAATATTGAGTTACAGGAAGATGATATTCTTAATATTATTGGTAGTCTTGAAGCCATTAATAAATTTAGTGAAAGATTTCATTTTATTAACCAAAGAAATAAGATAAAAAAAGTAATGATTTTAGGTGGAGGAAATATTGCCTTTTATTTAGCGCAAAAGTTAAGATACAATCATATTGACGTAAGAATAATCGAACAAGATTTAGAAAGATCCACCTATTTATCAGAAAAGTTAAGTGATGTATTAATTATTCAAGGGGATGGGACCGACATAAATCTTTTAGAAGAAGAAGGTTTGGGTTCCATGGATGCCTTTATAGGAGCGACAGGGTTTGATGAGCAGAATCTGCTTATGGCCCTGATTGCAAAACATGCAGGTGTAAAAATGACCATTGCTAAAGTTAGCAGGCCAAGTTATCTCAAGATCATTGACAGTTTGGATGTTGATGTATTTTTAAATCCTATCAATATTGCTGTTAGTAATATTCTTAAATTTATAAGAGGAGGAAAAGTTGTATCAGTATCTCTCTTGTTGGGAGGAGAAGCTGAAGTTATTGAAATGATAGCCCTTAAGGATTCCAGGATAGTCGGGAAACCTTTATATCAATTAGGATTACCTAAAGGAATTATAATTGGTGCTATTGTTCATGAAGGTAAAGTTTCAATCCCTAATGGGAATACAGTCATTTATCCCAATGATCGGTTAATAATATTCTGCCTGGCATCAGATATACCTAAATTAGAAGCATTTACTAATCCTGAGAAAGGTGGATTATTTAGATGAATTTTAGAATGATAAGAAGGATATTGGGAATCTTGCTTATTATTGAAGCAATATTTATGATTCCTCCTTTTTTAATATCAGTATATTATGGGCAACAGGACATGTATGCTTTTCTTTTGTCCATTCTATTTACTGGTATTACTGGTTTTACAATGTATAAATTAAAGGTAAAGAATACAACAATAAAAGTCAGAGATGCCTTGGCGATTGCTACATTTGGCTGGCTTATAATATCATTTTTTGGAGCTTTACCCTTTGTTTTTTCAAGATCTATTCCTTCCTTAGTTGATGCTTTTTTTGAAACTGTTTCAGGTTTTACAACAACTGGTGCTACTTTAGTTAATCATTTAGAGGATATGCCTAAGAGTATTTTGTTTTGGCGCTCTTTTACGCATTGGATAGGTGGTATGGGAATACTCGTTTTTACAGTAGCTTTTTTACCAGCAATGGGTGTAGGTAGTTTTCAAATTTTTAAAGCTGAAAGCCCAGGGCCTACAGCAGACAGATTGGTTCCGAGAATAAAAGATTCAGCAAAACTTTTATATATGACCTATTTTTCTTTTACGATTGTACAAATTATATTTCTCCTTTTTGGGAAAATGAGTCTTTTTGAGGCGGTTGTTTATACTTTTGGGACAGTTGGTACTGGGGGCTTTGCTACAGAGGCAACTAGTATAGCAGCATATGACAGCGTTTACATTCATATAGTCATTGCTATATTTATGTTTTTATCGGGAATTAATTATTCTTTATATTATTCTTTGTTTAAAGGAAAGTGGAGAGATGTAGTAAAAAATCAGGAGTTTAAGTTATATTTAGGAATTATTTTTGTTTCAACAATATTAATAACTGTTAACTTAATGACAACCATATATCATGATATTGGAACAGCTTTTAAAGATGCTTTTTTTCAGGTTAATGCTATTATTACGACCACTGGCTATGCGATAGCAGATTTTGATCTTTGGCCTGCTTTTAGTAAAGCGGTTTTATTTATGCTGATGTTTGTAGGAGGTTGTGCGGGCTCAACTGCTGGAGGTATTAAGGTTATTAGAATTTTGACTTTATTAAAGTTAATAAAAAGAGAAATTCAAAGAATTTTTCATCCTCGCGCCCAAATTGCTATAAAAAATGGTGAAAACATTATTCAAAATGAAACAGCATCGAGTATAACAAGTTTTTGTGCATTATATTTTCTAATTTTCATATTATCCATTGTGATCGTTTCTCTGGATGGTTTTGATTTGGAAACAACAATTTCTGCCGTTGCAACGACGCTTGGAAATGTGGGTCCTGGTTTTAATCAGGTAGGGCCAATGAGAACATTTAGTGTATTTAGTGCTTTCAGTAAAATAACCTTTTCTATTCTTATGCTCCTTGGAAGACTTGAATTATTTACAATGATTGCAATTTTTAGTCCAGAGGCATGGAAAAAGCAGGCATAAAAATAGTGCGTAAAAAGTTTTATTGGTTTATTTGATATAGGAGTATGATAATTATGAAAAAAGAGATAATCATTGCAAAGTATTCAGGCTTTTGTTTTGGTGTAAAACGGGCTGTAGACATGACTACTAATCATAAAAACACAAATGGGAAGATATATACCTTAGGACCCCTTATTCACAATAAAGATGTCATTAATCGTTTAAACAATCAGGGTATTAAGATAATGGAAATGGACGAATTTGACAAGCTTACTGAAGAGGATACCCTTGTCATCAGATCGCATGGTGTGGGTGCTGAAATTATTCAGAAGCTAGAAAATAGTGGAGCCAATATTATTGATGCCACTTGTCCTTTTGTTTCAAGTATTCATAGAAAAGTAAAAAAGTATTCTGACTTGGGATATCAAATTATCATTGTAGGAGACAAGGATCATCCTGAAGTCATTGGAATTAACGGCTGGTGTGATAATACAGCTATAGTTACTAAGGATGGAACAGATTTAAAAGATATTCCTTCAAGGGTATGCATTGTGGCTCAAACGACAGAAAGGCTCACAAATTATGAAAAGGTTGTAGATATTGTTTCAAAAAACTGCAAAGAACTGGTTAAATTTAATACCATATGTAATGCCACGAAAGAAAGACAAGAAAGTGCTCAGGAGCTATCAAAAGAAGTTGATTTAATGATAGTGATTGGAGGAAAAAACAGTTCCAATACAAAAAAGTTATATGAAATATGCCGATTGAACTGTGAAAATACTCTTTTTATTGAAAATAGCACTGAATTACCAAAGTGGGTGATTACAGATGAAACAATTAAGAAAATAGGCATTACTGCCGGAGCTTCAACACCTGATTGGGTCATTGAAGAGGTTGTTAATAAAATAAAAAATGAATAAAAATTTTAAGCTAGTTGATTAAGAAATAATAAATTTATTAAAAAGGAAAATTAAATCACTGGACAAATGAGTAAATTCATGATAAAATCTTTTGTTGTTCGGATATTTTTTTGGGTAGTGGCCAAGCGGTAAGGCACAGGATTCTGACTCCTGGATGCGAAGGTTCGAATCCTTCCTACCCAGCCATATGCGGATGTGGCGGAATTGGCAGACGCAGCAGACTCAAAATCTGCCGGTGGCGACATCGTGGGGGTTCGAGTCCCTTCATCCGCATGTTGTCAAAGGAAGCAAGGGAATGATTCTCTTGCTTCTTTTTTTTAGGAAAATAAGGGGACGGTTACATGTTT
>JAAYML010000123.1 GCA_012521395.1 Candidatus Epulonipiscium sp. | reverse complement strand
TTTTTGTCTATTATATTATTATGAACTTATATATTAATTATATCATTATGATATCATAATTATATCAAGTTTGCAATCATTAGAATATTTTAATTAATATTTTTTCTCTCTCCTGATTAATCAGACAAGTTGCTTCTCTCTATCTATACGATTTAATTTTTTTAAGCTTACTATATGCTCCCTTACTGCCAGCTGTTTTACATTTCACTCTTATCCTTCTTTTTTACATTCATTATACTAATATCAATTTATCATTATTTCAACCAATCATTTTTATTGCCCTTTTTATCATCTTAAAAATATTAAGGGCTGTCTTAAATTCTTTAAGACAGCCCAAAGTCACTTTACTTTTTATATACTTCATCTTTTAACACAGCTACAAATGGCAAATTTCTGTATTTTTCACTATAGTCAATCCCATAACCCACAATGAATTCATCAGGTATCTGAAAACCTACATAGTCTACCTCTAAATCCACTTTTCTTCTTGCAGGTTTATCTAATAGGGTACAAATCTTAATGGAGTTTGGATTTCTTTTTTGTAAGATTCCTTTTAAGTAATGCAGGGTCAAACCTGTATCGATAATATCTTCTACAATTAAGATGTTTTTTCCTTCGATACTGTAATCTAAGTCTTTTAAGACTTTAACAATTCCACTGCTTTCAGTGGACTGACCATAGCTGGATACCACCATAAAATCAATTTGAAGGGGAATATCAATTTTTCGGATTAAGTCTCCCATGAAAATATTAGAACCTTTCAGGATTCCAATAACGGTAAGATCTTTTCCTCTGTAATCTTCAGTAATTTTTTGCGCAAGCTCTTTTACCTTTTTTGCAATTTCCTCTTCGCTAAACAATATTTCTTTGATATCGTTTTTCATTGAAATCAGTACCTTTCTATATATTAAGTTCTATTTGCGTATAAATGGACTGTACTTTTGCCGGAATGGAAGTTGCCCGGTATTGCTCCACGTCATTACCTGAAAAATCCTCTACTGTCAATACTGCTTCAAGACGGCTTTTTTTGGTTACTTTGACAGCCTGATTGCCAGCCGCTTTTTTATTATTGCCTTTTACAACTAAGCTGGTATTGATAAGGGCAACTTTATTATCGCTCCTTTTTAACAAAATATCAATATCTTCTGTAATATGCAAAATGGCAACACATTTTGAACGGCCATAAAAACAATTAATAAGTTTTCTTCTGTTTTGCTTGGTTTCATAAAGCCTTAAAGGAATTTTTACGAGTTTGCCATTTTCAAAGGCAAAGAGTAAATCCCCTTCATACTTATCACTGGCAGCAGCAACAAAAATAATGTTTTCGCCTTCTTCCAATTCTACAATATTGGGGATAAAATCTCCAAGACTGCTGGCTTTTGTGTCTTCTAATTCATAGGCTTTTATCTTATAAACGTTCTGTTTGTCTGAAAACAATAAGAGTTCTGACTTGTTTGTTGCTTCTATTTCCTGAATAATTTCATCGCCTTCTTTTAATTCCTGGGTAGAATAAGCCCTAAGGGAGACTAGACTAATCTTTTTAATATACTGCTGTCTGGTTAAGAAAATTTTAACATTGTAATCGTCTATGAAATCTTCTTTTGAAAGGGTTTCAATTTTTTCTTCTGAAATGATTTTACTTTTTCGTGGTCTTCCATATTTTTTTGCAACCATTTCAAGTTCCTGGGCAATCACTTTCTTAATTTTTTTCTCATCTTTTAGTAAGGCATTTAATGCTTTTAATTCTTTATCGATACTTTCAATTTCTTTGGTCCGGTTTAAAATATATTCTTTATTCAAATTTCTAAGCTTGATTTCTGCTACATATTCTGCCTGGACTTCATCAATATTAAAGCCTTTCATTAAGTTTGCAATGACTTCTTTTTCTTTTTCCGTTTCCCTGATGATTTTTATGGCTTTATCTATATCCAGCAGAATTTTTTCAAGGCCAAGCAGTAAATGTCTTTTTTCTGACTTTTTATTGATATCATATTGTGTCCTTCTGCGGATACAGTTGATTCTGAATTTTGTCCACTCATAAAGAATTTCCTTGATGCCCATAACTCTTGGATGACCATCAACCAGGATGTTAAAATTACAATTAAAACTGTCTTCAAGAGGTGTTAAGCTATATAATTTACGCATTAATTCATCCGGGTCAGTACTTCTTTTCAAGTCTAAAGTTATTTTTAAACCACCTAAATCTGTTTCATCCCTGATATCATTGATTTCTCTTATTTTTCCTGCCTTAATTAAGCTGACTAACTTTTCAATAATGGCTTCTACGGTAGTGGTATAAGGAATTTCTGTGATTTCAATGGCATTGCTTTTTTTATCGTAATTATAAACCGCTCTGATTCTGAAACTACCCCTGCCCGTTTCAAAGATTTCTTTCATTTCTTCTGCATTGTATATGATATTGCCTCCTGTCGGAAAATCAGGAGCCTTGATATATTTAGAAATATCCACCTTTTCATCTTCTAAATAAGCAATGGTAGCCTGACAGACTTCTTTTAAATTAAATGAACAAATATTATTGGCCATACCTACAGCAATTCCCTGGTTGGGATTGACAATAATATTAGGAAAGGTCGCTGGTAAAAGAAGAGGTTCTTTCATTGTGCCATCATAGTTGTCTACGAAATCTACTGTATCTTTATCGATATCCTTAAATAATTCTTCACAGATTTCTTCCAGCTTAGCCTCTGTATATCTGGGCGCTGCATAGGCCATATCTCTTGAATATTGTTTCCCGAAGTTACCTTTAGAATCAATAAAGGGAACCAATAAAGATTCACAGCCTGTGGTGAGTCTGACCATGGTTTCATAGATAGCCTGATCACCATGGGGATTAAGACGCATGGTCTGACCTACGATATTGGCCGACTTGGTCCTGCCTCCTTTCAGCAGACCCATTTTATACATAGTATAAAGTAATTTTCTGTGTGCAGGTTTAAAACCATCAATTTCAGGAATTGCCCGGGAAACAATCACACTCATCGCATAGGGCATATAGTTCTTCTTTAAGGTATCTGTAATCTTTTCTGCAATAGTCGTCGTTTTTTCCCCCATGTCTTTACTCCTTTAATCAAAGTTTATGCAAGATCCGTAGGATCTAAATATAGATGACCGTATTCTGATATATATTCCTTTCTGCCTTCTAAATTGTCTCCTAAAAGAATTTCAAAAATTTCTTTTGTTTTTTCTATATCGTCCGGGACAATTTTAATCAGTCTTCTGGTTTCCGGGTTCATCGTTGTTTCCCACATCATATCCGGGTCGTTTTCCCCTAAACCTTTTGAACGCATGATAGTGTAATGACCTTTAATTCTAGATAAAATGGCTTTTTTCTCTTCCTCATTGTAAGCAAAATAAGTCTTTTTGTTGGTCCGGATTTCATATAGCGGGGTTTCCGCAATATAGACTTTCCCTTCCCTGATTAAGGTGGGTACAAGCCTGTAAAGCATGGTTAATATCAAAGTTCGGATTTGGTAACCATCCACGTCTGCATCCGTACAAATAATAATTTTATCCCAATTTAATTTATTTAAATCAAAATTTGAAAGATCCCTGTTGTACTTGTTGCTAAATTCAACTCCACAGCCTAATACTTTTAAAAGGTCTGTGATAACTTCGCTTTGGAATATTTTGTGGTCATCAGCTTTTAAACAGTTTAAAATTTTACCTCTGACAGGCATAATGGCCTGGAATTCTGCATTTCTTCCTAGCTTACAAGAACCCAGGGCAGAATCCCCTTCTACGATATACAGTTCTCTTTTAGAAACATCCTTTGTCCTGCAATCTACAAATTTTTTAACCCTGTTGACCACATCCACTTTGCCGCCTAATTGCTTTTTAATGTCAATACGGGTTTTTTCAGCTTTTTCCCGGCTTCTTTTATTGATCAGAACTTGCTTTGCAATTTTTTCTGCTTCCTCTTTATTTTCTATAAAATAAATTTCCAGCTGCTTTTTCAAAAAAGCCGTCATGGCTTCCTGTATAAAAATATTGGTAATTGCCTTTTTAGTTTGGTTTTCATAGCTGGTAATCGTAGAAAAAGAATTACTGACTAAAATTAAGCTGTCTTCAACATCCGCAAAGGTAATTTTCTTTTCATTTTTATTATATTTCTTTTCAGCTTTTAAATATTGGTCAATGGCATAGACAAAAGCACTTCTTACAGCCTTGTCAGGTGATCCGCCATATTCTAAGAAGCTGGAATTATGATAGTATTCCAATAAGTTAATTTCATTATTAAAAACAAATGCCATCTGAAATTTTACTTTATATTCCGGCTTGTCTTCCCTGTCTCTTCCACTGGTTTCGTGTTCATAAAACTGAATGGAAGTAAAACCTTTGTCACTGTTAATTTCACTAATGTAATCTATAATTCCGTTTTGATAACAATACTCAAAACTTTCACCAGAAGCTTCATCGTTTAAGACAAATAAAACTCCGGCATTTACCACTGCCTGTTTTTTTAAGGTTTCTTTAAAAAATTCAAGAGGAATTTTAATATCCGTAAAAACTTCTAAATCCGGTCTCCACTTAATAATAGTGCCTGTAGACTCATAATTTAATTTTTCTTTTATCATGCCTCCGACATTATTTCCTTTTTCAAAATGCAATTCGTACTTATAGCCGTCCCTGTATACAGTAACATCCATATATTCAGAACTGTATTGTGTAGCACAGCAACCCAGACCGTTTAAACCTAAACTATATTCATAGTTGCTTCCTGTATTGTTTTCATATTTACCACCGGCATAGAGTTCGCAAAAAACCAACTCCCAATTATAGCGGCCTTCTTTTTCGTTATAATCCAAAGGGATACCCCGGCCATAATCCTTAACCATAATGGAATAATCTTTAAATACCGTGACTTCAATTTTCTTACCAAAACCTTCTCTGGCCTCGTCAATGGCATTGGCCAATATTTCAATGAAAGCATGCTGACAGCCTTTAAGCCCATCGGAACCAAAAATAACAGCTGGTCTTAGTCTTACCCTGTCTGCTCCCTTTAAAAGAGAAATGCTGTCATTACCATATGTATCCTTCTTTTTCCCCATCCGCATAGTCAACTCCCTATTTTTCTCTTACTTATAAGAGTAATTCAAAACAGACGTTCGTGTCAAGTGCGTTTCTCAGCAGTGCAGAATAACCAGATTATTTCTTATAACTCTTTATTGATTCCTCTCCCTATGTTATTATGGTATTAGTTATTTGCCTTTATGCCTGGGGGGAATCCTATGAAAGGTGTTTTCAAAGCATATAAAAAAAATGGAGAAGCCTATTTCCGCTCATCCATCACCTATAAAAACAAACATATCAGCCTGGGAAGTTTTGATAACTCCAGGCTCGCTCATAAAGCCTATTTAGAAGCCTGTGAAATATTATTCAAAAAGCGTTATAAGCTGGAGGATTATAATAAAAGTAAGATTCTTTCTTTCGAAAAGTGGGTTATTCTTTGTAATTACCGTGATAACGGTTATTATTTTGGTAACCCTATTTACCTTCATAAGTATTATTTTTCCTATTTTTTAAGCCCTGATATTGAGCTTAAGTTTGATACCGATGATTTATTCTACTATGCTTCTCATAAAATCCACCAAAAAGGCGGCTATTTTTATGTCAATGACTTTGGTATCCAGCAAAATATCTTAACCCGCTACGGTATCAGAAACTTTGCTGTAAAAGGCATTGACTACCGTTTTAAAAATGGGGATGAGTACGACTTCAGACACTACAATATTGAAGTAATTAACCCCTATTACGGCGTCCGCAGAGAATATAGGAAAGGACGGATGGTCTTTGTTGCCCGCATCAATATTTACGGGACCTGGACCATTGGTTGCTATTCCTCTCCTATTAATGCAGCAGTGGCTTATAACAAAGCTGTCGATTTTGTCGTAAGCCATGGAATCAGTTCTAAAAGCTATATTAAAAATTATATTGATGAACTCAATGCTCATGATTATAAAGAGATTTATGAAAAAATCAAGATTTCTAAAAGATTATTAAAATTGGCAAAAAAAGATTAGTTAATCCATACAGTAGTGTTTCTTGGAATAGTATCATAAAACCATTTGCTGTCCTCAAGAGAAAAGCGGATGCAGCCCTGAGAAGCCCTTTTACCTAAAACGTTGCCTTCCAGGACATAACTGCCAGTCGGATCCATGATAACAGAATGATATAAATAATCCCCCCATATCTGAACCCAGTTCTTACACATATAACCCTTGCCAAAATAGGCTCCGCGCTCTTTTATAGTGAAAAATCCTCTTGGTGTCGGGGTTATATTTTTTCCCGTAGAACAAAGCATGCTGCTGATAAGTTTCCATTCGTTGTTTTCCTTTTTAAAGACATACGTCATTTGCCTGTCCAAATCGGTCCATACAAAATAATTGGTATTGCTTGTAAAGCCTTTTAACTTTACATAGGCTTCAAGCTGTTCTTTTGTCAGGCGTTTTGTATTGGTAGGAGGGTCTGGTGGTATGGAAACAGAGCCCCAGGGAACACGCCCTTCTTTTTTTGTACTGATGCTGCGACACTGATACCAGGAACCTGCTTCAGCATATAAGATTTCAACCTTTTCATCCTTTGCAAAAGGTCCGGCATTCTTCTTCATGGTTCCTATAATAATTGAAGCCTTTACCAGAGATAAGAGTTCTTCTTCCGGGTCCTTATAAAGCTTGCTGGTATAATCTATCATCTTTTGAGATTGCAGGTAGTTTACTTCCCGGCTGTAAAAAGGATTATCTTTTTTGTTTGTACTTTTAAGAGCCGTACCTAAATAATAACTTTTTTCATATAAATCATATTTTTCTAAGCTAAATTCTATCGCATCACCGGAAGGAATCCCATAAACACTATCTTCAACAGTATGTACCTTCTTTACTTTTTCATCATACCATAGATGCGTCATCCTTAAATCAATGGTTTCTTCATTATAATTAATGACTTTTTGATTGACCAGTTCTACGCCCAAATCATCGTTGATATCCGTATCTCTTGTCTGCAGCGTTATAATTTTATTTTGGCCATCCCAATTTAAATTCCCGAAAATACTTAAATCATTAATATAGATAATGGTTGAATTGTCTGCTAAAAAACAGGGAATCTTTCTGTTACCAATATATACAGCTATATTAGTATAAAGAAGGGGTTTTCCAATATAATTTTTTTCACGTTTTTTTATTTCTTCTTCGCTAAGGGCTGATCTGGCTTTATTTTTATTTTCAATAATAGAAATCTTCTTATTGGTCTCATCCCAAATAATATCAAAGCCATAATAATTTAAATCAGAAAGAATTATCATAGAAGCATTGTCGTATGAAAAACTTGGTATATAGTAGTCATTAATAAAAGCTTGTGCAATTCCCTTTTCTAATACACCCAGGCTGGTGCCAGGAGCAACCTTTTCTTTTGGCGGTTTATAGCTGGTCATAGACAAGAGTTTTTTTATTTTTTCTTCTTTTTTGGGGCTGGACTGGCTTTTCATTTCTGCTTTAAAATTATTTGGATTTTGATAATATTTTTTTATTCTTTCTAATATAGTCTTAAATTCATTTTTAGAAACAGGCTGATTAGGATAAAAATGCTTTTCATCTATACCATCTATCAAATATTCTGCATAAACCCCTTTAATGTATTCTGCATCAGGAAAAGCTTTTAAATCTTCAAAAAGGTCATCTTTCGAATAAATGGGCTTAATATCTAAAAAATTAACTATAATTCTTGAAAGCATTGCCCTTGTTACAGCCTCATCTTTATTTCTGTTGATAATTCCTTTAAGATAACCCCTTTCTTCTCCTGCCTCAAGATAACTCTTTTGATTATTGTCTAATTTTTCATTTTTAATATTCATCATTTCTTTAATGCATTCTTCCAGGCTAATTGCTGACTGTCCTTTATTATCTTCTTGTCCGGGTTCCTGGGCCCAAATATGCATAGAAATAAAAAATGAGATTAAAATAACTAAAAGTAATTTAAAAAATACTTTTAATACTTTCATGCTAAATCCTCCATTGACAAATAATGTAAATTAATTAATATATTACCAATATTTGCCATGGATTTCAAGTGTCTCTTTAATTATTTTAGAAAAATCACGTGAACAATTGAATTTGAAGGTAAAAACTGTTATAATTTTAGAAATGCTTATCATTATGGAGGTATCTAATATGAATGAAAACAATGGCAACCGTTTTATTTGGCTTTTTGTAGGCTTATTTATTATATTATTTGCAATTGCAGGCATCAACCATATAAGAGGTACTGACGATAAAATTACCGCTTCTATGGATGAAATGGTTAAGGCAATTGTAGAAAGTGACCTAGTCCTTTCAGATATACCCGTTGATATACCTGATGAAAGTCAGATTCCTCTGGAATATCTTCATCTTTATAGGCTGGATAAAGAAACCATCCTTTCTCAAAAATTAGTTAACAATTACTATTTTATTTATAATCCAAATACAAAAATTGCAAGTATCTTCTACCTGAGAGATGACGGCACTCTTCTTCTTTATACAAGTAAGGAAGGAAGACAGTTTTCAGAAAAATCTTTTGATCCATTTAAAAAAGAAATTGAACAAATCTATTTACAAACCTTACAATAATTCAAAGCAAACAACCCCGGTAATAGCCGGGGTTGTTATGCTTTTATCTAAAATTTTAATCCTTTTAACTGGTCTTTAAGGAGATCACCAATTGTAACATCTTCGTCCTGAGTAAAATTGTATTTTTTAATTTCTTCAGAATAATCCTCATGGGCTTCTTTCATACTTAAACTTAATTTTTTATTATCTGGTTTTAATTCTATGATTCTAACTTTAACCTTATCCCCTTCTGAAAGAACTTCTGAAACTTTTGAAATACGCTTATCAGAAATCTCAGAAATATGAAGTAAACCTTCTATGCCAGGTGCAATTTCAACAAAAGCCCCAAAAGGTGCAAGTCTGACAACTTTACCTTCTACCAGATCATTGACCTTGAAATTATCCATAATATTGTTCCATGGATCTTCTGCTTTATCTTTTAAACTCAAAGAAATTCTTTCTTTCTTTTCATCAAAGTTTAAAACATATACTTCTACTTCATCTCCAACAGACACCACTTCTGAAGGATCCATGACTCTTTTCCAGGATAAATCAGACAAATGAATGAGCCCTTCAACACCTCCTATATCAACAAAAGCGCCAAATTTAACCAATCTGGTAACAACACCTTTTCTTTTTTCACCTCTTTTTAGACTTTTCCAGATTTCTTTCTTTCTGATTTCCCTTTCTGCCTGCTCGATTTCTTTAGCAGAAAGAACTACTCTGCGGCTTTTTCTGTCGAAATCAATTAATTTAACTTTTAAGGCCTTTCCAAGATAACGATTTAAATCTTCTACATAATGAACAGAAAGCTGAGAAGCAGGAATAAAGGCTCTTACGCCTTTAATATTTGCAACAACGCCTCCCTTAACAACTTCCTTAACGGTAACTTCTAATGGGCTGCCTGACTTAAAGTATTCTTCCAATTCATCCCATACCACGATTTGATCCGCTAATTTCTTTGAAAGACGAACGTTCCCTTCATCATCATCAACTTCTAATACATAGACATCTATCTCATCATCCACACTTACAATATCCCTTGGATTTATATTGGCATCATCAGACAATTCTTCTTTTGGAATTATTCCATCCAGCATATAGCCTATGTTAACTAAGACATCATTTTCATTAACTTTTATTACTTTTCCTTTAATAATGTCCCCTTTATTTAATTTTCTCATTGACTTATCGATGTCCTCTATCATTTCTGCCATCGTCATTTCTTTGTTGTTTTCCATTTAAAACCATCTCCTTGTTACTTAATTAATAAAAAAATGAAAGAATAAATTGATATGCTTATTAATATTATTTCTTTGTTCCTTTTGATATTATAGTATACTCTGATAAAAAACATGCTTAACTTTCTTTCTTAGAGTTATTAATTTTATAACCAAAAAATCCCCCACAAATACCTCCTATGATGTGGGTTAATTGTGAAATCTGATCATGCAGCATAATAGCATTAACCAGTTCCTGCCCAATAAAAATAATCACTACCAATACAAAGGTTAAAGGAATCCTTCCTTTTTGAATATTTGCAAAAGAACTCAATAATATAAGCATAAATACGATACCACTGGCCCCTAATAAAGCACTGTTATAGAACAGAATATGAATAATACCCGTAACAAAAGCCGTAAATATAATCATAAAAAGCATTTTTTTCGAACCGTACTTTTCTTCCATCATTGGTCCTATCAATAAGATTAAAATAAAGTTATTAACAAAATGTTGCAAATTGACATGTCCCAAAACATGGGTAAATAATCTTAAATAAAACAAAGGGTCCTTTAAGGAAGATCTATAAACACAAAATAATAACTGATTGGTAAGTCCACCAGTAAAATAAGATAACAGCAAAACTAAGAAAGAAATTAGACTAAAGGTTAAAATGACTGGTGCGTTATATTGAAATTTCTTTAACATAAATATCCCCTTCGATTGAATAAGATATAGAATATTATATCATAAAAATTTAAAAAGTATTTTATTCAAATAATATTCTTGAAATCATATAAATAACAAAAGAATCTGAAATTCTTTTGTTACACTTTAAATCTTATTTATATTTTCATAGGTAATGTATTCAAAAGTAAGATCCTGATATTGTCTGGGCCCGCTTTTTTCAATGAGTCGCCAATTTTCATCCTCGTCAAGATTCGGGAAAAAGGTGTCTGCTGGATATACTTTATGGAATTTTGTGATATAAGCCTTTGAACAATAGGGAAGAAAAGTTTTATAAATATGTTCTCCACCTATGATAAAAATGTCCTCCGGGTTACAATACTTAGTTGTTTTAAGTATTTCATCCACAGAATGACATACAATGGCATCTTCTACCCTAAAGTTTTCATTTCTGGTAAGAATGATATTGGTTCTGTTAGGTAAAGGCTTTTGATTGGGTAATGATTCAAAGGTCAGTCTTCCCATTACAACAACCTTTCCCCAGGTCTTTTCTTTAAACTGTTTCATATCTTCCGGAACTTTTTGAAGTAAATCTCCCTTATAACCAATAGCCCAATTTTGGTCAACTGATACAATAATATTCATAATATCCTCCTAAACCGCCACAGGAATATTCTTGATTGGCTCTCCATGTTGGTAGCCTTCCAGTTCAAAATCATCAACGGTAAAATCATAAAAATTCTTGATTTCTTTATTTATTATGAACTTAGGAGCAGGATAAGATTCTCTTTTTATTAATTCTTTTACAATAGGGACATGCCTGTCATAAATATGGGCATCTGCAATAACATGAACCAGTTCCCCGACTTCTAAATTGCTCACCTGGGCAAACATATGTATTAAGACAGCATACTGACATACATTCCAGGCATTTGCTACTAAAACATCCTGAGACCTTTGATTAAGAATGGCATTTAATTTATTCCCTGTCACATTAAAAGTAACACTATAAGCACAAGGGTATAAGTTCATTTCATGAAGGTCCTGGTGATTGTATAGATTTGTAATGATTCTCCTGCTATATGGATTATGCTTTAAATCATATAAAACCCGGTCAACCTGGTCAAATTCCCCTTCTTTGTATTTATGTTTAATTCCAAGCTGATACCCATAAGCTTTCCCAATAGAACCATTTTCATCAGCCCAGGCATCCCAAATATGACTGTTTAAATCCTTTATATTGTTTGATTTTTTCTGCCATATCCAAAGTATTTCATCAATTGCTCTCTTAAAAGGTACTTTTCTAAGAGTGAGAATGGGAAATTCCTCAGCCAGATTGTATCGGTTAACGACTCCAAATTTTTTAATCGTATGAGCAGGTGTCCCATCTTCCCATCTGGGTCTTACATCTTGACCCTCTGAACTAAAACCGTCATTCAAAATACTTTCGCTCATTTCAATAAAAATCTTATCCGCTTGACTCATTTTAAACCCTCTTTCTTAATGATTCGAATTATTCTTTTAAATTTCATCTTTATATTATATAATACTTCATAATATTTATTTTAACAATAAGCAGTCATTAAATCCAAAATGATTAAGTCTATATAATGGTGTAAAAAGAAAAATAATAAGTTGAGCCAAAGCTCATGCCTCGGTTAGAATATAGTTATCCAACAATACCAAACCGAGGAGGATGAACCATGGCTCAGTTTAAT
>JAAYML010000012.1 GCA_012521395.1 Candidatus Epulonipiscium sp. | reverse complement strand
TTTTTTTCCTTATATACCCTGATTTATATTTAAGAAAACCTTCGATGACCTTATAGTCTTCTGCTTCCAAATTCAAGCCGTTGACCAATTCAAAAGCTTTATTGCTGACCCATTCGCTTCTGTCTGTACATGCTTCCAGAAGAACTTTTTTATGAACAGGCTCTTTAGAATGTGCTAAAAAATTTTCAATAAAAAATACTCTGCCTTCAGGACTCATTTTTTTCCTCTGAGTAATCAGATAATCCACTTGTTCTTTTTCATGCTCTGAAAGAATTGAGTACATCATCTTATTCAAAATTTCTGAATCTGTTAATTCCACTAAAATACCTGAAAATAAGCTGGAATTAAATACTAATTTTTTCTGAGGAAAAGTCTCTAAAATCTGCTTTAATAGTTCAAAAAGTTCTTTTTCTTTGAATCCGTCGTTTAAATGCTTATATAATTTAAATCCTTCCAGGTCAAGCCTGATATCATTATCAAAATATATATCATAATAACAATTAAAAGAATAAAGACTGTTGATTGCCCAGGCCAGTATTTCATAATCATTTTTTCTTAAAAGTTTGCAAGCCATCTGATGCTTTAATATACTGAAAGAATTCTGACCTAAAAAGTATAAAGCCACGAGATTTTTATTTTTTTCTTCTTTCTCAATAAGCTCCATTACTAAAGGAGCAAGATCAGCTGTTTCATTAAAGGCAGCAGCCCATAAGCCAATATAGATATAAAACTCATCTTCATCCTGGATATAATCCATTACTTTCTGGGAATCCGATAAACAGTCATAAAGCGCTTTAAAGGCTTTTTCTACCCTTTGTGAATCATTCATATCCAGACTTAAACCCGTCCAGATGTTAAAGCCTTTTGCAATAGAAGAAAAGCGGGTTAGCTGATGATCGATAATCCATTTTAAAATATAAAGAAAAGCTTCTTTTGAGGCCTCTGCCATGCAATTTACAATCGTTTGCCTTAATCCTTCCTGGAGATTAGCAGCCATGAGTAAATCAGCAAGCATCTTATGAGCCTTCTCATTCGTACTCTTAAGCAAGCCCTGAATGATTTCTTTAGTAACTACTGCCTGATTATTATGATAAATAATATCCTCAATCCTGCTTATTATCTCTTGATTACCTTTATCTGTCTCATAAGCTATCATATCCGATATGACCGGTAAATTCTCAAAAGCTTCTGTTGAGCCTTCTAAATAATGTAATAGGGAAAATTCCTTTGCAGTAAGATAAAACCATTGAATAAGCTTCCCCATATTTTTTTTGAAATATACATAAGAAGAGCGCAGGCTTCTGAATGGTTTAGCAGGAGATTCCAGGACATAAGAATATAAAACCGATCTGTTCCATAGCTGAATAAAATAATCGGCAGAAGACTTGTCAAGAAGTAAAAGCAAAGCCTTATAAGCCTTTCCATTTATATCAGAAAAAAGTTCCTGTATAGATGCTCGTTCTTCTGCCCAAAACTTTGCCTTTAATTCATTACATTTTTTATTATAGGTAAGAAAATTACAGCTGACAAATTTACCCAATGCCCTGACCAAATCATAACACTCATCATCAGAATGGATATTTTGTATTTTTTCAAGAAGGTATCCTTCAACGATATGTTTCTTTTCATTTGATAAATACATTAAAAAGCCCCCTTGTCTCTCATAAACCATCTTTCTCATTTATATCTAAAATCTTCCTGAAAGCATCATTAAACGAATAAATACTACCATCTCTTCGTCTTTCAAATCCAAAGGCGCATCCAGATTTTTAATTTCCTCTTCTCCGACCAAAACCCTAATCAGACCATCTTCAAAAGCTAAAAAAGCTCTTTCCAATGCCTCATCCAAATGAACTTCCTTTGAAAGATAAACTTCCTCAAAAGTCACCTTTCCTGCTGCGAGTTTTTCTTCTATTTCTGCTTTTGAAAGATAAGGTGTAATCTCCATTCCTTGTGCTTTATGTCTGTAGCAGTGAACTTCCTCTTTAATGATAAAAGTCATCAAATCCCTAAGACTTGTAACTGAAGAACTGCATATAAATTCTTTCTTTGTAATTGGCTCCTTTTGTTTTCCCAGCTTTTTAACAGCAATATAAAATTTCATCTCATCTCTCCCAAAGATACAAATGATTTTTATTGCTTTCTCATAAAACTATTCTTTATAATTTCTTAAATGCTTTTACTTTATTATATATTTTTTATCTAAATACTCAAATAGATAAATATCTTCTGCAAATTTATTTAAATACATAAAAATAAACCTTCCTTAGGCTTTATCCTAAAGAAGGCTTGTTAAAAGAAATTAATGTTCTTGAATTAATATATTAACACAACCAAAAGATAATTCAGCAGATACTTTGAAAAGTTTTTCCACCTTTATATCCTTAAAAACTTCCTGAGGTGTCATCTTAAGCTCAATTCCCTGATTCGAAAGGTTCACCAAAAAAATCCCGTTGTGTAAATTTAAGAATTCTCCCACAGAAGCTTCTGCCATTTCGTCAACAGAACTTAACTCTTCTTCAGCATATTTAGAAGCAAATTGAATAAAAGCATTTTCATCTGCTTCAATATATGTCGTTAATACAATAGCTCCGCTAATGTCTTGTTTGGCAGCAAATTGACAATCATAAACTTCTAGCTTACTGACTTCTTTTATAACTGCATCCCTGTCAATAAAGCGGATTAAATTTCTTGCAAATAAAGCAATATAGTCTTTGAGTAACTTTTCATTTTTACTGCCTTCAAATTTTATAAATATATTAATGATTTCATTGACATCATCGCTTTGGATGGCCTCAAATTCCTTGTCTGAAATACTATAGTCTCTTTTATACTCATTGATTGCCTTTTCGAATTCTGAAAGGGTCATAATGCCTTTATCAACCAATACCTGGCTTAACAGAAGATGTCCATATTTTTGAGAAGACAACAATTCCTTTAACTGTTCTTCCGTTAAATAGCCCATTTCAATAGCCAATTCCCCGAATCTCTTGTCATACTTTTTTTGCGCTTCGTTGACCTCTTCTGTTTGTTCAGCAGTCATATAACCGGCATTGACTGCTAGAACCCCTAACTTTAACCGGGCGTCCTTAATTTCTTCCAGGGCATCATGTAATTGCT
Source organism: Candidatus Epulonipiscium sp. (assembly GCA_012521395.1). Lineage (GTDB taxonomy): Bacteria > Bacillota > Clostridia > Lachnospirales > Defluviitaleaceae > JAAYML01. The sequence continues at coordinate 4,612 of JAAYML010000012.1, read as the reverse complement.
CTGCTGTAAGATAGCCTTTATTTAATAAATAATTACCAAAATATTGCGTAAACATGGGCTATTCTCCTTTCTTCAAAAACTTTTTAACCACGTTGCTAAGCTGTTCTTGTTCCCAGGGCTTTTGAATAAACTCAACAGCTCCCGCCTTAATCGCCTTTTTTAAATTCTCCTGTGTTCCTGAAGAAGAAGCGATAACCACTAAAGCATCATTGTCAAATTCTTTTATTTCTTTTACGGCGGTTATTCCATCTTTGACGGGTATAACTAAATCCATAAAAACTAAATCAGGTCTTTCTTTTTTATAAACGTCTATTGCTGTCTGCCCGTCCCCTGCTTCCAGAAACTCAAAAGAAGCCAATGCTGATAAAGCCTCTTTAAGTTTTTTCCTTACTAAAATGGAATCATCACAAATGAGAACTTTAAACGTCTCCTTTGCCATAATAAAACCCCCCATCTTATTGTTTGAAAAACAACACTATTTATATAATTCTACATAAAGTAACTTTTTCCTCTCTGATATGAGAATTTTCTACATAAATTTTATTTTTTAAATACAAAAGGGGGCAGTTATAAAAGCTGCCTCAAATTTTTGAGGCAGCCTGTTTGAATTAAGGAAGAATTAACTTTTGTCCCGATACGATTAAATGAGGATTATCCAATTGATTAATCTTTGCCAGTTCTTCATAAGTTGTTCCATACTTTTCAGCTATTTTCCAAAGCACATCTCCAGGCTGAACAATATAATAGTTGTCTGAAGGCTTTTCCTGTATAACAGGCTTTGTGCTTTCTGTTAAACTTGCAGCAGAAGCCTTAGATTCAAATTTAATATTATCAATATACATTCTGCCTGCAAAATCGCTTTCTACATCTGCTACAACAATAGTAATATCACGTAATAAAGTATCTGCTTCAAGTACCTTATCATCTGCAATATCGTTTAAATCAAAGGACACTTTATAATGATATAAACCATCCGCTGTTTTTTCAGCCTGAGCTAAGTCTTTTAAACTAATATCAAAGGACTTAGCTGCTTGTGCCCAATATCCAAGACTAGGCGGAGCAAAAGCTAAATATATTGAAAGATTTCCACTGTTTGCACGAACAGGTTCTAAATAAAAGTCAAAAGTCAAATAATCATTCGTTCCGCGGGTTGTGTTAATGTTTGCCAATATCATTCTGGGTGCAGAAGCCCAACCGTCAGCAGGTTTTACTTCAGGATAAGCTACTTCCCAACTAAGCATCTTAGAACCTGCAGCTTCTTTAATCTTCATTTCTCCTTTAACACCAGAAGCTGGATCCCAATTCCATCCCTGACGGGTACCGTCTTCAAAATCAGATGGAAAAGCAGGTTCTCCTAATGGGTCATGCACAATGGGCGCTTCTACAACTGCCCTATTTCCACTAACGGTAATATTGTCCAGCATAATTTCATCCAAACCGTCTGTTCCTACAAAAAGAATAATATTGGTCATAATACTGTCTTCTGCGTCAGAAGCAATGGCTTCAAAGTTAGGTGAATCTGCTTTTGAAATGGATAAAGTTGCTTTGTATTTACCATTTTCTTGTTCAACAAAATCATCTGCTGTTACCTGAATAGCCCGGATCGGATTTGCCCAGCCATGAGTAGCGCTTTGTGGAATGGCCGCAATAGATACCGTAGCTGGCTTATCCGCAATCACATCCATAGATAACAGTTCTGCTCCATAAATATCCGGTCTTGCACTGGTTCCATCTGCAGAAAGACGTACATTAGCCCAGTAATTTCCTTCTGAAACATCACTGCTTACACTTAAACCTGAAATTTTTAAAGCATTGTTTTCATTGCTTAAGCTAACTTCTTTTATTGGACTGTCTCCGTTAATACCAAAACCTTGCACGCTTCCGTCTTCAAAGTCCCATACAATTTCACTGAATTCTTCTTTAGGCGTTCTGTCAATGGGTTCATAAGCAATACCTTTTATACGTGCTCTTACATATTCTCCTGAAACGCTAAGCTCCTTCATATCCCAAACCTGATCCGCGCCCGGATCCAGATTGGTCGCTTCCGTTTTTCCTAATTCAAAAGGTGTAAAAGCTCCGGATGTTTCATTCTTATTGGTCAGGGACCAGTTCACCCAACTGATATTGTTTTTATTCAAAAAGCTTAACCATTCATCGGCTTCTTCCAAATAAGGGCCATTATGTCCTGTTGCTTCACTGGTTCCCCATTCAGAAGCAAAAATAGCCACTCCATTTTCTATAGCATATTTTGCATTGCTCATCACATTACTTCTGTCTGTAATATCGTCTGATGGCTTGTGAGTACCTGTATAAAAATGAACAGAATAAATGACATTATCATCATCAATAGGGTCATCAGCTGCTAAGTCCGGACGTTGACTCCAGTTCGGGCTTCCCACAATGATTAAGTTTTCATTTCCCTTTTCCCTTAACATTTTTATTATAGGTTCTGCATATGCTTTAACCCTCTGCCAGCCTGCAGCATCATTGCTTACTCCAGGTTCTGTGCTATTGGGTTCGTTCGCCAATTCATAAATAATATAAGGATGGTTTGGGAAGAGGCTGGATATTTCATCAAAAAAGTCCATTGCCCCACTGTAAACTTCTGCATTAGGATCACCTGGCGTAAGAACATGCCAGTCTATAATAACATACATATCATTTTCAATAGCTAATTTAATGCCTTCAATCACTTTATCTTTAACAGAAGGATTTGTCGCATATCCTCCTTCACCAACATACATGGCAAGACGGATAACATTACAACCCCAGTCATTAGAAAGGGCTGCAAAAGCATTTGAATTGATAATTTCAGGGAACCATTGTAAACCATGAGTACTCATTCCACGAAGTTGAATGGGATTTCCGGATGCATCACAAAGCGTCATAACCCCATTTTTCTCCATAACCTTTAATGCTCCTGCTTTTGATGGTTTTATGGCTGGTTCCACCAGTAAGTACTGCTCTTCTGCTTCAGCCGCATAAACAGCTCCAGCTAAGCCTGCATTCGGCATGAATGCAAATACCATTGCAAAGATTAACCATAATGCAATTAATTTTTTCTTTAACACTTAAAAAGCCCCCCTTAAATAAGATTTTAAGTTAAGTCTAGTCCAAAATTTTGAAATAAAAATTTTATGAAAGATAATCTTTTTTGGATTGATTAACTTACTCACCCCTTTCAGTCATTTTAATAAAAAAGATTAACACTTTATCCAAAAAAGATTTTTGTTAAGAATTAAATCCTATAAACTTTACCTTATATTATACCATTATGTTTAGAAAAATGTAGACATTCTTAATAAAAAAAATTAATAAAAAATGAGAGATTCCCTATTTTTGATTTTATACATAACTTGCAATCTCATGAATTGAAATGGTTTCTTCACTGCTTCCATTAACAGGACCAGAATAATTGTTTTCTGCAAAAGAAGCTAAAAATGCTCCTGCTTCATCAGAACGGACAAATGCCATTGGGTTGTCATAATTATCCAAAAACAAAGGAATTCCTTTAACTATATGCTTTATATAAGTCAACAGCCGTTGAGTATAATCGTCTTTCCCAAGGACAAATGGAAAACGGACTGCCACAGCATTAATATGCCCATATTTTTGCCATAAGGCTCATTCTGCCTGACGTTTACCTTCATCATATGGGAAGTCTCTTCTGTTACACCAGACTAATTTTTTATTAACCGGATCAAACTCATTTTCTTTAGTATCCATATGTTTATTATAAACCGCTGCTGGTGATGTCATAATATATCGGTCACAATTGACAATATCCAATAAATATCTGACATCGTTTGAAGCATATGCTAAATTATCAAAAATAATATCAAATGCTTTTTCTAAACTCTCAGGATGCGTTCTTTCAATAATAATACGCTTGACCTTATCCCCCAAATCATCAACTGACAGACCACGAGTAGCAATGGTTACCTGATAGCCTTTTGAAAGAAGCAGATTCACAAGGTGTTTACCAAAAAAACGTGTACCGCCTATGACTAATACATTCATTTCGCAAGTTCTATTCTTTCATTAAAATATTGTTCATTTTAATACACACTGATTATAAATTTGCAGTCTACAAATATAACATAATAAGAGGCTAAAATTGATACAATTTTGCATCTTTTTTAGCCTCTTATTTGTTAAGTGTAATCAAAAAACAGGATGATTCAAAAGCGTATTATTAATCTTCAAATATAACCGTTTTTGTTTCCGCTTCCCAGGATACATTAAAGGATAAACTTTCTCCCAGATCTCTGATAGGGATATCAAAATTTTTGATTTTTATATAATTCACCCCATCTTTAGCATATCCTTTAACCTTCCTAAGCTTCCCATTAATTCTCAGATTAATTTCCCCAGTGGAATGCATTTTTTCTTTTATGCTTTCTTTTATTTTTTTAAATTCCTCAGGATTTTCTACATAATATTTAGGACAATCTTTTTTTGTCACATCATAATGCCTGAAGATATTTTTCAAAGGATCTAAATTAAAAGTCTGACACAAATAAGCACATAATTCAATCAGACTATCCACCGTTGCTTTAGAAAAGCGACCTGTCCAGTCCGGATGACAGCATTCAATCCCAAGTGAAACTTC
>JAAYML010000122.1 GCA_012521395.1 Candidatus Epulonipiscium sp. | reverse complement strand
ATTTACGTAGTTTAAAAATAAAGTCCCAAGCAGAAGTCGATCCTTTCTGGGTATTCTATTCCATACATAACCCTTGAACAGATCTTTGACAAGAAAGACTTCACCTCCATCCAAGTTTTCAGTTTCCTTAATAGCTTGTTCTAGTAACTCATTAACATCACCCATGTTGTCATCTCCTTATCAATAACAATATCTACAACATTGTTAATAAGATTATAAGCCTTTTACCAATTCCAGTCAATAAGAAGAAAACCACCAAGCAAGAGAATATATCCCCTGAATGGTGGTCATTTATGAAGGCTATGTTTATACATCTACTTCTACACCAGATTTAAATTCAATAGTTAGTTTACCATCATAGACCGTTATTTTCTCTATAAGTCTCCTTACTAGTTGCTCGTCATACTTTGGTATGTCAACACTAAACTAGACAAATTTTTTAAGGTACATTTGCTTATCAAAGTATCATTAATAATAAATTTATTGAACAAAATTTGGTTGATGCCGCTTGTCACTTTACTTGGAGCCTCTGCGAGCACGTTCATGAGCCAAGAAGCCCAGTTTTTAATGAAACTTGGCTCAGCCATCAAGGCTACCATGCTCGCCTCTCCAAATAAAGTGCACGTTTTTGAATTAAATCTTGCTTGCTTTCATTTGGTGTACAGATTTGTATTCTCTGGGCGTTAAGTAATCTAAAGAACCGTGAATGCGTATGTTGTTAAACCAATTCACATAGTCAAACAACTCTAGTTCTAATTCTTCTAGGCTTGAAAAAACTTTACCGTTTACGAATTCAGTTTTGATTGTTTTAAACGTTGCTTCTGCAACGGCATTATCATAAGGTAGCCCTTTTTCACTTAGCGATCGTTCAATTCCAAACGTTTTTAATGCTTCGTCAATGAGTTTATTTTTAAACTCACTTCCTCGATCTGTATGAAATAATTCGAGATGATTTAGATTGTATTTGACAGATGCAAAGGCACGTTGTACTAACTCGGCACTTTTATTTTCGCCAGCGCTATGACCGATGATTTCACGATTAAATAAATCTACTAAAATGCAGATATAATGCCATTTTTGCGCTACTCGGACGTAAGTTAAATCACTTACAACAACTTTCAGTTCTTCTTCTTGATTGAATTCTCGGTTTAATGTATTTCCTACTTCGGATTCATTCACTGTTGATTTACTAGGTTTATATTGTGCTACTGTATATTTTGAAACAAGACCTTGCTCTTTCATCATTCGCCCAATGCGACGACGGGATACGATTTTTCCTTGTTTTTCGAGTTCCTTTTTTATTTTTCTTTGTCCGTAAATATCACGACTATCTTTAAATATTTTTACAATTAATTTAGTTAGTTCTTCCTCTTGATTGTCACGAATTTTTGCTTCGTAGTAGAACGTACTTCTAGGAATTTGTAGGACGGCGCACATTGCTGATACCGAGTATTTGTGACGGTTTTGGCGAATCACATCTACTTTCGTCCCATGATCAGCGCGGCTTGCTTTAAAATATCATTTTCCATGGCTAGTCTTTTGTTTTCTTTTCGTAATCTTATTAATTCTTCTTGTTCTGGAGTACGGTTGTCTTTTTCATTGAATGAACCTGTTGATTTATGTTGACGAACCCATTTATCAAAGGCAGACGGGGTTAAATCATATTCTTTAATAATCTCACTTCTTGGTTTTCCTGACTCATGTAATCGGACGATTTGTTCTTTGAACTCATTAGTGAACGTTCTTCTTTTTCTTTTGGTCATCATTATTCTCCTTCACCTTTGTATTGGATTAAGTTTATATGACCTTAAAGATTCTGTCCAATTAAGTGTAACCTATCCATTCTCCTTCATGATGTTTCCAATGTATCTGTGTATTTGCTTCCCGTACTTATTATAAATACTAACAGCCCATTCTCTAACTTCAGGATCATACTCTCTTAGCTGCTTACGATATTTCTCCAACT
>JAAYML010000121.1 GCA_012521395.1 Candidatus Epulonipiscium sp. | reverse complement strand
TTGAATATATTGAGGCCTTTTACAATACTGTACGAACTCATAGTCACTGTGGCTATAAGTCGCCCAACCAGTATGAAACACAATACTTGCAGAAGGCAGCAAAACTTGTTGGGTAAAATAGGATAAACGCAAAAGCGGCAATTATCTGTACCAATTTATGATACATAGAGATATTGAGGAATAACTTGCTCATTTTAATTTGTACTTTTTCTTGACATAGTACCACTATTCCCTAATAATAAACAGCAAATAAATCATGGTGAACAAGAAAAATATTTACTGGAGAACGCTCATGAACCAATAATAGAACTTGAAAAATTTGAGCAGGTACAAGAAGAGATGAGACGCAGAAGCAATGTAGAAGTTATTGAAGGGAAAATTAAAAGAAAAGGAACTCGTTATAGTACAAAGAAAGAAGATAAAATTTAATCTTATCATGCACTTAACTAGTGATTTGAGTGCATGGATTTGAATTGGATGAAAGTGAGGAGAAAATATGCAAATTGCACTAACTAAAAAACTGGCGACTGCTATGGGAATAAATCCACCACCTATTTATGAGGACATAAACCCTTTATTTTCCTGGACAGCAAATTGGACTAAAGTTTGGGATAATCGTAGAACAGAAGATATGCTTGTTTTAGTGAACAATGCAACACGTTTTACTGTTGCTATTTATCAAGTTAAGCGAAATTCACTGAAAAATGTAGGGGAAATGATGAAGACAGCTATTTCAAACACACTTCTTTCCATGAATTTAAATCCAGAGCTTGTGGCAGAATATATGCGACTGTCAGGTGAGGTGGAATTCGTCCAAAATAGTAGCAGACAGGCTGCATCATGGGTAACAAAAGCAGGAACAGAATGTGCTTTTTATGTAGCAAATGAATATAATGGGATTGAAAAAATGTTTAGTGATACAATAGGTATTGCTGCAAACCGAATGATTGTCAATTGTTCTGGTACTAATAAAGAGGGATTCTATCCTTACAAGGCAATGATTAATGCACTTTGTGAGGTTACTGGAAAGCAAGCCTACAAATATCGTGCCTTTGAATTACTTGTCACACTTGATTTGGACATATACAAGGCGGTAAGGAAAATTATTGTACCAGCAGATATACAATTTAAACAATTACATAAGGTGCTACAGTCAGTGTTTGACTGGAAGAACTATCATCTATATGACTTTACTGTTATTGATAAAGACAAGAATAAGATGATTACCAGAATTGTTCCTTTTGAGGAGAATTTAGAGTATGATAAAGAAGCAATTTTGATAGAAAATCACACCCTATCAGAATTTTTGTCTGAGAAGAAATATATAATCTATACCTATGATATGGGAGACAACTGGAAGCATGAAATTCAGCTTATAAATGTAATAGATGAGTACGATAAGGAATCACCATATTTGTTAGAGGCAAGTGGTCAAACGCCACCAGAGGATGTTGGAGGGGTGCCAGGATTTATTGACTTTTATGAAATTATAATGAATCCTAACTCCCCAGAATATAAAGAAATGCGAGAATGGGCAGGGTATTGGACTGTAGAGTTGAGTGACTGGAAAAAGCGTCCTAGGGTTATAAGTATATAGATTTGAGATGACATCAATATTATTAACACAACCTCATTGCAAAAGTTTAAGCTATAAATAGTAATGGCTTATATAGGAATATTAAAGAAATGGCTATTTCACAAGCTTTAAGGGTGTTTAAAAAGATGAATGTGACATCAATATTGCCGTTTTATTTAGTCTAACTATCACATGTGGAGTGCGTAACATTGAGTCAAGGGCGGGGAAATAGAAGGATTACAAATATTTATAAATAAAGGGTTTCCAGACCTTGAGCTTTTCTCATGGCTACTTTGACGAAGGTGACAGTGTCGGGAACCTCTTATTTTTATTGTTTACGGAAACATCAATAGACCTGAGAATCTATAGTCGAGTTAACAGATTCGATAATGGCTATTTTTGCGGGGTTGAGAAGAAATGGGTGCTTTAGACTACGATAAACATCTTGACAATTG
>JAAYML010000120.1 GCA_012521395.1 Candidatus Epulonipiscium sp. | reverse complement strand
ATATATATCGTGACTTTATTTTTTATTTTTGTTATAATATATTTTAATTAGTCAAAAATTTAAAATAGGAAGATTTTCATATTTCTATGAGAGAAGAATGCCTATGAAAGTAGCAAAAAATTATTACACTGGCGATTCGATAAAAAATAAAGAGAGAATCGTAAAGAGGCTTATTAAAAACTATCTCTATAAAGATATATATTGTCTTTGTTTAGAGCCTTCTTCAGAATATTTAATGGTTATAATCAAAACAAATGAAATGAAAAACAATATCAGTCGTTACAGAGATTGTAAAGTTGTTGGAATTGCCCGTAATAAAGAAGAAGCTTTTGAATTAACACGAAGAATTATTGATGATGTTTATAAAAAGTACAAAGATCCTATGATGATAAAAGAATTTTTTGCATGGGAATAGGAGCCAATCGTGATGTCAATAATATCCGTTTTATTGCTTGTCTTAAAATATATAGGGATTATACTGGCTACTCTGTTGGGTATTTTAATATTAATTTTACTGCTGCTTTTATTTATTCCCTTTCGTTACTTTGTTTATCTTTCTGCTGATGGGAATTTTGCTATAGATGTAAATGTGAAAATCAGATGGATTTTTAATTGGATTTATTATTGTTTTGTGATGAAAAAGTCAAAAAAAGAAACTAAAATTTTCAGGGTGTTTTCAAAGAAAATAATTAATGAGCAAAGAAGAGTAAAAAAGGAAAGCATGCAGAAAGATAAAATCAAAAAGCAAGGAAAGACAAGCGGAGCGATAGAGAATATTCAACTGGAAAGCAAAGAAGAAAAAAAGGATGATAGAATAAAGAATGAAGAGATTGAAACGAAGTATAAAATAAAAGAAAAAAGCATTAACGACTTTTCAAAAGAAAATGATGTATCAAAGAAAGTTGTTAAAAGTCATAAAAACTCTCTGGAAAGCGAAGATGTTAATAAATACAATGATATTGATGAGATTGTTGAGACAGATGTAATTGAGGAAGCAGAAGATGCGGGATTTTCTTTGAGAAATCTACTGGATTATCCCAATAAAAAAGAAATTATCATGTATACTTATCAATTTCTTAAAAAAATATTCATTCATATAAGACCTCGTACGTTTTCATCCTATCTTGAATTTGGTCTGGACGACCCTTCTCATACAGGGTATCTTTTAGGAGCAATAGGAATAATAAGCCCCTTTTTAGGAAATAGTGTACATATTAAGGCTAACTTTAATGAAAAGATTTTGCAGGGAGAACTAGAAGCAAGGGGTAGTTTTCAAATAGGAATTATTATCATATATCTTGCGAACTACTTGTTGAAAAAGCCCATAAGAGAAATTGTAAAAAATTATTTATCTTCATGAAAGGATGATAGGTATGGAATCGAATTTAAAGACGAATTTAGAATCTTTGTTTAGTCAGCTTGAAAGTTTTATATCAACAAAGACAGTAGTAGGAGAACCAATAAAAGTAGAAGATGCAATCATTCTTCCTTTAGTAGATGTATGTTTTGGCGTGGGAGCAGGTGCTTCCGGAGGGAAGACAGATAAAGGGGAAGATAAGGATTCCGGCATGGGTGGTTTAGGTGCAAAAATTACTCCCAGTGCAATTTTGCTCATTAAGGATGGGACAACCCAACTTATAAATATTAAAAATCAGGATAGTGTTAATAAATTAATTGATATGATTCCTGAACTTTTATCAAAGTTTAATATTGGGAAGAAAAAGCAATGCAAAACAGATGCACAAGAAAAAGAGGAAAGGACTGAAGGAGAAATATAAAAATACTATAAAAAAAGAATCAGGATTTATCCTGATTCTTTTTTTTATACATTAAATCTAAATATGATGACGTCACCGTCTTGTACAACATAATCTTTACCTTCCAGTCTTACAAGGCCTTTTTCTTTTGCGATGGTGTAATTGCCACAAGCAATGAGATCTTCAAAAGATATCACCTCTGCCCGGATAAAGCCCCGCTCAAAGTCACTATGGATTTTTCCTGCTGCCTGAGGTGCTTTTGTACCTTTTACAATAGTCCAGGCTCGGACTTCTTTAGGCCCTGCAGTTAAGAAACTAATTAAGCCTAAAAGTTTATAGCTGGCAGCAATTAAGCGGTCCAGTCCTGTATCACTGATGCCCAAATCTTCTAAGAATAATTTTTTTTCTTCTTCATCCAGCTGGGCAATTTCTTCTTCGATTTTTGCACAAATAACAAAGACTTCTGAGTTTTCAGCTTTAGCGTATTCTTTAACCTTTTTAACATAAGAATTGTCTTCGGCATTTGAAATTAAATCTTCTTCACTGACATTGGCTGCGTATAAAACAGGTTTATAAGTTAAAAGATTTAAAGAAGAAACAAACTCTTTTTCTTCATCAGATTCCAATGGTACGTTTCTTGCGCATTTTCCATCTTCTAAGGCCTTTTTTATTTTTTCCAGGATTTCCAGTTCTTTTAAGAGGCCTTTATCGGCTTTAGCAGCTTTTTCAGTCTTTTGAATTCTTCTGTCAAGAATTTCAATATCAGAAAAGATTAATTCTAAATTAATGGTTTCTATATCACGGATGGGGTCAATAGAACCTTCTACATGGACGATATTTGTATCTTCAAAGCATCTGACCACATGTACAATGGCATCCACTTCACGGATATGGGATAAAAATTTATTGCCCAGACCTTCACCATGACTTGCGCCTTTTACAAGACCAGCAATATCAACAAATTCTATAATAGCAGGGGTTACTTTTTCCGCATTATAAATTTTATCTAAAGCCTGTAACCTTTCATCTGGAACTGCTACAATACCAATATTCGGATCAATAGTACAGAAGGGATAGTTGGCCGATTCTGCTCCGCCTTTGGTAAGAGAATTAAACAAGGTACTTTTCCCAACATTAGGAAGACCAACAATTCCTAGTTTCATATATATTACTTCCTTTCATTTATGATTAAAGCATCTATAAAAACAACCAAGTATAAATTATACCTAAAGATTTTAGATTAATCAATCAATAAATCATGGCATAGGGAAAACAATGAGATAACTAAAAATCTTTCACAATAAAAAGCACAATGTAAACATTGTGCTTTTTAATCTCTACTAATAAATAATCCGATAATCAGTCCTTGAATAAAAGTTAAAACAAGAATAACGCCTGCAATAATTGCGTATAATTGTTTTTTATCGTTTTCGATGAAGATTCCTTTATTTGGTGCATGTTCTATTTCTTTTTGAGCTACTCTGTAATGTCGTTGTTGAGTTCTTGCGTTCATATTATTACCTCCTTAGTTCTTATGATGTTTCTGATATATCATAAGCTATTATAAAACTTTATATTATTTTATCATACTTTGATGGATGAAAAAAGAAAATTAGAAAAAGATTCTATAGTAAATGGAATTAACATTAGTATTTTAATAATTTGGCTTTTTATTCGTATATAAAAAACAAATCATGAAAACAGTGGTGAAAAGGACATTCTTTTCTACTTTAAAAAACTTAATTATTTCAAACAATAATAATGGAGGTGAAATCCCATTGAAAAAAAATATTTTGATGATTCTTTGCTTTTGTATTTTTATCATATCAGCATGTCAGAACATGAGAAATAATATAAGCGGTTATTATATTGAAAATAGTATCGAAAGATTAAACAGAAGAGATAATACGGCAGAAGATATCATCACAGCAAAGGGTTCTATTCAGGAATTTAATCGTTCTTATCCATATAACATTCCTGATGATGTTGAAAGGATAAATAATCATTATTTTGATATTGGTTATAATAAGGAAAGGGCAAACAGAATAGCTAAGCTGATAAATGATTTTCCTGAAGTTAATAAAACGACTGTAATAATAACAGGGAATACTGCTTTAATAGGTATAGATACTGTTCATGAACTGGATAAAAAAGAAATTGAAAGATTAAAAAGGAAAATTGAAGAAAAAGTCTATTCGACAGATTTATCTTTAAAAAATATTGGAATTAGTACATCTCCAGAAATAATAAACAGAATGAATAAAATAACAAATAGTATAAACAACATGAAAAGTATTGATGGTTTAGCCAATGAGTTATCTTCTATTATCAGAGAAATCGTGCCCAATGTTTAAGACATATTTTTTTATTTTAATGGCGAAAATTTTAAAGATTAATTATCTATTAACATTAAAAAATGTGATGAAATGATTTACAATAAATAGAAAAGTAATATAATAATGATAGTTTCAAAAGAATTTATACGGAGTAAATTTATGAAATATTTTTTCAATTTATTGTTGATGCCAAAAGGAAGGTTAATCATTTTTAGAAAATTATTTGCTGTTATAATTGTAATAGCACTGATTGTTTTAATCGTTGTTTTGCATAAGATTAAGGCTGAATGGGTGGCAATAAATTAAAAAAACAGTCTGTATCACATTTTTATTATTTTCATTTTCTAAGACCAATAAAAAATTTTTT
>JAAYML010000119.1 GCA_012521395.1 Candidatus Epulonipiscium sp. | reverse complement strand
CATAGATTTTAGAATCCGCTGTTTAGGTTGTAAGCATCTGGTGATGCTGCCCCGTACTAAATTTGAGAAAAAGGTAAAAAAAGTTATAGAAAGAGCTCAAAATGAAGAATAATAAAAATAATTAGCTTGTATCCTGATTTTAAGTGTGTTATAATATTAGGCTGTAAGTGTAAATAAATCCTTGCTCTATTAGATAGGGCCAAAGTCCAGAAGGAGGTGCTAAGATGAAAAAATACGAATTAGCTGTAGTTTTCGCACCTGATCTTGATGATGAAGCAAGAGCTGCTCAATTAGAAAAGGTACAAGGCTATATCACAAGATTTGGTGGAAACGTTGAAAAGGTTGATGACTGGGGTAAAAGAAAATTAGCTTATGAAATTAAAAAGTACAATGAAGGATTCTATTGCTTTATTGATTTTGAAGCAGAATCCAATGCTCCAGTTGAAATCGAAAGAAGAGTTCGTATTATGGACTCTGTAATCAGATACTTAATTATTTCTAAAGAAAAATAATAATCTCAAAAAATTTATTAACAATGATTAAATTTTCTCTCTATGGTTATAATTGGGAATAAGAATATATTCCAATAGAAAAGGGGAATTAACTATGAATAAAGTTATTTTGATGGGTAGGTTAACAAGGGACCCTGAAACAAGATACTCACAAAGTAATGAGCCTATAGCGATAACAAGATATACTTTGGCAGTAAACCGTCCGTTTAAAAGAGAAGGCGAACCGGATGCGGATTTTATAAATATTGTTTCTCTTGGCAAGAGAGGCGAATTTGCTGAGAAATATTTTAGAAAAGGTCAAATGGTGGCTGTTGTCGGTCGTTTACAAATAAGGTCATGGGATGATGATCAAGGTAAACGTCATTGGATAACAGAAGTAGTTGCTGAGGAACAACATTTTGCAGAAAGTAAGGCTTCTTTTGAGGCTCATAGAACGAGTACAGGTCCACTTGATACGCCGCAAAATAACTCAACCCCTTTTAGTGAAGAACCAGAAGGATTTTATCCAATTGATGATAATTTCGACGATGAAGATTTACCGTTTTAGATATTAATTCGTAGCAAAGGAGGGTTTGAGGTGGCCGTACAAAAAAGACGTGTTCGTAAAAGAAAAAAAGTATGTAATTTCTGTATTGAAAAAGAAGTTAACATAGATTATAAAGATGTGAATAAACTTAAAAAATATATTTCTGAAAGAGGAAAAATTCTTCCCAGAAGAATTACAGGAAATTGTGCAAAGCATCAACGTGCTTTAACAGTTGCAATTAAGAGAGCCAGACATTTAGCGCTCTTACCATTTACACAAGACTAATCATAAGGAGAGTTTCTCAAATATTTATGAGAACTCTCCTTTTTATATGAATTTTGTTAAAGAATTTTGCTGAATAAAAAATGACCGTAATAAGTAAAATATAATCCATTGGTTTAGGAAAAACATTTATATATTTGTTTTGTGTAATAAAACATATATTTTTTTGATATTAGAATTAATAAGGTAAAAAATAAAAGGTAACATTTGCTTTAAATTTTTAAAAAGAGCAAAAATAAATTAAAAAAACTAAATAATTCGATAATAAAAAATTTTAAATCTATTAAACTTATTAAATATAAAAAATATATACAAAATTTAGAATATATATTTACACATTTATAATTATCATATAAAATGTTACTTACCCTGATTATTTTTATGCAATAACTCTGACAGGGATAGTTTTAATATTGTATAGAAATAATGATAAGAAGACTTCAATATTATTTTAAGGGGGATTTTGATTAATTGTATTTTTTAGTTTTTTATGAATGGATATCATAAAGGTTGAAACAGGACTTTTATAATATAGATGAAAGGTGAATTTATTATGGGAAATAAATACGATCAAGCATATGAAGATTTTTTAAAAATGTTTGATAGAGAACCAAAGATGGATCCAAATTTAAATTATAATGGAATATTAATGGAGGATCAATTTCTTACGATAGATATTCCTGAAGATACTTATATCAGAATGAATGAGCTCAAAAAAGATCCTCCTAAAATCAGGGATAATTTTATAGCGACCTTATGCACGTTTCATAGAGAAATATATGGTGAGAATGCAGGTCAATTAAGAAAAAAGAATTTTGATGCACTGGATATTGGACGGGGATACGTGGTGCGTTTTGAATCTTATAAAAATATTGCAACTGAATGTAATAAGTTATTTAAAGAAATAAAAATGCAGCCTTTAGAAAAACTTGATTTTAATCAACAAGTTGAAAAAATAACCGATTTCTTTTCAGAGCTATGGAGAATACATCCCTTTGAAAAAGGTAATGAAGAAGTCATTGTATTTTATGGTTGTGAGTATTTTAAAACGAGAGGCATTAATCTTTCATTAGATCATTTTATGAATAATATGGGTCGTTTGTGGAGAGGTTTAGCCTTTAATAATGGGGAAGTTTTGAGATTAGAGGTGAAAAGTCCTGTACTTTTACGCAATTTAATCAAAGAAAATATGCTTATAGCTAAGGAGCAAAACAATGAAAGAACAGTTTTGTCTTTAAAGGATTATAAGAACTATATAAATAATGCAAAGTTAAATAAAAATGAAAATACCCATAAGGAAAAAAGCTGGGATAACATAAAAAATAAAAACAATGATACTATGAATAGATAGTTTATCACTTTAAAGAATTTTACATAAAAGTTCATTGGTATTTATACCGGCTTTATATCAATATCGGGTAGATGTTGATTAAAAATTTTTATCAAACAATGTTGCTGAATAAAATCAAGTAGCAATACTAATAAAATCTAATTCGTTGGCTTAGGGGAAAGATTTCCCTTAAGCCATTTCTTTTTTATTTTTAGTTGACTTAGCTTTTTTACTCGGCTACAATGATATTAAAAAAATTGAGGCAATGGTGGTTAAATATGGAGATTAATGAGAAAAACATTCAAGAATTTTCAACAAGATTTTTGGAAATAGAAAAGGCTATATCAGAAGTCATTATTGGACAAAAAGATATTATTAAAAAGGTTTTAATGGCTATTATTGCGGGAGGAAATGTGCTTTTAGAAGGTCTTCCGGGACTGGGTAAGACACAGTTGGTAAAGACCATAGGAAAGGTAATGGATTTACAGTTTTCAAGAATTCAGTTTACACCAGATTTAATGCCTGCCGATGTTGTAGGTACAAATATTATTGTAAAAAAGCCTGATGGAACAAATGAATTTCAATTTCAGCCAGGGCCTGTTTTTTCTAACATTGTTTTAGCCGATGAAATAAACAGGGCAACTCCAAAAACCCAAAGTGCCATGTTAGAAGCCATGCAGGAAAAAACCGTAACCGTTGGAAATAATACTTATTATTTACCAAGTCCATTTTTTGTTTTGGCAACACAAAATCCTTTGGAGATGGAAGGCACATATCCTTTGCCTGAGGCTCAAATGGACAGATTTATGTTTAAATTGGATGTAAAATTTCCAACGCAGGAAGAGCTTGCTGAAATTGTACGCTTAACAACTGGAAAAGAGGCGCCTGAAGCCAGACAAGTTTGTGATAAAAATACTTTAATTGAAATGGGAGTAATTGCAAAGGAAGTGCCTGTTGCGACCGCAGTATATGAATATGCCATGAGTGTTGTATTAAAACTTCATCCTGAATCTGAAAATGCCCCGGAAGCAACGAAAAAGTATATTCATTACGGGCCAAGCCCCAGAGGAGCTCAGGCGATTATTACAGCTGCAAAAATTAATGCTTTAATTGATGGTCGTTATAATGTATCTTTTGATGATATAAAAGAAGTAGCCCTGCCAACTTTAAGGCATCGTATTTTCCTGAACTTTGAAGCTCTTTCAGACAAAGTAACAGCAGATGATTTGATTTTGGAAGTATTAAAGGACGGTAAATAATTATGCCAAAGTTGGTTGAGGTTTTCAACAAAGATTATATTGGTAAATTAGAATCTTTTTCAATTTATATGGATACGCTTCTTATGAATGGTTATAGCGGTGCCAGAAAGTCTAAAGCAAAGGGAATGTCCCTTGAATTTTCAGATTTCCGTCCCTATGTCTTAGGAGACGACATCAGAAGAATAGACTGGAATAGTTACGGTCGATTTGATAAGTTATTTATAAAACTGTTTATGGAAGAAAAGCAGGGTTCCATTAATATTTTTATAGATAGCAGTGCTTCCATGCAGGCCGGAGAACCCGAAAAACTGTTTTATGCCAAGCAATTAGCAGCTTCTATAGCCTATATTGCCTTAAGAAATATGGACCTTGTTAATTTATTTGCCTTTAGTGATGAGATTACCAATGAAAAGAAAAATATTCAAACGAAAAACTTGTTTCCTGATTTGCTGGATTTTTTGGATAACTTGCCTGTAAATAAGGAATCCAGACTGGTGAATGCGTTAAATAAAATAAAAAATATTCCCATGACAAAGGGAATTTCTTTTATTATTTCTGATTTCTTTTCAGAAGATGGTTATGAAGAGGCAGTGAAGTTGCTTCAATACAAAAAGCAGCAGATTGTGCTGGTTCAGATTTTATCTCCCGAGGAAATCGATCCGACAATCCGTGGGAATTTAAGATTAGTCGATTCTGAAAGTGGGAAAGCAAAAGATATCGAATTAACACAAGACAGAATCAATAATTACAAAAAGGCCCTCGAAAAATTCAAAAATCAAATACAAACTTTTTGTACAAAAAGAGGGCAGCAATATATATTCCTTTCTACAGATATTCCTATTTTACTTGGTCTGGAAAATTGTTTAAGAAGATAAAAAGATGCTTTTAGCATCTTTTTTACATTTTACAGATAATTATGCTTAAATCATCAATAGAACATCTGCTTTCAGGATTATCATTGTAAAACTTATTTAGGATAATTTCAATAATTTCTTCTGGTGGATATTCTTTATATTGAAGAATAAGTTTTTTTAGTTCTTCTATAAATTCTTCCGGATTGTTTTTATAAATACAGTCACATAAGCCGTCAGTGTAGAATAAAATCAAGTCATCATTTTCAAATACGTTAGATTTTAAGTCATAAACGGCATCTTCCATAAGACCGATGGGAAGACCGTTAATTTCTAATTCATCTGCCGTATGGCTTGCATTTTTGACGAATAAGGGTAAAGAATGACCTGCATTCGAATAGTAAATTTTTTTAGATTTTGTATCAATTCGTGCATAAAAAGCAGCTGCATAAACATCGCTGACTTTATTAGCAAAGATATTACTAAATTTACGGTTCATTTCTTCTAGCAATTTATTGGGTGCGTAATTATAAGGGATGAGATTTCTGAACAACATTTTAAGCATCGAAGTAAGAAGGGCAGAAGCAATTCCATGTCCTGAAACATCTGCTATAAAAACACCTACGGAATTATCATTGAGTTTGATAATGTCATATAAATCCCCACCGACATCCTGTGCAGGCATATATTTACTGGTGAATTTTACATCATTAACAGAAAAATTAGCTTCCTGAATTAATGAACGCTGAATTTCTTTTGCCATTTTTAGCTGATATTCCATTTGTTTATTTTTTTCATGAAGTTCGGAGTATTTTTGTTTTAACTGGTCACTTAAATGTTTTATTCTAAGAAGGGATTTTACCTTTGCAAGAAGGGTAATCTGATCAAAAGGTTTTGTTATAAAGTCGTCTGCGCCAGCTTCTAAAGCTTTAATCCTGCTGCCTGTAGAACCATGGGCAGTTACCATTAATACAGAGGTATATTCTGTATTTTGATTGCTTTTTAATCTCCTGCAAATTTCGTAACCGTCCATATCCGGCAATATAAGGCCTAAAATGATTAAGTCAGGGGAAAAGGACTGGATCTTTTGGAGAGCAGTTTCTCCATTTCTGGCAATAATCACTTCATAATCTAAGCTAAGGAGAAAACGGCTAATCAGTTCTATATTCTCGTCAATATCATCTACAACCAGAATTTTATCCATTATATTTCATCCTTTTTGTAAATTGAATTTGTTTCTTATATAAATTATAGTGTAATTCATTCGTTAGTGATTTTACGATTTGTATTCCCCTGCCCCGTTCTAAATAAAGGGCATCTTTGCTTGAGATTTTATCAAGGATATCTTCGTAATTAAAGCCGTTGCCTTCGTCTTCTACAATAGATGAAAAACAGTGATCATTGATGATGTTAATGGTTACAGTTACTTTTTTATTTTCGTCGTTTTTATTGCCGTGCACTACAGCATTAACAAGTAATTCAGCATAGATTAATTTGCAGTCAAAATAGTCATCAGGAGACATGAAAGGAAATGCATATGTCAAATATTCCATTATCTCATTTAGTACAGGTTTTATTAGACTAATCTGACTGGGAAAGGTTTTCTTAAAAGAATACTTTTTCATTCAATCACCTTCGAATTATTATTTACTAAACAGGTAAAAGACCTGTAATATATAATAATTCGTTATTCAGGTATAATATTCCTTTAAATAATTATAGTAAAAAAGCAGCAAATTTTATGCTACTTTTTTACTATAATGGATGATTATTTGAGTTTTTTTGACATAAAAATGTTGATGTTTGCATCGTCCTTGCTGGACAAAGAAATATAATCCATTAAAGCTTCTATCATGAGTATTCCCAGTCCGTCTTCTTCATAAATATTGTCAAATTTAATTTTTTCGGCTGTTAACATAATGTCAAGGGCGTTGCTTTTTATGATGAATTGGATATTAAACATGTTTTGAATGCTTTTATCAAGTTGGTGCATTTTGATCAGGTATGTACAAGCCTCTGAAACGGCGGCTTTAATATCTTCAATATCTTCAATATTAAAGCCCATTCTGTTTGCTATAGATGAAGCGGTTAATCTGGCGGTCGAAACGTATGCAGGATTAATAGGTAAGCCAAGTTCAATAATATCTTCATCAATAATAGTTTTTGGGGACTTATTCATATATTGCACCTTCTATCACAAATACTTTATTTAAATCTGTAATCTTAAATATTTTTGCTATGTTGGGTTTTAGGTTAGACAAATGGATATTTCCTTTAAATTGTTTAACTTTTTTAAGGACAGATACCAAGGAGCCCAAACCCGTGCTGTCGATATATTCAAGGCCTTCGCAATCAATGTATAAATCCGCTTTTTCTTGTTCGAGCAATTCGTATAACTTATCTTTTAACAGCGACGAATTATAGATATCGATTTCGCCTTGAATGGAAATATTCCACTGGTTTTTTGCTTTGTCTAACCTATGGACGAATTCAAAATCCACTCCAGCAACCCCCCTTTTTAAAATATTTTTTGATAGTATAACATAAATTTAAAAGAAATACCATAGATTAAAAAAAACCTATATGGTAGAATAAAGTATATTATGAGCATCTTACCAAAATATTTTTATTATATTTATTATATTAGAAAGAGAGAGGAACTATGATTTCGATTGGTTATTTAGGACCTAACGGTACTTTTTCGGAACAGGCTGCTTTTTCTTATTTTAATAAAGACAAAGAAAAATATTATTTTATTCCTTTTTCTACAATTCAAGATTTAATACAAGCTGTCGATAAGGGAGAAATATCCAATGGTGTTGTTCCTATAGAAAATTCTATTGAAGGGGCGGTCAATATCACCATCGATATGCTGACTTTTGAATCAGAATTAAAAATACAGGCTGAAATTGAGATACCTATTAAACATTGTTTAATAGGCTATGAGGATTTTTCATATAATCAAATACAAGAAGTTCTTTCCCATGCGCAAGCCATTGCCCAATGCAGGGGTTATTTGCATAAAAATTTAGCTCATGCAAATATTGTATTTACAGATTCAACAGCGGAAGCAGTAAGAATTATTTCGCAAAAAAAAGAAGCTAAGGCTGCCATTGGGACAAGTTTTGCCGCAAATTTTTATGGTCTTTCTATTTTAGATACAAATATTCAGGATCAGGAAAACAATAAAACCAGGTTTGTGGTTATCGGAAAAGAAAATGGGAAAAAAGCAAGAAGATGTAAGACAACTATTGTTTTTTCTACAGAAAATAAACCTGGTGAACTTTATAAGATTTTAAACATTTTTGCTTTATGGGATATTAATATGACCAGGATTTTATCCAGACCATCAAAGACAGATCCCGGCGGCTATGTATTTTTTGTGGATTTAGAAGGACATGAAGAAGATGAGGATTTAAGAGATGCCCTTACAATGATAAAAAGGAAGACTTCTTTTTACAAATCTTTAGGTTCTTATGAGATTGTTGACTAAACTTTTCAACTGTTAAAAAGCGTGATATAATATTAGGACGGTTTGGAAAGAGGGATGGAGTGGTATTATGGGAATCCGGGAAAGGGAATTCGATATTACGCGTTCATTAAAAATTGTAGAAAAACTAAAAAGTCAAATGCTTTGTGATATTGCCCAGTTGTTTTCAGAAATGGTTGAGTGCAATGAAGAATCTCACGAAGAACGGGCTGATTTATTAGCGAATATTATTATTCTCACATATTTATTGTCAAAACGCTTAGGTATTTCATATAATACTTTGGATATGAAAATTTATAATAAATTGAAGTTAGGAATTTTAGAAAACATGGATGAACAAGAGTGGTTTACAGACTTAACAGCCCTGATGCGCCATCTTGAAGCAACGCATGACAGTAGGAGGTCACAATAAATGAAATTGAATACAAAAGAAATTCTGTGGCTCTTTGCCATGGGATTATTTTATATTGGGCTTGGCTTTTTAGGCCATATCTTCCCGCCTGTATATCTTTTTTCGTTTGTTTTAGGTGTTCCTTATGTTATATATGTTTATAAAAAAGGGACAAAATGGAGTTCTTTATTAATGGCTCTTATTGTAGTCCTTGTCCTGGTTTTCAGCCATATGGGAAGTTCTGCCCTGATAATCACATTTTTACTTTTTATCCCTTCTGCTATATGCGGTCTGTTTTTTAATAAACAAATTATTCTTTCTAAAAATATCATAAATTTAACGGTCATCTATTTTGTGGTTTTCTTTGGAATGATTTTATTGTTTAATTATGCTTTTAACATTAATATAATGGATGATTATCATTCCATTGTAGCTACCCTTGAAAAAATCTGGGATAAAAGCTTAAACAGTAAATATGAGATGTACAGACAAAATCCGGAATTTGCTCAATCATATATAAAAAAACTCTTTCCAAAGAATTATGATGGAATAAGCCTTTCAAAGCTATATGCCCTTGAAAAATTAGCTTTGAAATATAATATTTATTTTATGACATATTTTTTTCCATTCTTTGTTTTTCTTTTTGGATTTTTCTGTGCTTTTATCCAAGTCCTTGTTACGATGTTAATATTGCAGGGTTTAAACTGGAAAGCGCCTAATATTAAACATATATCCGATATAGCAATTAAGCCTTTAACGATAGGGCTTTTTGGCTTAATAGCAATCCTTAGGGTAAATATAGCAAATTATATTAACCCGTTACTCATTGTGTCCATGGACAATATTTTGCTGATTTTTTTCATGTTTATTTTTTTAATAGGCTTTATGTTTGTGATTCATATTCTTCAACGCATCAATTCGGGATATAACTTTAAGATAATATCTATAATATTATTGCTTGTAGTTATGAAAGAAATGCCAGACTTGTTTATTGTATTGTTTATCACGTTAGGTCTTTTGGAAGCCATATTTAATTTTAGAAACAAAGAAAGGTTTTTATGAAATAAAATATAGAAGTTATTTATAATAAATAATATTATTAATGAAAGAAAGGAATTTTTGGAGGCAATTATGGGTAATAGCAGTAATGATTCGTTTTTCAGGAAAGTCTTTTTTCTGCCTCAATTTTATATTGTTATATTATATGTGTTTGCAGTAATCATTTTATTATTTAATTATATGTTTGGCTTTACAGCAATAACTCTTTGTGTTTTAATCAGTTTATTAGTTTACCGTTTTGCTAAAAAAGCAGAAAAAAAAGAACAAATAATAGCTGAAACTAATGAAAATGTCATTTATGAAAATTCTTTATGGGATTTTCCCGTTCCTTTTGTAATGGTGGACAGCCAGGGATTGATTCAATGGTATAATTCAAAATTTGAGGATATGATAAAGGAAAAAACTATTGTAAATAAAAATATCAGTAGTTTTTTTGCTGATATTCGCTTTGATATATTTCCTGAAGCAAATAAGGAAATTACTAAAGAAGTTAATTTTGACGATAAAACATATAAGTTAAGCCTATATAAAATAAAGCAAAGGGTAACATTTGAGGATAATGAATACTATGGTATTTATTTTATAGACAATACAGAAAACGCCATATTAAAAGAAGAAAGTTTAAAACAAAAGTTATCAGTAGGACTGATACTGATAGACAACTATGAAGAAGTCATGCAAAATATGGATGACGTAAGGAAAAATTTATTACTGGCTTTAATTGACAGGAGAATAAATGCCTGGGTAGAAGAAGTCAATGGAATTCTTAAAAAGGTTGACAGAGACCAGTATTTTGTTTTGTTTTATAGTAAATACCTGGAGTTATTTAAGAAAAAAAAGTTTGAAATATTGGATCAGGTAAGAGAAATCAATGCAGGAAATGAACTGCCCGTTACTTTAAGTATAGGTATAGGAATTAATGGGAAAGACCTTCCTCAGGCCATGGAATATGCCAAAGCAGCAATGGATTTAGCATTAGGCAGAGGAGGGGATCAGGCAGTTATTAAAGATGATGATAAATATTCTTTTTATGGAGGAAAAACCAGGGAGGTTGAAAAAAGTACCCGCGTAAAAGCCAGAATGAAAGCGTATGCTTTTAGAGAACTTATGGAAGAGACGGATGAAGTCATTATTATGGGTCATAAGAACCCGGATGTGGATTGTCTTGGTGCTGCTGTAGGTGTTTACAGGTGTGCTAAGTTTTTAGGCAAAAAAACACACATTGTTTTAAATGAGCCCAATTTTGCAATTAAAGGCGCTTATGATAAACTATTAGAGTCTGGAGAATACGAAGACAGATTGTTTATTACCAGTGATGAGGCATTAAATATTATAAAAGATACAACACTTTTAGTTATTGTGGATGTTCACAGACCTAGTTATACAGAATGTCCTGAGCTTTTAGAATTAAGTAAGAAAATTGTTGTTTTTGATCATCACAGAAGAAGTGAAGAGTTTATTGAAAATGCTGTGTTAATTTATTTAGAACCTTTTATTTCTTCAACTTGTGAAATGATAACCGAGATATTACAATATGTGGTTGATAAAATCAAGTTAAATCCTCTTGAAGCCGATATGCTTTTAGCAGGCATTACAATTGATACGAAAAATTTCGTTTTTAAGACAGGCGTAAGAACCTTTGAAGCGGCTGCCTTTTTAAAGCGAAACGGGGCAGACAGTACAAGGGTACGAATGCTATTCCAGAATGATATGGAAGCTTATAAGGCAAAAGCAGAGGCTGTAAGGCATGCAGAAATTTATAAAGGTGACATTGCCATTTCAGTTGCCCCATTAAATGTTGAAAATATCGCTGTTATAGCAGCACAAGCTGCAGATGAATTGCTGAGTATATCAGGTATAAAGGCTTCTTTTGTACTGTCTGTGGTCGGAGACGAAATTTTAATCAGTGCCCGTTCTTTAGGGGATATTAATGTACACATTATTATGGAAAAGCTGGGTGGAGGAGGACATATGACTGTGGCTGGGGCACAGCTTAAAGAATCCTCCATAGAAGATGTATTACAAAAGTTAAAGAGCACGATAGACGACTATTTAGAGGAAGGAGAATGAGTATGAAAGTGATACTATTAAAAGATGTTAAAAATCATGGTAAAGAAGGCGACATTGTTAATGTTAGTGATGGATATGCTAAAAATTTCTTAATCCCTAAAGGTTTAGCTGTTGAGGCAACTAAGGCTGCAGAAAATGAATTAAAATTAAAAAAGAAAGCAGAGGAAAAAAGAAAACAAGAAGAATTGGATTTGGCTAATGAATTACGAGGAAAAATAGAAGGAAAAGCAATAAGCATCCAGGTAAAATCAGGGGAGAACGGTAAGCTTTTTGGTTCAGTAACTTCTAAAGAAATCTCTGTGGAAGTTAAAAATCAATTAGGCCTGGATATTGATAAGAAAAAGATTCAACTGGATGAGCCTATCAAAACTTTAGGCAATCATATCGTAACGATTAAATTACATCCGAAGGTGATTGCCCAACTTACGGTTAAAATTTTGGAACAATAAAAAAATAAGGGGGGAGTATTATGGAGGAATCTAAATTGTCAAGAATTCCCCCACATGATATAGAGGCTGAGCAATCGGTATTAGGGTCTATGATTATTGATCATGAGGCGATTGTAACAGCATCCGAAATATTAAGGGGAGAGGATTTTTACAGACCCGACCATAAAATTATTTATGAAGCTTGCATAGATTTATTTAATCAGAATTCACCTATTGATTTGGTGACACTAAAAAGCCGTCTGGAAGAGATGGGACTTTTGGAGCAAGTAGGAGGTATTAGTTATTTATCGCATTTGGCGGCCAGTGTTCCAACATCAGCCCATATTAAGCAATATGCTAAAATTGTTGAAAGTAAGTCAATCCTCAGAAGATTAATTAAAGCTTGTCAGGATATTTCTGCTGTGAGTTTTGAAGCCAAAGAAGATGTCAATGATATATTAAATCAGGCAGAACAAAGTATTTTTCATATTTTGCAAAACAAACATACAGAAGACTTTTCTCCGATGAGAGAAGTTTTATTGAGTGCTTTTGAGAAGATAGAAGAAATTTATAGAAACCAGGGAAAGGTGACAGGAATACCGACAGGTTTTATTGATTTGGATTATAAAACTGCAGGATTCCAGCCTTCAGATTTAATTCTGATTGCAGCAAGACCTTCTATGGGAAAAACTGCATTTGCCCTTAATATTGCCCAATATGCTGCCGTACGCCAGAAAGTACCCGTTGCTATTTTTAGTTTGGAAATGTCAAAGGAACAGTTGGTTAATCGAATGCTTTGTGCAGAAGCAATGATTGATTCGCAAAAATTAAGGACAGGCTCTCTGGAACAAGAAGATTGGGTTAAAATAGCGAGATCCATGGGACCTTTGTCGGAAGCACCTATTTATATTGATGATACGCCTGGAATTTCAGTTATGGAAATGAGGGCAAAGTGCAGAAGATTAAAGTTAGAAAAAGGTTTAGGTATGATTTTCATTGACTACCTTCAACTGATGACTGCCAATAGAAGGTTTGAATCCAGGCAGCAAGAAATATCAGAAATATCCCGCTCTCTCAAAGCACTGGCAAGAGAGATGGAAGCTCCGGTAGTGGCTTTATCACAGCTTAGCAGAGCTTGTGAGGCAAGAGCAGACCATAGACCGATGTTATCTGATTTAAGAGAATCCGGAGCAATTGAACAAGATGCAGATGTGGTTATGTTTTTATATAGGGATGAGTATTACCACCCGGATACAGAAAAGAAAAATCAGGCTGAAGTCATTATTGCTAAGCAGAGAAATGGTCCGACAGGAACTGTAGATTTAATTTGGCTTGGACAATATACAAAGTTTGTAAATATGCAAAAGAGTTAAACTTAATAGATAACTTTAAATTCAAGATTAAGCTGCCTTGGGCAGCTTTTTTCATTTAAAAAAATTTTAAGGCTTGTACAAAATTTTTATTGAATTAATGTAAATTTATGGTATACTATGAATATAACTGGAAATTAATTAAAAAGAGGTGAAGAAATGGAAGAAAAAAGATATACGATATCAGAGGCTTCTGATTTATTAGAATTAGAAAGTCATGTGCTCCGCTATTGGGAAGAAGAATTAAATTTAAATATCCCAAGAAATGAAATGGGTCATAGATATTATACCAAAAAGGAGATGGATATTTTTGAGAAAATTAAAGAACTTAAAGGCAGAGGACTGCAACTTAAAGCCATTAAATCTGTTCTTGATGATTTAAATGAAAAGGAAGAAAATTATAGTCTGAAATTAGCAGAGAGTAATGCAATCAATATTGCCAATCCTAATGATGAAAGGGTAAAGAAATTTCAAATGATGCTCAGGAATTTATTTAAAGAAGCTTTAGTGGAATATAACAGGCTCTTTAAAGAAGAATTGAAGGAAGACTTAAAGCGGGATTTAAGGGAAGAAATATCCTGTCAGATAAGATCTATAGAATTAAGTCATGAATTAAAAGAAAAAGAAAGATATCGAAAATTAGATGAAGCCATCAGAGAAGTCCAAAATATGAGAAAAGAATCAGCCGTAGCTGTTACCGTTAAAAAACCTTGGTATAAGCAAGTATTTGGCAGATAAAAAAACCGCCCTCTGTTTAGGGCGATTATGATTTTGATATGATTGGTTAGCCTAATTATTCTGCAGGATTTGGAGCTCCTGTTGGACAAACGTCTGCACAAGTACCGCAATCAGTGCATTCGTCTTCATTAATTATGTACTTTCCATCTCCTTCAGAAATACAAGATACAGGGCATTCTGGTTCGCAATTTCCGCAACCGATGCAATCATCGTTTATTCTATAAGCCATTATCACACCTCCTCGAATAGTAATACAAGCATATTGTATACCAAATCTCTTAAAGATACAAGTTAAAAAAATATATATTCTATTAAAAATATAGTCTATTTCAGATTATTATATGAATATAAATAAATATATTTTAAATTATAAAAATTCATATAAATAAATTATATAAATAATTTATTATAATTTCAAAAGATATTGGATTTTATTCAGAGATTTGGTATAATGACAAAGAATATATTTTTAGGGGAGGCGATTTTATGAGATATGCTGAAGTTATGGCAGCTTTTTCTTTGATTATTTTACTAGTTGTATTCGCAATAATTGTAGCTACATATGTTCTTACTGCGGTAGGAATATATGGAATGGCCAAGAAAAAGGATATAGAAAATGCTTGGCTTGCTTGGATTCCTATTGCAAACTATTATATACTAGGTAAAGTAATAGGTCCAGCTAAGATTGACAAAATTGAAATTAATAATACGGAAGTCGTGCTTCCATTAGCTCAATTAGCTGTTTTTGGTATTAGTGTAATGCCAGTAATTAAAATTATTGCAACACCTCTTAATATAATATTTAGTGCATGTGTTGTTTATACATTATATAAAATGTATCATGAAGAAGTTAGTATTCCAATGATAATTATCTGGACCCTCTTTACACCTATTTTCTTATTTACTTTAAGAGACAAGGAAGCCATCAGAGCTGCTAACGAAGATGTTTCTTCTAATTCACAACAATATAATTCTCAAGATCCAATGAATATGTAGTGGAAAATTTTATAATAGTTCAATAAAAAGGGTTGTGCTTTAACAATTATTTATCTGTTAACGAACAACTCTTTACTTTTATTATTGCAAAAGGAACTGTGCACAATTTATTTGTGTACAGTTCCTTTTTATGAGAAGATTTATTTTATACTTTTAGATTATATTTTTTAAAAATTTCTTTTACTGAGTCCACTAATTCTTTTGAAGGAGCAGGGGTTTCTTTAAGTTCATAATTATAACCCAGCTCTTCCCACTTGTATTCACCCATTTTATGAAAGGGGAGAATTTCTATTTTTTCGACTGTTTTCAAGTCCTTTATGAATTGGGCTAAAGCTTCGATATGGTCAGGATTGTCCGTTAAATTTGGAACAAGGACATAGCGTATCCACATCGGTTTACCAATGTCTGAAAGATATTTAGCCAATTCTAAGGTAGGTTCGTTGGAAACACCTGTTAATTCTTTATAAGTCTGATAGTCAAAAGATTTAATATCTAATAAAATGAGATCAGTATATTGGATGACCTCTTTTGCGTGTTCAAGGGGAATGTAACCAGAGGTATCCAAAGCTGTATGAATTCCTCTTTCCTTGCATTGGCGGAACAATTCTTTTACGAATTTAGGCTGCATAAGAGGCTCGCCACCAGTTACTGTCACACCTCCGCCTGAAAAGTCCATATAAGATTTATACTTTTCAATTTCCTGGATGAGTTCATCTACAGTCATGTTTTTACCTTCGGAGATTTTCAAGGTATCCGGATTATGACAGTATTTGCAGCGAAGAGGACAACCCTGGGTAAAGATAACAAATCTTATTCCCGGCCCATCGACAGTACCACAAGTTTCTATAGAATGGATTCTACCAGTTACACTCATTATAGGCCTCCTTTCAGTGGGGTAAATTGGGGAGAGCTTTTTCTTTTCAATCAAAATATTACCATAATTCATCATTTTTTAAAACCTTTCATGGAAAGTTCTATTAATAACATCTAATTGTTGTTCTCTTGTAAGTTTTATAAAGTTTACTGCATAGCCAGAAACACGAATAGTTAATTGAGGATATTTTTCTGGATGATCCATAGCATCCAATAAGGTTTCTTTGTCAAATACATTGACATTAATGTGATGACCACCATCATGGAAGTAACCATCAAGTAAGCCAACCAGGTTATTGATTCTTTCATCTAAATTTTTACCTAAAGCTTTTGGAATGATAGAGAAGGTATAGGAAATACCGTCTTCTGCATGCTGGTATGGAAGTTTTGCAACAGATGCCATAGAAGCGATCGCTCCATTTTTATCCCTGCCATGCATGGGATTTGCGCCAGGTGCAAAGGGTTCTCCAGCCTTTCTTCCATCAGGAGTACTTCCTGTTTTCTTACCATATACCACGTTGGAGGTAATCGTCAGGATGGACAAGGTTGGGATGGAATCACGATAAGTCTTATGCTTTCTTAATTTATTCATGAAGTTTTTAACAATCGAATAAGCAATGGAATCCACTCTGTCATCGTTGTTTCCAAAGGCAGGATATTCTCCTTCTACTTCATAGTCAACCGCTAAGCCTTGTTCATTTCTTATCACTTTAACTTTACTGTATTTAATGGCAGATAAGGAGTCTGCGACTACAGAAAGACCAGCAATTCCGCAGGCAGAGGTTCTGAGAATATCCATATCGTGGAGAGCCATTTGAAGTCTTTCGTAAGCATATTTGTCATGCATGTAATGAATAATATTTAAGGTATTAATGTATAAAAGAGAAAGCCAGTCTAAAATCTGATCAAATTTGGACATTACTTCGTCATAGTCCAGATATTCAGATGTAATGGGAGCAAATGGGGGAGCAACCTGTTCACCACTGATTTCATCTTTACCACCATTAATCGCATATAAGAGAGCTTTTGCCAGATTAGCACGGGCACCAAAGAATTGCATTTGTTTACCAATTCTCATGGCAGATACACAGCAAGCAATGCCATAATCATCCCCATACCATCTTCTCATTAAGTCATCGTTTTCATATTGAATCGAACTGGTATTAATAGAAGTTTTGGCACAGAACTTTTTAAAGTTTTCAGGCAGATGATTAGACCATAATACGGTTAAGTTTGGTTCAGGTGCAGGACCTAGATTATTTAAAGTATGAAGAATTCTAAAACTTGTTTTGGTAACCAGGGTTCTGCCGTCTAAGCCCATGCCACCAATAGCCTCTGTTACCCATGTGGGGTCACCAGAAAACAATTCGTTATAAGCAGGGGTTCTAAGGAAGCGGACCATTCTTAATTTCATAACAAAATCGTCAATTAATTCCTGAGCTTCTTCTTCAGTTAAAATACCTTCTTTTAAATCTCTTTCAATGTAGATATCAAAGAAAGTAGATACTCTTCCGATGGACATGGCTGCCCCATCTTGTTCTTTAATAGCAGCCAGGTAGGCAAAGTAAGTCCATTGGATAGCTTCTTTTGCATTAGAAGCAGGCTGACTGATATCAAAGCCATAACTTTGTGCCATTTCCTTTAATTCATGTAAAGCTTTAATTTGTTCTGAAAGTTCTTCTCTAAGACGGATAACACCACTTTCCATGTGTTCCAGGGCTAATTGTCTTTTTTCTTTTTGTTTTTCTTCAATGAGCTTGTCTACACCGTATAAAGCAACTCTTCTGTAATCACCGATAATTCTGCCTCTTCCATAAGCATCAGGAAGACCGGTGATAATGCCAGAATGTCTGGCTTTTCTCATTTCTTCCGTATAAGCATCAAAGACGCCATCGTTATGAGTTTTTCTGTACGATTTAAAAATTTCTTTTGTGGCAGGATCTAATTCATAGCCATAAGCATTTAAAGCTTTTTCTACCACACGGATGCCACCAAAAGGCATGATTCCTCTTTTTAAAGGTTTATCTGTCTGGAAGCCCACAATTAACTCTAATTCTTTGTCCAGATATCCAGGTCCATGAGAAGTAATACCGGAAGGTATTTTTGTTTCAGCATCCAGGATACCTTTTTCTCTTTCAACTTTTGTCAGTTCCATTACTTTATCCCAAAGTTTTAAAGTCCTTTTTGTTGGTCCGGCTAAAAAACTGTCATCACCATCGTAAGGAGCATAGTTTTTTTGGATAAAATCTCTTACATCGATTTCTTTTACCCAATTTCCTTCTCTAAAATTTCTCCATTGTTCAAACATTAGATTACCTCCTTAAAATCTATATGAATTGTTATATTATTAACAGAAACTATATAAAATGATTATCTTTGATTTTATTATATATGAATACTGTATACACGTCAATAAGTTTTTAAATAATAATGATAATAATTCTTAATAAAATTATTGGAAACAGAGGGATTCATGACAAAACAGTAAAATGAAAAAGAAAAACAATTGAAAAAGATTTTCAAATATCCGCTTCTTACAGAGTAAACACGATTAGTTTAAAAAGCTAAATATTTAACAATTTATGATTATATATTTATCTAAGAATAGATTTAAAGATGACAGTTTATAATA
Organism: Candidatus Epulonipiscium sp.; assembly: GCA_012521395.1. Lineage (GTDB taxonomy): Bacteria > Bacillota > Clostridia > Lachnospirales > Defluviitaleaceae > JAAYML01. The sequence goes on along the minus strand of JAAYML010000119.1, from coordinate 12,703 downwards.
GGATTGTTCATTAAATAATAAAAATTCCTAAAGGATTAAAATTTTTATACATTATTTAGTATGTGCAAAAAGAAAAATATATATAAATAGAGAATAAGTTTGAAACTTGTAATAAGTGTGATAAAATAATAAAACAATAAAAGCATTAAACAAAATAACTTATCTTAAACATTAATTTAAAGGAAGGATAGAAGGTCAATTAATATGGATAAACAAATTTTTGTTTTTGGACATATGAATCCGGATACAGACTCTATATGTTCAGCTATTGCTTATACCAATCTGAAAAAAGAATTAGGTTATAAAAATGTTGTTGCAGCCAGACTGGGTGATATAAACAGAGAAACGAAGTTTGTGCTGGATTATTTTGATGTGGAAATTCCTGTGTTATTAGAAAATGTAGAACCTCAAGTTTGTGATTTAAATTTTTATGTGTCTGAACTGGTGCGTAAAGATGATTCTGTAAAAACGGTATGGGAATTGATGAAAAATAATAAAAGAAAGATGTTCCCGGTTGTAGATGAGAAGAATAGATTGACTGGCGTGGTATCCATTACCGATATTGCAACCGCCTATATGGAATTGGAAGATGAAATGGCCCTGAAAAATCAAAGAGCGAAGTTTTCTAAATTAATTGAGGCTTTAGATGGAGAGGTTATTGCGGGCAGTTATCCATATGAATATGTGGAGGGAAATATTTATACAGATTCTACATTAGATGAAGATCAAATTCTTACAAAGGGTGATATCGTTATTACCGGCCACGTTAAAAAACTCCACAAAAGGGTGATAAAATCAGGTGCTGGCTGCATTATTGTTGCAGAAGGTAAAACCAGTAAGAAACTTTTTGACAGTGAAGAAGAATTAACTTGTGCCGTTGTTACTGTACCACATACTTTTTTTAAGACAATTAAATTAATTAATCAAAGTATTCCTGTAAAATCGATTATGAAAAAGAAAAATTTAGTCTATTTTCAGATGGATGACTATATTGATGAAGTAAAAGAAATTATGCAGAGTTCTGTCTACAGGAATTTTCCTGTAGTGGATTCAGAAGGTGTTGTGAAAGGGGTTATTTCAAGAAGAAATTTAATCGATATTAACCGCAAAAATGTTATTTTAGTTGACCATAATGAAAAGGGACAATCGATAAAAGGTTTAGAAAAAGCTAATATCTTAGAAATTATTGACCACCACAGGGTAGCAGATATTTATACTATGTCTCCTTTATATTTTCGGGCAGAACCTGTGGGTAGTACGGCAACGATTATATCTAAAATGTATAAAGAGAATAATATTACGCCCACAAAAAGTATGGCTGGTATTATGCTAAGTGCAATCTTATCGGATACGCTTATCTTTAAGTCTCCCACTTGTACAGAAGAGGATAAAAAGGAAGCAGAATATCTTGCAAAAATTGCAGGGGTTAAAATCAAATCTTATGGCATGAAGTTAATTGCTGCAGGTACTTCCCTTGAAGGCAAGACGGCAGAAGAAATCTATTATTCCGATATGAAAAACTTTGTTTTTGGCCACTACAATATTGTTATTTCTCAAATTAATACAGCAGACTTTAAAGGAATATTTGATTTGATAACGGATATAAAAGAAATAATGAAAAAACTATGTGAAGATAAAAAATACGACTTGGCTCTTTTAATGGTAACGGATATTATTCTTGGCGGGACAGAACTTATTGCAATTGGACCTGCAAAAGAACTGGCTCTTAAAGCTTTTGGTATGGGTCTGAAAGAGGACAGTATCTTTCTGCCTGGTGTATTATCAAGGAAAAAGCAAGTTGTTCCAAGGCTGATGAATGCAGTTCAGTAGAATTTGGTTGTTGCATTATATTGTATAATTAGGATATAATAAAATTGTAACAAGATTTTATGAATAAAGGAGGATTAAAGATGGCAGCTAAAGTAACAAAGGATATGATAATTGCTGATATTATTGCTATAGATAGAGGGCTGATACCTATTTTAATGGAAGCTGGAATGCATTGTATCGGATGTCCTTCATCTCAGGGAGAAACTTTAGAAGAAGCTGGTTTTGTTCATGGACTCAATGTAGATGAAGTGATAGAAAAAATGAATGCATACTTAGCAGAAAAAGAAAAAAACTGACGATAACGTCAGTTTTTTTATGCGAGATGTTTTTTAAGAACTTCAATGGCTTTATTTTGAATCATTATTTCTCCGTGTTCAGCTAAATAGCCTTCCGTTAAAGGCGTTGAGATATGTTTGTTTCCATATTCGCTTAAAATAGATTCTATTTGATTGAGATTGGTATCTACAAAGTAGTTTTTGTGAAGGACAAGAAAATATCTGTTATTGTAAACATCTTTATAAAGAGAATTTGCCCCGCAGTACAGGTGGTAGATGCGGTTGGAAGCTTCAACAACATCGTCCAGTTTCTCAAAAGAATAAATCATTAAAGTTGAATCTTCCTCTTCTTCTGGGACAAAAGTTTTCTTCTTAAAGGTCCGGGTGTTGGATTTTGAGCGGAAAGGTGTAATCTTTTCGCCAATTTCAAAGGGGTGTTCCACCTTGGTTACAATAATCATAATGCTGTCTACAGAAAGGGGAACAGCCTCAATCATTAAAGGAACATTATGGGTATCAAAATCATGTTCCTCTAAGGCAGTTTCCATCATATCCCGGAATAATTCTTGTGCCTTTTTAGAACCGTAAGCTAATTCACTGATTTTAATGTCTCTATTTTTAAGATCTGCTTGATTCAAAATAATCTTTATTTGAGTGTCGCTTATTTTTTCAATTCTCACAAGCATCACTTCCAATCTAATATTATCTTATAGATATATACGTATAGTATAATCTATATCAGGGTAAAATGTAAAGAGGGGAATAATGTCACATATTGGCTTATGTAAACAAATAACTGAAAATATTTGTATATTAAATCATATGTTACCAATTAGAATTCGATAACAATTGTTTTTATTTTACCATCATTATTATAATGATTATAATAGATAAAATATATATGTAAAGGGGCGATTATATGTATGATGTCATTATTATTGGAGCAGGTCCTGCAGGAATGGCAGCAGCAATTTATGCCGGCAGAGCAAAGCTGAATGCAGTGATGTTTGAAAAAGAATTTGTTGGCGGTCAGGTTACAAAAACCTATGAAGTAGCTAATTATCCTGGTATTGCAGACGTCATTGGTCCTGAATTAGCCCTGAAAATGCAAGCTCATGCGAAAGAATATGGAATTGAACCAATCGTTGAAGAGGTTATTGACATAGAGCCAGAAGGAAAAATAAAAAAAGTGATGACAAAAAATAAGACTTACGAAAGCAGGACGATTTTATTGGCGATGGGGGCCAGCTGGAGGGAAATCGGAGTTCCTGGAGAAAAGAAATTAAAGGCCAGGGGGGTATCTTATTGTGCAACTTGTGATGGCGCTTTCTTTAACGGAAAAAATACAGTAGTTGTAGGTGGAGGCAACAGGGGTGTAGAAGATGCCATCCTGCTGGCTAAGTTTTCACCCAAAGTATATTTGGTGCAAGACCTTCCTCACTTGACTGCTCAAAAGATTTTGCAGGAAAAACTGTCTTCTTTAGATAATGTGGAGGTACTTACCAATCAACAGGTTTTAGAGATATTAGGAGAAGATAAAGTGACAGGAATTAAAATAAAAGATAAGGAATCAGGAGAAGAAAAAATATTGGAAGTAGAAGGTGCTTTTATTGCCGTAGGTATGACACCTAATTCAGAGATTGTAAAAGGTAAGGTTAAAACTGACCAATGGGGCTATATTTTAGCTAATGAAAATTGTGAAACGGACATTCCGGGGGTTTATGCCATAGGAGATATCAGAGATAAAAAGTTAAGACAAATTATTACTGCTGCAGCAGATGGGGCAATTGCAATTAATGCAGTGGAAAAATATCTTATAGAAAATCCATAAGAAATCAGAAAAGAATACATTGTTAAAAAGAGCTGTCCACAAAAATATTGATGAACAGCTCTTTTAATGTTAACAAGTTATTTTTGTTGTAAAAAGTGCTTATACATTATTTATATGTGTTTATTATTATCCTTATTTTTACTGGAGGTTTTTTATTAAACTTGTGGCTTTTTATGTTATAATTGAGAGCATACCAATAAAAAGTTTGCACGTTTATATATAGAGACAAAAAATTTAGGGGGATTAAAGTGAAAAAAAAGAAAAGATCTTTTGGATGCCTACTGTTTATGGTAATCATTGCAGTATCTTTACTATTGGTAAAAAAATACATGCCAAACTTCAGCTATATTTCAGCCTATGAAGCTTTTTCAGAGCTTTCTGAAGGAAAAGTCGGCCTGGTTTTAGGAAAAGAAATCATTGCTATGGAGCATAGTCCGCAAGTCATTGATGGAGAAATATTTTTGCCCTTTGATTTTGTCAGGACGTACATTGATCCGTATATTTTCTGGGATGAAGGCACACAAAAATTGACGATAACTACGCAGAATAAGGTTATCCGCATGAAAACCGATGAATTGACTTATTATATTAACCAGGAACCTTTAGAGCTTCAAGTTCCTCTAAGGAAATTTGAAGAGGTACCTTATATTCCCTTTAACTTTTTAAAGGAATGGTTTAACATCGAAGCGGTCTATTATAAAGAAAGTAATATGGTTGTAATGGACTATACAACAGAAACTAAAATAATTGGTGAAGTCATTAAAAAGAATGCCCCTATCCGTTATGAAAATCATATCAAAAGTCCTATTTTAGTTAAGTTGTCCTTATCAGATAAGGTCAGGATTTTTGAAGAAGCTGGCGATTGGTACTATGTAAGAAATGAACATGGGATTGTAGGCTATATTAGTAAAAAGCACATCGGGACGATTGAAGAGATTGAAGGAAAAGCTGTTCAAAAAGAAGAAAGTTTCCCTACCTGGGAGCCATTACAGGGCAAAATTAATTTAGTCTGGGATCAGGTTTTTAAAGTAGAAAGCAGTGAAGTTCCTTCTAAATTTGAGCCTATATATGGTCTTGATGTTTTGTCACCCAGTTGGTTTGAAATTGAAGATGAACAAGGTAACATCAGGAATATTGCAAGTAAAAGATATGTTGATTGGGCTCATAGTCAGGGCTATCAAGTATGGGCTATGATTACAAATCCTTTTTCAGACCCGGATTTAACCCATAAGGTATTAAGTAATACCGACAGCAGGGAAAATATCATCAAACAGCTTTTGGCGTTTGCATCCATATATAATTTGGACGGAATCAATATAGACTTTGAAAGTTTAAAGAAGGAGACTGGAGAATATTATGTACAGTTTATAAGAGAATTAACGCCTTTGTTAAAAGAACAAGGCCTTGTTGTTTCAGTAGATATGTATGTGCCTTCTGGCTGGACCAGACATTATAACCGTTCGGAAGTTGGAAAAGTGGTAGACTATATTATTATCATGGGATACGATGAACACTGGTCAACATCCCCTGAGAGCGGTTCTGTAGCATCAATAGGCTGGGTAGAACAAGGAATCAAAAATACTTTAGAAGAAGTTCCGCATGAAAAGATTATCCTGGGTATTCCTTTTTATACCCGCTTATGGGCTGAAGAAGAAGTAGAAGGAGAAATAAAAGTTTCTTCTAAAGCTTATGGTATGAGCAGGGGAGAACAATTCCTTAAAGATGCAGGGGTTGAGCCTGTGTGGCTGGAAGATGCAGGTCAATATTATGGTGAATACACCAGGGGTGATGTTGTTTACAAAATCTGGTTAGAGGAAGAAAGGTCTATTGAAGAAAAACTTAAGCTGGTTCAAAAGTACGATCTGGCAGGGACTGCCGGCTGGAAAAGAGGTTTAGAAAAGCCTGAAATATGGAAAGTACTTTATAAATATTTAAAAGAATAAAACAGGCATATATTTTTTTGCGGTGAATAATTATATAGAGAAAATAAAAATCATCGTAAAAGATATATGAGGTGGGACATGGATTTCTGGAAAAAGAATCCGAAGCTCTGTACAAGTGTTGCTCTTTTCTTAGTTGTATTATTTGCTTATAACATATATACAAACAGGACAGTCAGTACTTTTGCCTTACCAACGGCTAAGCGGGTTATTGTAATAGACCCTGGTCATGGTGGGTTTGATCCTGGGAAACTGGGCATTCATGGTGCCCATGAAAAGGATATTAATCTTGCTATTGCCCTTAAACTTCAAGCTTATCTTGAACAAAGCGGAGCCTTCGTTGTTATGACCAGAACTAGTGATGAAGGTTTGAATGAAGAGGGTGATAATAATAAAAAACGTTCCGATATGCGAAGAAGAAAAGAACTCATTAACAGTAGTGAAGGGGATATTTTAATCAGTATTCATCAAAACAGCTTTTCTGAGTCAAAGTATAAAGGGGCGCAGGTATTTTACCATGGTCATTCAAAAGAAGGAGAACGTTTGGCAAAGTCAATACAAAAACAGTTAAGGGAATTTGTAGATCCCACCAATAAAAGAGAAGCAAAAGCCAATACGGATTACTATGTTTTAAAAACGACAAACATTCCTGCAGTTATTGTAGAATGTGGTTTTTTAACCAATCCCGAAGAAGAAGCCAATCTCAATAATGAAATCTATCAGGAAAAGATAGCATGGGCTATTTATCTGGGAATCGTAGAATATTTTAAAGAAATATAAAAAATATATTTACAAAGACAAATTTTTTGAATATAATATAAAAAAGTTTAAAGTTAAGTTAAAAATCTATGAATGGGAAGAGTACTTTTAGGAGTTTGTCTCAGCGAGCCGGCGTTTGGTGAAAGGTCCGGTACAAACGAATTTAAGGAATGGTCCCAGGAGATGCTAGGTGAACTTTGAGTATCCGATGCCGGGTCCTCCCGTTACAGAGGTAAGATATCGAGTATATACTCCGTATCGGATTTATAGTGCTTTGATGATTTGGGTGGCTAATAAGACATTTGTCCCAAGGGATAAATGTCTTTTTTATTTAGCTGAGCAACATTAAAACACGTTGGGTGGCATAGCGAAGGTTAAGCCCTTCGTCCCAATAGTGGGACGAAGGGCTTTTTTATATTCTATTCATTATATTTCGAGGAGGGAAAATATGATTTATAAACTATATTCAAAAAAGTTAGATGGAGATACTCAAACACCCATCACAATATTTAACAAATATGTAGGGAAAGAAAAAGGTTTTTTGTTAGAAAGCCGGGATAATAAAAAAGGCAGATATTCTTTTATAGCTAAAAGACCTTTTGCTGAGATACAGGGAAGAGACAGGGAAGTCACCATCATCGAAGGAGATAAGGTCATCAAAAAGCAAGGGAAAATTTTAGATATCGTAAAGGAATATATGTCTGCTTTCAACGTTAAGCCCAGTGACTTTATTCCATTTATGGGCGGGGCAGTAGGTACTGTCAGCTATGATTTAATCAGACAGGCAGAAAAGCTTCCACCGGCAAATAAAGATGTTATAGGCGTACCAGATTTACATTTTATGATTACAAAAGAAATGATTGCATACGATCATTTTCATCAACAGATTTATCTTTTAGTGATAGAAGAAGAAAGTGATGAGGGAGAAAAAAGAGCAAAAGAAAAAATGCAACAGATGGAGGAAGAATTGTTAAAGGAAGAAGAAATAGAGGCTATAAAAGATAAAGTAAAGTACAAAAAATTATCAAGCAATATGACAAAAGAAGAATTTATTGAGAAAATTAAAAAGGCTCAAAAGTATATGGAAGAAGGGGATATCTACCAAATTATTATTTCAAAAAGATGGACCATGGAAACTGATGAAGATGCTTTTGTACTTTACAGAAGGTTAAGAAGGATCAATCCTTCGCCATATCTTTATTATTTAAACTTCGGGGATTATCAGGTAGCGGGCAGTTCTCCTGAAACCTTAGTAGAGTTAAGGAAAGACAGAGTTTATACCTGTCCGATTGGAGGAACGAGAAAAAGAGGTAAAAATCATGAAGAAGATGAAGCCTTAAAGGCTGAATTATTAAATGATGAAAAAGACAAAGCAGAACATATTATGCTGATAGACTTAGCCAGAAATGATATGGGCAAGATAGCCCAGATAGGTTCTGTACAACTGACAAGGTATATGGATATTCATTATTATTCCCATGTTATGCATATGGAATCCCAGATAGAAGGAATAAAAAATGAAAAAGAAGATGCCTTTTCAATTCTTCAATCTTTCCTTCCAGCGGGGACTTTGTCGGGTGTCCCAAAGATTCGCTCTATAGAAATCATTGATGAATTAGAAGAAGAAAAAAGAGGTATTTACGGTGGAGCAGTGGGTTATATCAGTTTTGACGGAGACATGGATATGGCCATTGCGATTCGGACAATGGTGATTAAAGACGGTAAGGTTTATATGCAAGCAGGGGCAGGGGTAGTTGCCGATTCTGACCCTGAAAAAGAAGATGAAGAAAGTGAAAATAAAATCATGGCTTTACTAAAAGCCGTAGAATAAGGAGGTTATTATGGTTTTATTAATTGATAATTACGACTCTTTTACTTATAACTTATATCAATATATTGGAGCATATAAAAAAGAAATTAAAGTTGTAAGGAATGATGAAATTACTATAGAAGAAATAGAAAAGATGAATCCTTCTCATATCGTGATTTCATCAGGACCTGGAACGCCTCAAAAAGCTGGTTTATGTATGGATATCATAAAGAATTTTTATAAAAAAATCCCCATTCTGGGGGTAGGTCTTGGTCATCAGTGTATAGGCCTTGCTTTTGGGGCAAAATTGATACAGTCAAAGAAGCTTTCTCATGGAAAGACTTCCATTGTGATGCATAAGGGAATGAATATTTTTGAAGAGATTAAAAATCCTATGAGGGTTGGCAGATATCATTCCCTGGTTTTGGATATGGATACGATTTCTGATTGTTTTGAAATAGCAGCTATTACAGAAGACAAAGAAGTTATGGCAATCTTTCATAAAGAATATCCCTTGGTAGGCGTTCAATTTAACCCTGAATCTATTAATACTCCGGAAGGTCAAAAAATCATTGAGAATTTCTTAAAAAAGGAGTTGATATAATGTTAAGATATGCCATTCAAAATCTTTTAGAAGGTAAACATTTATCCGAACAAGAAATGATGGAGGCTATGGAATTTATTATGGATGGTGAAGCTTCCCCTGCTCTAATTGGCAGTTTCTTAACAGCTCTTAGAATGAAAGGGGAAACACCGGAAGAAATTACTGGCGGCGCTAAAGCTATGAGAAAAAAAGCAGAAAAAATTATATTAGAAAACTTTTATACTTTAGATACTTGTGGAACAGGAGGAGATTGCTCAGGAACCTTTAATATTTCAACTGCAGTTGCTTTTATTGCAGCAGCGGCAGGAATTCATGTTGTTAAACACGGAAACCGTTCTGTTTCCAGCAAAAGTGGCAGTGCAGATGTTCTTGAGGCTTTAGGGGCCAATATAGCTCTCTTACCCAAGCAAATCGAAGCATGTGTTAAAGATAAAAATATTGGCTTTTTATTTGCGCCCACCTTCCATAAAGCCATGAAACATGCAGCAGGCGTAAGAAAAGAACTTGGTTTTAGAACTATCTTTAATATTTTAGGCCCTCTGACTAATCCTGCCAATGCAAAATCACAGGTTTTAGGTGTATTTGATGAAAAGTTAACAGAACCTTTAGGTATAGTTCTTGCAAATTTAGGTGTTGAGCATGCGATGGTGGTTCATGGCATGGATGGCCTGGATGAAATTACTGTAACGGATAAGACAAAGGTGACAGAAGTCAAAAATGGTGAAATCCATACTTATTATATTACCCCTGAAGAATTTGGAATTCAAAGGGCAGGCAAAGAAGAGATTCTTGGGGGCGATGCGAAGGAAAATGCTGAAATCATAAGAAACATTTTAGATGGAGAAAAAGGACCTAAAAGAGATATTGTACTTTTAAACAGCGGTGCTGCCCTCTATGTAGGCAAAAAAGCAAAAAGTCTTGAAGAAGGTATACATTTATCCAGAGAACTTATTGACGGGGGATATGCTTTAAATAAATTAAATGACTATATTGAATATACAAGGAGCGTATCATGATATTAAATAAAATCGTTGAAAGAAAAAAAGAATCCCTTAACCAGCTTAAAAAAAAGGCCAGTATTGCTTATTTTGAAAGATTAACAGACAAAAAAGAAATTCCTTTATCTTTTTATAAAGCCATGGAAAAGCCTGGCCTTTCTATCATAGGAGAAGTCAAAAAAGCTTCCCCCTCAAAGGGCATCATAAGACAAGAATTTAATCCTGTAGAGATTGCAAAAGAATATGAGTCTTCTGTCGATGCCATCTCTGTTTTAACAGAAGAAGAGTTTTTTTTAGGTTCTCCCCGATATCTTAAAGAAATACATGGGGAAGTAAAGCTTCCCCTGCTTAGAAAAGATTTTATTATTGATCCTATTCAAATATATGAAGCAAGGGCTCTTGGGGCAAGTGCAGTTCTGCTTATTGCAGCCATTTTAGATGATATCCAGTTAAGGGAATTTATAAGCCTGACGCATTCTCTGGATATGGATGCCCTGGTTGAAGTTCATGATGAAGATGAACTGGAAAGAGCTTTAAACACCAATGCGGTTATCATAGGTATTAACAATAGAAACTTAAAAGATTTTAGCGTGGATATCAATACAACGATAAAATTAAGCAGGGAAATTCCAAAGGATAAATTAATTATCAGTGAAAGTGGAATTTTTACCGGTGAAGATATTATGAAGCTAAAAAAGGCCAATATTGACGGGATTTTAGTTGGAGAAAGTTTTATGAAATCAGAAGATATTAATAAAAAGGCAAAGGAGTTTAAAGATGCTTACAATGCCTGAAATCAAAATCTGTGGTTTAAAAAGTGTTGAACAAATCTATATGATTAATAAATATGATATTGATTATGTAGGTTTTGTTTTTGCAGAAAGTAAAAGACAGGTTACACCTGAACTGGCGAAAGAAATGCGGTCAAAGTTAAGAAGAGGTATTAAAGCGGTGGGGGTTTTTGTAGATACCCCCATTGAAGAAGTCAATCAAATAGCTAAGTATTGTCATCTGGATATTGTTCAGCTTCACGGGAATGAAAAGGATGATGAATGCTCAAGATCTATTGTACCTGTATGGAAAGCCCTTTCTGTGCAAGATAAAGAAGTCCTTAACCGCTTAGAAGAGTATAAGGCTATTCAGGGTTTTGTCTTTGACAGTGGTAAAGGAGGTAGCGGAAAGACCTTTTCATGGGATTTGATTAAAGGAATTTCAAGCAAATATTTTACGATTTTAGCAGGTGGCTTAAATAGTGAAAATGTAGTCCAGGGTATAAGAGAAGTCAATCCCCATATTGTTGATGTCAGTTCAGGTGTAGAAAGCAAAGGTGAAAAGGATGAGTCAAAAATAAAAGCTTTTATTAAAGCAGTCAAAACCTGTAATACTTTTTATGAAAATTATCCACATTTATAAAATAATTGTGGATAATTCTTTTAAAAAGTAAAAATCTTGTGGATAATTTTAAGGAGGTAAAAAATGAACATAGAAATAAAAATTGCAAATAAAGAAGATTTAAAAGAAATATTAGATTTACAGCACATATGTTATAAGGAAAATGCCATAAGATATAATGATTTTAATATACAGCCTTTAACCCAAAGCTTCAGGAATTAGAAGAAGAATTTGACAGGGGATTGATATTAAAAGCTGAAGCAGAAGGAAAAATAATTGGTAGTGTCAGAGCTTATAAAAACAATAATACTTGTTATATTGGAAAAATAATTGTAGATCCCAGTTATCAAAACAGGGGAATTGGACAAAAATTAATGAAGGAAATAGAAAACAGCTATTCGGATGTATCAAGATTTGAATTATTTACAGGTTTCAAAGATGAAAAAAATATTTATCTCTATAATAAGCTTGGCTATAAAGTTTTTAAAGAAGAAAAGCTGAGTCCTGAACTGACATTTTTATTTTTTGAAAAAATTATTTAAAATACTATTAGACAAATCGGGTAATTTAATATATTATTTATACGATAGTATAAATTTTTGTGACATTATTATAAAAATGTAAAGATATGCAATAATTTATAAGAATTAAGAGGGGAAAACAAATGATATTATCGGGGAGAGAAATTAAAAGAAGATTAGGAAAAGAAATCATCATTGAACCCTTTATTGAAAGTCAGCTTAATCCAAATAGCTATAATCTTCGTCTTCACAATGAATTACTGGTGTATGAAGAAGATGTTCTGGACATGAAAAAAAGAAATAAAGCCAAAAGAATTATCATTCCTCTGGAAGGCTTAAAGCTTGAACCTGGAAGACTCTATTTAGGAAGGACCGTTGAATACACTAAAACAGATGGCTTTGTACCTATGCTGGAAGGAAGATCTTCCATTGGAAGATTAGGCTTATTTATTCATGTTACAGCAGGATTTGGAGATGTAGGGTTTAGTGGCTATTGGACCTTAGAGATATTTTGTATTCAACCAATCATCATTTATCCGAATATAGAAATCTGCCAGATTTATTATCATGATATTTTAGGGGAATATGATAGATATTCCAGTGGAAAATATCAAAACAATACAGATATTCAAGCAAGTATGCTGTATAAGGATTTTGAAAAAAACCAGGTTACTGATAATTTATAAAATAAATAGCACCGGATTATATTAAAGTTAATATAATTTTGGTGTTTTTTTATTTAT
>JAAYML010000118.1 GCA_012521395.1 Candidatus Epulonipiscium sp. | reverse complement strand
TTCTGTTATAATCGCTTAATGTCTTATTAAATGTATACTTGCAATAAATATGTATATAAAAATCTGCCGGAGTATAAACAATTCTTTTAATATCTGAATAATAAATGGTATCGATGCCATAAGCATCTGTGGTCCAATCCCCTGCACCCTCATAATACTCATATAAAACTGTCATTTTATCATCTGCCAGTACGAGTTTAATCTTATTTTTTCTTGCAAAATTACTCCTGAAAGTATCTGAAAAATATCTCTTCTTTCCTAAAATTTTATTGATAATGCTTTTAAGGATTGCCAACAAGAACACTAACAGATCCATTAACAAAACAATGATAAAACAAACTATCGGATACATTAATAAAAACTCTATAATTTGAATAATCATCTTGTCACTATTGATAAAGCCAAAACCCTTATAATTAAAGATGAAAAGTGTCACCCCAAAGGCCACTACAAAAAACAAAATGTTTGATATAAAGTCTTTAATCTTTTCTTTTTTACTGACTTTATTTTTTCTTATTTTTTTCATTAGTTTTTCATTATAATAATAAATTTTTGTCACGGAAAAATCACTCCAAAATAATAAATTAATTATTTTTATTCAATCCATTCGTCCAATAAACCCTTTATTAATTTAAAGAATACTTTTCATCTTCAATAATTTCACAGATCCTTCCTGTCTTCTGAGCAAAATTGTCAATAAAATACATATTATTAATATAAACTAGCGGAAGATGATACCATCCGCGTTTATTGCTGGAAAAGTTATCGATTTCCTCTTCATAATTGCAATAAACATGTAATACCTCGTCAACCGTAGACCTTACAAGCCTTTCAACATCAGAATACTTAATTTCAACTTTAATTTTACTGTTTGACTCAGTATTCTCTAAGCCCGGACTATTATATCTGTCATATTGGTACAATAAACTGCTATCGGTAAAAAACGTCTTAATATTTTCCCTGTTATCAATATTACAGTTTACATACCGATAAGTTCTTCTATCCTTTTTGACCAGCTTTTTTCTATAAACCCATTGAACAATATATTTAATGATAAAACCAAAAATAAGTGCTCTAATAAAAACTGTGCCAAAAACCAGTAAAAAAAATAAAGGAATATACACATCTGTATCTATTATAAGATCAAAACCTTCAATATAAAAAAATAATACCAGCCCCATCCCAATAATCAAAGTGATAATCAAGGGGAAAAGAACAGCTAATATAGTAAGTTTTTTCTTAATATTATTATATCTTTCTTTTAAAAAGCTGTCTCTGATTAAATTTTTATTCATACTAATTTCCTCAAACATATTTACCCCACTCTTTTTTTGATTTTTCTTCTTTATTTTATTATAAGTTATCTTTTTATACAAATCAAATTGACTAAAATTTAAAATATAAGTAAAAATCCAATACAAAATGCTTGTATTGGATTTTTAAAAATCACTTTCATCTATGATGAAATCTAAAACCGTCTGAAGTCTCTTACGGGCTTCTTCAATTTTTACTTTATCTCTGCTGTTAAGGGCACTGTCAAATTTTAAAAGCTCATATTCCAATCTTTTTCTTTTCTCTCCAATACTTTCTTCATAAAGTCTTTCAGCTTTTAACAGCAAGAGTTTATTTGCTTCATGTTCTCTTGGATGTATTTTAAGATATGATAATTCCTGCATGCGTTTCTCAATTTCCTCATCCGTCATATCTACATCCTGACCCTTGATGATTATTCTTTCTGTCTTTCCTGTAGATACAACTTTAACTTCAACTTCAAGTATGGAATTAATATCATAGGTATAAGTGACGTCCACCGCTTCTTCTCCGGCTCTTCCCTTAGGAACTTCTACAGTTAATTCTCCTATTAAAACATTATTTGAAGCAAAACGGCTTTCTCCCTGAAGAATTTTAACCCTTATTTTTGTCTGATTATCATAAACCGTGTATAATCTTTCTGTCCTGCTGGCAGGAATTACAGTGTTACGTTCAATGATAGGACAATAATAGCCAGATTCAAACCGATTTTCTTCAATTTCTCTTACGACTTCCGTTCCCAGTGTAAAAGGACATACATCGGTTAAAATCACTTCTTTAACCGCCTGATTCCTTTCTTTCATAGCTCCCTGGATGGCTGCCCCTAAAGCAACAGCCTCATCAGGATTAATACTGGTATTAGGAATCATCTTAAAAAGTTTACTAACCATTTTATGTATAATAGGTAGTCTGGTTGCACCACCAATCATAACCACTTGATCAATATCGGAAAGCTTTATATTGGCATCAGATAAACTTCTTTTAATTGGCTGTTTAATACGTTCCAAAAGAATCTCACAATTTTTTTCGTAGCTGTCAATGTCAATCTTCATTTCCATCAGTTCATTATTGATATTGCATGACATAACCGAACTAGATTCCTGAGCAAATTTTTTCTTACATTCTTCGGCTTGCTTTCTAATATGGGATAAGGTTTTAATATCAAGCTCTTCAGCTTTTAAATTATGTTCTTTCATAAACATATCTATCAATACCTGGGTAAAATCTTCTCCCCCAAGAAAATTGTCTCCTGCGACTGCATGAACTTCTAATATATTGCCAAAGAGCTCTAAAATAGATACATCAAAGGTACCTCCACCTAAATCAAAAACTAAAAATTTCATATCTTTATTGCTTTGGTAAAGACCATAAGCAATAGCAGCTGCAGTAGGCTCGCTGATAATACGTTCTACCTTTAGACCTGCCAATTCTCCGGCTCTTTTTGTTGCTTTTCTTCTGGCATCATTAAAATAAGCCGGAACACTGATAATGGCTTCTGTGACCTTTTCACCCAAATATACTTCTGCATCTTCTTTAAGAGAGCGAAGAACAAAAGAAGACAATTCTTCAGGTAAAAAAGTCCTGTGACCTAAAGTATATTTCTTTTTTGACCCCATATCTCTTTTGAAAACACTGGCACAAGTATCCGGATATAGTATCATGCGTTCCTTTGCTGTCTCACCCACATAAACCTGGTCATTTTCATCAATACTTACAACTGATGGAGTAAGCTTTTTCCCTAAACGGTTGGGAATTATTTTAGGTCCATCTTCTGTAAAATAACTCACAAGACTATTGGTTGTACCTAAATCTATTCCTATAATCATAACTGCTTCTCTCCTATTTTTTCTTTCATTTCATTTACTTTACCAATATATTTTATGTCATTTTCATCAAGTTTTAAAGCTATTTGATATTTTTCCAAAGCAGAATGGTAATCCTGTTCTGCCTCTAAAAACAAGCCTTCTATAAAATATAATTTAGCACATTTGAGAAAAGAACATCTTTGGCAGCTTAAACATTTTTTCATCTGTTCCACGTATTCTTTAGCTTTTTCATATTCGCCAATGGACAAATGCCAGGAAGCCATATAATATAGTCTTTCTTTGCGTTCATTGGGATTATTTAACCAACTGTCTAAACTATTGAATTTTCTGTTTATGTAGTCAAGAGTTTTTTCAAAATATTTTTTGGCCAATTTTTCCTTTCCTAATATTTTTAAAACATATAAAATACACTCCGTCAATTCTTCAAAATAAACATTATCATAATTATAATACTCAAAATACATATATGCTTTTTTATAATATTTTAATGCCTTTTTATAATCTCTAAGCAGCCAAAAAATATGGTCTCCCATATATCTATATGGCTCAGAACCTATAACATCTTGAAAAATACCTTTTTTATAAAACTTTATAGCATTCTTATTATCACCTTTACAGGAATACAAATAACCCACATCCAACCAGTATTGATTGACATAGTTTTTATCAATGTCTAACTTCCTTTTATAATAAGCTAAAGCCATCTCCCAGTTTTTTAAACGCACATAAACATAAGCAATATATTTAAGAAAATCACTATTCTCCGTTTTTTCATAAATCTCTTCATAAAGTTCAATTGTCTTCTCAAATTCCCCAACAACCATATAATAAGTAGATAAATTTCTATGAGTGATTAGTTCATTCGTTGTACAGTACTTAAGGGCCAATTGATAATACTTGTATGCTTCATCAAAGTTGCCAAGAACCTTATAGGACCAGCCTATATTATTATAAGGATACATGTCCTCTTTGTCATATTCTACTGCCTTCTTAAAAGCCTCAATAGCTTTTTCCATCTCATAACCGTCTGAATAGATTAAACCTAATTCAATATAGTAATAGCCATTAGGTTGAATTTCTACCTGGCGCTTTGCATGTTTTACAGCTAATTCATAATGTTCCCTTTTAAAATACTTGTTGTACCATCTTCTATAGATATCCTTGATTTTATGATTAACATAAGAATGCTCTGGCTCTAATTCAACAGTCTTTAAATAAAATTCGAGGGCTTTTTGATCATTGTTTAGTTCTTCATAACAATATCCTGTAACATAATACCCATAATAGTAGTTAGGACAATCATTAATTAATTTTTTAAAGACATTTATAGCTTCTTTATACTTTTTAAGATAATAAAGAATATCTCCTTTTAATTCAATACTACTCACATCGTCACTTACTTTTAATCTCTCATTAATTGCTTTAAGAGCCAAATCAAATTCGTCCATTTCGTAATAACAAAACGATAATTCATATAATAAGACAGAAGAATCTTCTATGTCATTAACTATTTCTTGTCCATTTTTTTCTTCCTGCTCTGTTTTTTCTTTTTGAACTTTATCATATAGTTTTTTTATCTCATCAGCAATTTCTCTTTTTTCTTCCTTAGTGGTTGCTTTTATTCTTTTAATCCGTAGTTCCTGATAAGCAAGTTCATTACTTTTAATTCCAGCTTCTTTAGCCTTATCTAAAACCCTTTTAGCTTCTTCATATCTTTCAAAAATAATTAAAACTTTTACTGCCAATATGTATATTTTAGGATAACCATCATAAATTTCTACAGCCTTATAGTAATCATCAAGAACTTCCCTGCCCATTTTTAAGTTATAAAAAGCCTCTTGTCTATACACATATGCTGGGAAGTAACCACTATCTTTAGATATTATCCTGTCACAAACATCTACACATAATTCATTTTTACCCAATTCTAAATACAATTGGGCCTTTTCACATAAAAATTTAAGCAAATCTCCTTCATTTGTTTCTGTTTCAATAGCTAAATCATAATACTCTATACATTTATCAATATAGTTTTCGTCTGTTTTTGATTTACTAAAATGATAATAACATTTAGCAATAAAGTAATAAGCTAAAGACAATCTTCTAATGATTTTTTTGTTTTCATCCGAAATGTCAGCATCATCTTTATCTTTAATTTTTTCTTTTATTTTAAGTATCTCTTCCAGCCAAATCTTAGCATAAGGATAGGCCTGTTCATAATTTTCCATGACCATATAATTGCGGGTCATTAAATTATAATACTCATAATAAATCTTATCATCTAATTCCATATCCTTTATTAAATTCAGACATTCTTCAAATAAATTATTTTGGAACAAACTCCAACCTAATTCTAATTTTAGCTTTTTATTTTCTGGCTCTTTTTCGATTTGCTCTTTATAAATTTCAATCAAATGTTCATTCACTTTTTGCAAATCTTCTATTAAGCTTTGGTCATAACTCCACTCTTCAAGTAACTCTAACAATTTCTCTTTTGATTGTTTATAGTCTCCTTTTTTATAAAAATATTTATAAACTGCTTTCCTGGCCCCATAATGCCTGGGTGATTCTTTTATAATCTCTTCTGCTTCTTTGTAGGCCTTTTCGATATCTCCGGACTCCATGGTCAGTAACATCAAATAATATTTTATAAATAGATTATCATATTTTCTTTCCATGAGTTTTTGTCCTATTTCCTTAGCTGTTTCAAGTTCATTGGAATTCATATAGTATATCATTTTTTCTACGTCCAAATATGGATGCCAGAGATTCGTCTTTTCTATTGTATCTAAAACTTTATGGAATTCCCCATATTCTTTTGTATCATTCATTCTCCTTAGAGCATAATAACAATTAATAAACTCATCTACATCTCCATCTTCTTTTCCTTCAAAGAGTTTGTAATCAAACCACTTATCCGCTTCTGGCGCCCTGATCACAAAATCTATAAAGTTTATTGGGAACTTTTCATATAATTCTTCTTTAATTTCTGGTAAATGATAAGTATTATTAATCAGTTCCCAAATATCAAAACTTAAACGGAAATGGTCCATCAAATATAAAAGAAGGGCATCACGTACTTCTTCAAAAGTATCAAAATTCCTACACACTTCTTCCTGAAATAATTCTTCCCAGGCATCAATATTATTTCTTCTGGATAAGCTTCTGTAAAGAGAATCTACTTTCTCTATCCATCTGCTAACAGGTGTATCTTCTTTTTCTTCCTCTTCGATTTTACTAAGTCTTATGGCTTCTTCATAAGCCTCTCTTAAAAGCTTAAAACCCTCAGGGTCATCTTCAGGATTCGTCACAAGAAGCTTTTTTCTATAGGCTGCTTTAATAATAGATTCATCTTTTGTTTCTTGTATTTCCAATATATTGAATACCTTCTTCTTATCCATTTTGTAACCACCTTATTAAAAATTATATGATAGCATTATACCATTAATAAAATAATTATCACATATGTATTATAAAATCAAATTTTTATATTATTTTTCTATTTAGTTCTTTTCTACAAGATTTACACAAGATTATATAATAAAACTTATTTTAAAATAATAGATTCTCAAAAAAAAAACTACATGTTAAATATCTCTTTCATACGATTTAACAATGTAGTTTTGTTATTATCATATTTTCTATCTTCCCAGTAAACCTCTAAGTACAAGACCTAAGCCAGCAGCCGTTAAACCAAACATGAGTATTGTTTCATATAAAGTAACTGGCATAAAAGTAATTCTCAAACCCATTAGTAACCCTAACAAAATGATAATTATTCCAAAAGCAATAAAAAACCACGCAAGCTTTGACTTAGTATTAAAAAACAACATGATAATCCCTATCAGAAGTGGTAAAAGAACAAAGCCAAATGATGGTGTAAAACCCAGTATTCTACTTAAGGAAAAGCCAGTACTTATAATTGTATTCTGGAATATTAAATAAATTCCTGAACACAACAAGATGAGTCCTAAAAAAAAGTTTCCTAAGCTGCTCTTGGAGTGTTCTTCCTGATATACTTTATAAGATGATTTTTGTTTATTTTGAAGTTCCTTCTTCTTATCTGCCATAATTCCCCTCCGAATAAAAAATAACAAATAAAGATTTTTATTCATTATACCACAAAAACCATTTTATCCAAGTATAATAATTATAAAATTATAAAGTATAAAAAAATTAACTTCCTTTTTTCAGTCTTTCCATTTGGTCAAAGGCAATTAAACTATCAATAATTTCATCCAAATCTCCGTCTAAAATACTGTCCAGTTTATGCAGCGTCAAGCCTATCCTGTGATCGGTTACTCTTCCTTGAGGGAAATTATAGGTTCTGATTCTTTCATTTCTGTTTCCAGTTCCTACCTGGCTTCTCCTTGTTTCAGCAAGTTCTTTTTCTTGTTTTTCTCTTTCAATTTCATATAATTTTGCCCGAAGAACTTTCAAGGCTTTTTCTTTATTTTTTAGCTGTGATTTCTCATCTTGACAAGTCACAACAATATTGGTAGGAAGGTGAGTAATTCTTACTGCAGAGTCCGTTGTATTAACACTTTGTCCTCCATGCCCTGAAGAACGGAAAACGTCTACCCTGATATCATTCATATTAATTTCTACATCAACTTCTTCTACTTCAGGAAGTACTGCAACGGTTACTGTTGAAGTATGAATTCTTCCTCCTGACTCGGTTATGGGAATTCTTTGAACACGGTGAACCCCGCTTTCATACTTAAGCTTAGAATAAGCTCCTCTTCCTTGTATCATAAATATAATTTCTTTAAAGCCTCCTACACCTATTTCATTGCTGTCCATAATCTCGACTTTCCAATTATTTTTTTCTGCATACATGGAATACATCCTGAAAAGGTCTCCGGCAAAAAGGGCAGCTTCATCTCCGCCTGCACCTCCACGTATTTCAACAATAACATTCTTTTCATCGTTGGGGTCTTTAGGCAGTAATAAGATTTTTAATTCTTCTTCTATCTTTACAATTTTTTGTTTGTTTTCTGCCAACTCTTCTTTTACCAATTGTCTGAAATCTTCTTCCAGATTATCTTCTAAGAGTTGATGGGCTTCATCTATGGCTTCTTTAACCTTTTTATATTCAGTATACTTTTCAACTAAAGGTTTAAGATCTCCATATTCTTTCATCAGACTTTGCCATTCTGTTTGATTATTAATCACTTCAGGAGCACTAATCTTTTTTGAAATCTCATCATATCTTTCATTAATTTCTTCTAACTTACTAAACATTATCTCACCTCTATTCCCAAGGATTATTTAATAAATTTCCCAAAAACTACCCTGTCTAAGCCGGCTAAATCCTTCTTTATACTTATATCAGAAAATCCATGACTTTTAAAGATTTCAGTTACAGCTTTTCCTTGATTATATCCTATTTCAAAAATTAATATCCCTTTATCTTTTAGATAAGCCTTACTTTTTTCTATAATTTTACGATAGAAATCCAAGCCGTCTTTTCCACCATCTAATGCCATAAAGGGTTCATAGGCTTTAACTTCAACTTCAAGTCGAGAAATATCTTCTGTCGGAATATATGGCGGATTGGATATAATCATATCAAATTTACTAAGATAGTCTTCTTGTAAGCTTTCAAATAAATTACTTTGAATAAAATAAACTCTGTCATCAACACCATTTAATCTGGCATTGTATTGAGCCACTTTCAAAGCTGGTGCAGACAAATCCAGACCAAGGACTTTACTCTTTTTCTTATAATAAGCAATGCTTATTGCGATACAGCCTGAACCTGTACACATGTCCAAAATCATGCTTTCTTTTTCATCGATAAGCTCCAGAGCCTTTTCCACTAAAACCTCCGTATCATTTCTGGGAATCAGTACATTTTGGTCTACATAAAAAGGTAAAGACATAAATTCTTTAGTATTAGTTAAATATTGAACAGGCATACCTTTAATTCGTTCTAAAATTAAGTCTCTATATTTTTCTTGAATAGCTTCTTCAACTTCTTCTTTTGAATGGGTATACAACTGCACCCTCGAAAAAGAAAACAGATGTGAAAGAAGCAGTTCACTATCTAAAGCCCAAGTCTTTATACCCTTATCTTTTAATAGTCCTTTGGCTTCTCTTAAGAGTTCATCAATGGTCTTCTTCATCCTCCAAAACTCCCTTCAATGCGGCAATGGCTACCTCTATCTGGTCATCGTCAGGTTCTCTTGTAGTAAAGACCTTTTGAAGCCACATTCCGGGAATACTAATCATTTGGGCTGCTTTGGATTTTGACCTTCTTGCCCACCTTATCAGTTCATAAGATATCCCTGCAATTAAAGGAACAAGAACGACTCTGCTTACTAAACGGAGCCAAAAGTTCTCTACATTAAAGATAATAAAAGTAATCACGCTAACCAAAACAACAATAAAAAGAAAACTTGTTCCACAACTTTTATGCAGTCTGCTGTATTTTTTAACATTTTCTATGGTCAATTCTTCTTCTTGCTCAAAACAATTAATTGTTTTATGCTCAGCGCCATGATATTCAAACACCCGGCGGATATCTTTCATCTTGGAGACTAAATAAATGTATGAAAGAAAAATGATAATTCTAATTAAACCCTCAAATAAATTAAGAAGCCATTTGCTTTCAGTAAAATTTTTAAACAACCTGGATATTAAAAGAGGCGTGACCATAAATAAGGCAATTCCTAAAACAAAAGCAAAAAATATAGTAAATCCAATAATAAAATCTTCCAGCTTTTTACTGCCAAATTTATTATCTAAGTACTTTTCAAATTTAGATGGCTCTGCTTCTTCTATATCAAAAAATTGTGCTGAATAGCTCAAAGTTCGAATACCAATAACCATAGAATCAATAAAAGTTACAATGCCTCTTAACAAGGGTAATTTTAATACAGGATATTTTTCTGTTAAAGCGGTTAATTCTTTTTTTTCTATGACAATTTCTTTATCTGGCTTCCTTACGGCTACAGCATAGCCCTTTGGGCTTCTCATCATGACCCCTTCAATAACTGCCTGACCGCCAACACTTGTTCTTTTCATTGATTCACTCCCTAATTACATAATTAATCCTATAAACAATAAAGTATATTACATTAGTTATCTTTTGCAAAAAAAAGGTTGAGTACAACCGCCTCAACCACTTATTGTTCTTGATTAATTCCATATTTTTTATTGAACATATCGATACGACCTTTAGCCGCAGTTGTCTTTTGTCTTCCTGTATAAAACGGATGACAATTAGAACATACTTCAACGCGTATTTCTTTCTTTACTGAACCTGTTTTGAAAGTATTGCCACAGTTACAAATCACCGTAGCTTCTCCATAATTAGGATGAATATCTGACTTCATTTTTTCACCTCTTTCAAAAAAATACTTCATCATTACAATCCGTTCTCTATTATAACTTTAAGCTTAGCTATAGCGACAACATTCGTATTATAACATATAGCTTTTTCTGTTTCAAGAGTATTATGATATTTAATTTCTCACAATTTTTTCTCGATTAGTTTAATGAATTCTTCGTTATTTTTTGTATGCATAAGCGTTTCAATAATACTTTCTGTCACTTCTGCAGGCGTCATCCGACTCATGGCTTTTCGTATTCCATATACAACTTCTAATTCATTCTGCTTAAGAAGTAATTCTTCTTTTCTCGTTCCTGATTTATAAATATCAATAGCAGGGAAAATCCGCTTTTCTGATAGTTTTCTGTCTAATACCAATTCCATATTTCCCGTACCTTTAAATTCTTCAAAAATGACCTCATCCATTTTACTGCCTGTTTCAATAAGGGCAGTCCCAAGGATAGTTAAGCTGCCCCCTTCCTGAATATTTCTTGCAGCACCAAAGAATTTCTTCGGCATATGAAGGGCAGCAGGGTCAAGACCACCCGATAAGGTCCTCCCACTTGGCGGAATGGTAAGATTATATGCCCTTGCCAAACGGGTAATGCTGTCTAACAGAATAATCAAATCTTTTTTCTGCTCAACCAGTCTCTTAGCTCTTTCCAGAACCATCTCAGCAACCCGTTTATGATGCTCTGGCTGTTCGTCAAAAGTAGAATAAACTACTTCAACATTTTCACCACTTATCGAATTCTTCATATCCGTTACTTCTTCTGGTCTTTCATCAATTAATAATACAATCAACCTGGCTTCAGGGTGATTTTTAACAATAGCATTGGCAATCTTTTTTAAAAGAACGGTCTTTCCTGCTTTAGGCGGTGCCACAATCATGCCTCTTTGGCCTTTTCCTATTGGAGCAATTAAATCAATCAGTCTGGTAGATAAATCCAATTGATCATATTCCAAATGGAGTTTTTCTGTTGGATATATAGGGGTTAAGTCTTCAAAATTCGGTCGTTTTGCTGCAACTTCCGGGTTGTCTCCATTAACCTCTTTGACATATAACAAAGCACTAAATTTTTCTCCTTCTTTTGGAATTCGGATATTTCCTTTTACCAAATCCCCTGTTTTTAAATTAAACCGTCGTATCTGAGAAGGAGAAACATAAATATCTTTAGTGCCGGGAAGATAATTTTCTGACCGTAAAAAACCATAACCATCAACTAATACTTCCAGTACGCCTTCTTCAACAATACCACTATCAAGCTGCTCAATAGAAGAAGGAACTTTCGTTTTTTCACTGGAATTATTTTCTGTATCATTTTCTTTAGTAAGTATTTCTTCGATTAATTCTTGTTTTTTATATTTTGTAATATTTTTCACACCCAAATCCTTAGCAATTTCTCTTAATTCTGCGAGCGTCTTATTGTTATATTCATTTTCCATTGTTACCACCTTTGTGTTTTACAATTTTGGTATTTTTAATCTTTTCCCAGCATATAATTCTCTTTCACTTCTCATATTATTATATTGCATAATCTTTTTATAATATTGACCAGATCCATAAAAGTCCATACTGATACTCCACAAAGTATCGCCTTGTTTAACGGTATAATATGTAAACTGGTCATCATTATTGCTTTGGGTATTATCAGATGAATTGTTTTGACTCGCTTGGTTTGTTTGATTTGTCCTGTTTGCTTGATTTGCCTGGCTCGTCTGATTG